>JBFKLX010000066.1:0-24246 GCA_041630155.1 Acidobacteriota bacterium
CCAAGCCCCCGAGTCCCAAGACCTCTATCTCCCGATGCGGCGGTAAATGTTGAAACCGAACATCACCTGATTGGTCTGGGAGTTGACTGAGTACTCGGCGGGCGTCATGACCCGGCTGTTGCTGAGCATCAGGTGAAACACGTGGCCCCAGGTGCGAATCTTGAACCCCCCTGTGACGGCTGCTCGCTCCCCGCCGAAGCCCCCGAAGCCGGCCAGGCGAGGGACGTACTCGGCCGTGACCGAGAAGCGCGGGCTGAGCGCCACATCGGCGCCGACTCCCAGCGCGAAGGTGTGGTTGTCGTCCGGTTCGACGGCCACCGGTAAGAGGGATTCCGTGAGCAGGTCCTGCCGCGAATTGAAGATCATGCTGGGTACGACGTACAACCGGAGGGCCTTGTAGTCGACCTGTGCAGGGAGCTGCACGAACCCCGAGTAATGATTGTGGAAGTTGTCCTGGGCCTGCACCCCTCCCACGACGGACATCTTCCAGGGAGAATCCTCTCTCGTCATCACCTCGTACTCTCCAGCCAGCGCGACGTTCTGGAAGAAACGGGCGCGCGAGGCGGACACGCTCAGCCGGTCCGTCAAGGCGTAGGCGATCCCCAGGTTGATGTTGGCGCCGAAATCGATGCCGAACAGGGCGCTGGTACGCGTCACGGAACCGGTGAACCGGTGCTGGATCAGGACTTCGAAATTCCCCTGGTTGAGATCGCGCGGCGAGGGCAGATGGGCCAGCCGGGAGTCCTCGGCGCGGCGGCGGGATGCGGGAGTTTCTCGCACTCCGACCTGAAGCACCGGCTCTGCGGGGGCTTCCGAAGTCGCGCTGTAGGCTCCGGCGGTGTAAACGAAGTCGCCGTCGGTCTTGTCGTTCGAGTTGGCTGCGTTGCCGGCTGCGTTGAACAGAACCGGTCCCTGGGCGGGGTCGGGGGCGATCCATGTGAACTGGAACTCAACCGGGCCGTCCGCGGTGCCCTTGCGGGAGCCGGCTTCGGTGTGCTCGATGTACTGCACCCCGCCGGCCGGCCGGACCTGAGTCAGTTCGTCATCGGGCTGGAGCCGGCCAGCCTGGCGCCCGTCCTCCGCGAACCGGGAAGAAAGCTCGAAGCCCCAGCGGCGCTGGCCGGGCTGGCTGATGAGCACGCTCAAGGTGTAGGACTGTCCCGCCTGATAGGTTCGGGGTACGTTCTCGATCTGGAAGGTTCCGCCCAGTGCCCGCCCCGCGTTCAACTCGAAGCTGTTGTGGCAGTTCAGGCAGGTCTCCTCGCCGAAGCCGCCCGTCAGGCGGGGAAACGGCCCATCCGGAAAAGCCGGCAGCCAGGTGCTGAAGGCCATGATCAGTGCAGGCACCCCGAAGATTCCTCGACCGAGGTTCATGGTTTCGTCCTTTCCAAAGCAAGGGTTGTAACAAGCTTCGTTTCGTGCGCAAAGTCCCGCGACGCCCCCAAACTAGCACAAGGCTCGCCCGCCTCGGCATCGCTTCCCGTCCGATTCCCAACAGCCATCCAGGGTGCATTTGGATTCGAGAGTGGCTTTTGGTTAGCCTGGGAAGAACTTTGGGCCGGCCCGGATCTCTCGAGAACGGTCGGCGTGAGGCGTTCGACGGCGACTCACTGACGAGGCGCTGACCTGAAACTGCTCCACGCCCGCCGAGACTTTGCGCGAGGCGCCGAGGCTGGTCGGGAAAGAGGGTGACAAGCGTGCCATCTAGAATCCGCGACAATCTGGCCATCCTGGTCCTGGGGGGGGCGGCTCTGGGCCTCACGGCCGGCTCCACGCAGCAGGAAGCCCCCGCGAAGCCCCATCCCGACTTACCTGAAGAATTCATACAAGTGCTGCCTCGGGGCCGTATCGCGGCCATCGACACCCCCAGCTTCGTGGCGGCGGGTGAGGCCGAGATCGCTGATGAGGCGTGGGTTCTGGGGGTGCTGTTGGACGGCCAGGCCCGCGCCTACAGCCTCAACCTCCTCAACCGCCACGAGGTGGTCAACGATCAGGTCAACGGCAAGAATTTCGCGGCCGTCTGGTGACCCCTGGCCAATACGGCCGTCGTGTACGGCCGCGACTACCAGGGCAGGGAACTGCACTTCGAGCCGTCCGGGGGTCTGCTCTACTCGGCGCTCGTGATGCAGGACAAGGAGACGGACAGCTACTGGTCGATCATGACCGGCGACGCCCTGGCGGGAGATCTCCGGGGCGAAGCTCTCCAGGAGCTGCCTCTGGGCGAGAAGGTCCAGTGGGGGAAGTGGAGGCGCCGTCACCCCGATACGCTCGTCTTGTCGGTCGATGGCCGGGAGCACATCGAGAACAATCCCTACGACAACTATGTCAGCTCCGATTCGATCTTCCGCGGCGCCGAAGCGCGCGACGTGCGGTTCCGCGGCAAGCAGCCCATCTTTTCCTTTCGGCTCAATGGGAAGCCCTACGCCGTGCCTTTCGAAGACTTCGCGGGTGGAGCGACCTTTCGAGTGGGAGGCATTCAGATTTTTCTCTACCGTCCCAAGGACGCCGCCGTCTTCTACTCCACCGCCGCCTATCGAACGACTGGTAAGGGGTTTGGCAAGAAAGGGAAGCGCTGGCGGGAACTGGACAGTGGGTCGTTCTTCGATCCTCAGCGAAGCCGTTTCGAACCCGCCGGCGCAGTCGAGCCTCTCTTTGGCTTCGACACTTTCTGGTACATGTGGAGCGAGACCCACCCGGACACCCAGGTGCTGGGCCGACGCGGGAAGCGATAGAAGCCTCGGCATGAGGAAGGGGTGGGGCGTAGGGCGTAGGGTGTAGGAGGCACATCGGACCGGCCGCAAGCTCCGAGCTCCGCGCCCTCAGTCCTACGCCCTAAGTACTCCGGTTCGTAAATACGGTGAGGGGTGCGCGCGAACTCACAGGCGCTCGCCGCCTCGGAGCATGGTTGTCCACTCGGTTCCCGCAGGCCAGCTACTGCTTGGAAACGCCCGCAACATACGTCGCTGTATTTATGGATCGGGTTACTGAGCCCTACGCCCTTCCCCGTTTGTGTCACTGCCCGGTTCCAGCGATAATGGGCCTTCCGCAGTCTGGGAAAGAGGGTTCACGGTATGCCGAACACGCACAGGCTGACGCCGGGGAGAAGCATTCGCGTCAATGAACTGCCCACCCGGGCAGACGAGTTCCACCTGGACCGGAAGGCGGCCGACCAGGAATTCAAGAAACTGCGCAAGGAAGCGCGGATGTGGCAGGAACGGCTCTACGCCGAAGGCAAGTCCAAGCTGCTGATCGTCTTCCAGGCCATGGACGCCGGAGGAAAGGACGGGACCATTCGGCGCGTGCTCCAGGGCATCAACCCGCAGGGGATCCGGGTCACGTCCTTCAAAGTGCCCAGCAAGGTGGAACTGGCCCATGACTACCTGTGGCGAATCCACAAAGCGGTTCCGGCGGCCGGCATGATCAGCGTGTTCAACCGGTCTCACTACGAGGACGTACTGGTGGTCCGGGTGCGGCGGCTGGTATCGGAATCCGTCTGGAAGCGGCGTTACGAACAAATCAACCAGTTCGAGAAGCTGTTGGTCGAGACCGGCTCGACGATTCTCAAATTCTACCTGCACATTTCCAAAGCGGAGCAGAAACAGCGTTTCCAGGAGCGCCTGGACGACCCTGCCAAGCACTGGAAGTTTTCGTCGGACGACCTGGCGAAGCGCGAGCAATGGGAAGACTACATGGCCGCCTACCAGGACGCCTTGAACCGCTGCACCACTTCCTGGGCGCCCTGGCACGCGGTCCCTGCCGACCAGAATTGGTACCGCAACCTGGCGGTCATGCGGGTCATCGTGGATGCCTTCCGGGCCCTCAATCCCCAGTATCCTCCTCCAACCGAGGAAGGCTTGGAGGAGGTCGTGATTCCCGACTGACGCAGATTGCAGTGCGCGGAATCCGTGTGGGAGGCGCCCCTCAGGGAGATTGATCGAGTTCATTCCTCCCTCGGACCCTCCCTCGGACTTCACTTTTTGGTAACTTCGACCGGGGCCCCGGGGTTGGGATGGTCCATGCGACTCGGCCAGGTCTCTGGGCCCGGGCACTCACGAGCATGCAGGAGGTGACGCAGGTGCATAAGGTTTGGCTCGACAGCTACGACCCGGAGGTTTCCGCCTCCATTGACTACCCGGACAAGACGCTCTGGGACTATTTCGAGGAGGCCGTCCAGAAGACGCCCGGCCGGACGGCAACGCTCTTCTTCGGGGCCAGGATCACCTACGGGCGGCTGGGCCGGCTGGTGGATCGTTTCGCTGCGTCGCTGGCCGCCCTTGGGGTCTCGCAAGGCGACCGGGTGGCCTTGATCCTCCCCAACATTCCCCTGTATCCGATTGCGCACCTGGCCGTGATGAAGCTGGGCGGTATCCTGGTACCGACCAACCCGCTCTACGTCGAGCGGGAGCTGGAATACCAGCTGAACAATAGTGGGGCGGAGACCGTGGTGGTTCTGGATCAGCTCTATCCCACGCTGGCCCAGGCACGCCCTCGCACCTCAGTCAGGCGCGTGATCGTGGCGGGCGTTCAGGACTTCTTGCCGAAGCTTCTGTCGGTGCTCTACCGCCTGAAGAATCGCGGCAAAACGCCCAAGATAGACACTGGCGGCGAGGTTCATCTCTACAAGGATCTGATGAAGCGGAAGCCCCAGCCGGCTCCGGCCGCCCGTCCGGCCCCGCAGGACACGGCGATTTTTCTCTACACGGGGGGCACGACCGGCATCTCCAAAGGGGCCGTCTTGACGCATCGCAACCTGGTCTGCAACGTAATGCAGACACGGACTTGGCTGGTGGGTTTTCAAGACGCCAAAGAGGTCATTCTCTGCGTCCTCCCTTTTTTTCACAGTTACGGGATGACCACGGCGCTGCACCTGGCGATTCAATCCCAGGCGACGATGGTCCTGGTTCCCCGCTTCGACCTCCCGGAGGTGATCAAGCGCATCCGCAAGCATGGCCCCACGATCTTCTGCGGAGTGCCGTCGATGTACAACGCCATCAACCGGTATCCGGGGATTTCGGCCGCGGACGTCAATTCGATTCGCCTCTGTGTCAGTGGCGGCGCGGCCCTGCCGGCCGAGGTCCAGGAGAGGTTCGAGGAACTGACGGGGGCCCGGCTGGTGGAGGGTTTCGGGCTGTCGGAAACCTCGCCGGTCGCGATCGTCAACCCCTTGTTCGGCAAGCGCAAGAGCGGGACCATTGGCGTGCCCATTTCGGACACCGAAGCGTGCGTCGTCGACCCCCGGACGCGCCAGGAACTGCAGGACGATGAGGTGGGCGAACTGGCCATCCGAGGGCCGCAGGTGATGAAGGAATACTGGAACATTCCCGAGGAGACGCGCCAGGTCTTGGGCGAGGACGGCTGGCTCTACACGGGCGACTTGGCACGGCGCGACGAGGAGGGCTTCTTCACGATCGTTGACCGGAAGAAGGACCTCATCGTCAGCGCCGGCTTCAACGTCTATCCGCGGGAAATCGAAGAGGTGCTGATGCGGCATCCCAAGGTCGTGGAAGCTGCGGTCGTCGGTGTCCCCAGCAAGGTCCGGGAAGAAATCGTCAAGGCCTATGTCGTCTGCGAACCGGGCTGTGAGCTGAGTCGGGCCGAGGTGATCCAGTATTGCCGCGAGAATCTGGCCAAGTACAAGATTCCCAAACAGGTGGAGTTCCGAACAGAGCTGCCCAAGAGCAGCGTGGGAAAGATCCTCAAACGCCTGATCAAACAGGAGGAGAGTTCCAGCGCCAGGGACAGGGCAAACGACGGCGGGCAGGGAGAAGCCTGACGGTCGGGTTGGCGGCCGGGCGTCCGGGACCGCATGATCGCCTCACAGGGAGCATCGGCAACATTTGAGGTCAAAGCTTGAAACTCGAGGGAGAAGCGCATTTTCCGTCTGATGAACTCGCCCGGCGGCGGGAGCGTGTCTACCTGGTGCTGTGCGGTGTCTTCCTGGGAACGCTGGCAATGCTCAATATCCTGGGCATCACCCGGTTCCTCGATCTGAGCGTAGAAGTCTTCGGGATCACGGTTCCGTTTGCGGTGGCGGTGGGAGTCCTCCCGTATCCCATTACCTTTCTCTGTACCGATCTGATCAGCGAGATCTACGGTCGTCGCCGTGCCTCCTTCCTGGTCTGGGTGGGTTTGCTGCTCAATCTCTGGGTGGTCTTCATCCTCTGGATCGGCGGCTTGCTGCCGGGGTTCGACACGGTCGATCCGGTCTCCGGCGAAGTCCTGCAGGACGCGGCGGGGCGCTTACCGGTGTTCTTCGAGATCCAAGCACTCACCTTCGGAGCAGTGGCAGCCTCGATGATTGCCTACCTCACGGCCCAGTTCTGTGACGTCATGGTATTCCATTACATCAAGGACAAAACCCGCGGGAAGCATCTCTGGCTGCGCAACAACGGGTCGACCCTGACGAGCCAGATGGTGGACTCGATCGCCGTCATTCTGATCACCCACTATTACGCCCGCGCCCTGCCCGTCGATCCCAGTCGAAGCCTGGCCGAACAGCTGTTGATCTTCATCCTGTCGGGTTACCTGTTCAAGATGAGCGCTGCCATGCTGGACACGGTTCCCTGCTACCTGGCCGTCAAATACCTGTCCAGCTATCTGGAGGCCGATCCCAAGAGAGCATATCGGGTGTAGCCCGGATGGGCCTTCGCTGGCCTCGCTCGAGCTATGGGTCCGTCTCGAGCCAACTGTTGCGACTCCTGCGGGGGGTCATCAATCGTGAGGTTCCCGGGGTCGGGAATCAGGGGCGAGGATGACGGTTTCGAAACGGGAAGAAAGGGGTGGAGGGCTGCCGGCGAACGCACTACAATGGATCGGTCAATCGCTTCATTCGGTGTCCTGGATCGAAGCCGTCCGTGGGCGGTCGGGGGCAGCGTGGTGCGAAATCGGACCGTTGGGTCAGAACCGCACCTCGACCTCCGCAGCTCCGCCGGCGGCTTTCGTGGGGCCGGGAGCGATCCGGGAAATCGATCTTCGAAAGGGGAAGGAAGACCATGCTGACGCAAAAACCGGAATGGCAAGCGGTGCAGGCTCACTACGAGAAGATGCGGAACGTCCAGATGAGGAATCTCTTCGAGGAAGACCCTGACCGGGCCCAGAAGTTCTCGCTCGAAGCCGTCGATCTGTTCTTGGACTACTCGAAGAACCGCGTCACCGACGAAACCATGAAACTGCTGCTGGGCCTGACCAAAATGGCCAACTTGCGCCAGGCGATCGACAGCATGTTCAGCGGAGTCAAGATCAATCGCACCGAGAGACGGGCGGTGCTGCACGTGGCCCTCAGGGCGCCCCGTAATCAAAAAATTCTCGTGGATGGAAAGAACGTCATTCCGGAGGTCCACGAAGTTCTGGGTCGGATGGCCGACTTTTCCCAACGTGTTCGCTCGGGTCAGTGGAAGGGGCACACCGGCAAGCGAATCAAGAACATTGTCAACATCGGCATCGGCGGCTCCGACTTGGGGCCGGTGATGGCCTTCGAGGCGCTCAAGACCTTCTCGGATCGCAACCTGAGCGTCCGCTTCGTTTCCAACGTGGACGGCACGCACCTGGTGGAGTGCACCCGCGACCTGGATCCGGCCGAGACGCTGTTCATCGTGTGCTCGAAGACTTTCACCACCCAGGAAACCATTACCAACGCCGAGAACGCACGCGCCTGGCTATTGAAGCATCTCAACGACAAGTCCGCGGTGGCCAAGCACTTCGTGGCCGTCTCGACCAATGCGGAGGAGGTGTCGAAGTTCGGTATCGACACGGCCAATATGTTCGGGTTCTGGGACTGGGTCGGCGGACGCTACTCCTACACGTCCGCCATCGGCCTCGCGTTGATGCTGGCAATCGGGCCTGAGAACTACCGGGAGATGCTGGAGGGCTTTCACGCCATGGACCGGCACTTCAAGGAGACCCCGTTCGAGAAGAACGTCCCGGTCATCCTGGGGTTGCTGGGGATTTGGTACAACAACTTCTTCGGCAGCCAGACGCAAGCGATTCTGCCCTACGACCAATACCTGAGCCGCTTCTCGGCCTATTTTCAGCAGGGGGACATGGAGAGCAACGGCAAGTCGGTGGACCAGCAGGGCCACCGGGTCAACTATCAGACCGGTCCGATCATTTGGGGCGAGCCGGGCACCAACGGGCAGCATGCCTTCTATCAGCTCATTCACCAGGGGACCAAGCTGATTCCCTGCGACTTCATCGGCTTCACCAACACGCACAATCCGGTGGGGGATCAGCACGAGAAACTGATGGCCAACTTCTTTGCTCAGACCGAGGCATTGGCCTTCGGCAAGACACCCGATGAAGTCCGGGCCGAAGGAGTCCCGGAAGAGCTCGTGCCACACAAGACCTTCGAGGGCAACCGCCCCACCAACACGATCATGGCGGACAAGTTGACGCCACGGGTCCTGGGTGAGCTGGTAGCGATGTACGAGCACAAGATCTTCACCCAGGGGGTCGTCTGGAACATCAACTCCTTCGACCAATGGGGCGTGGAACTGGGTAAGGTCCTGGCCAAGAAGATCCTGGGAGAGCTGCAATCGACGGGCGATCCGGACCTGAAGCACGACGCGTCGACCAACGCCCTGATTCAACGCTTCCGAAAGACGTTCGACAAGCAAGCGTCGTGACACGGATTTCAGCCGCCGATTCCCCCCAGAAGCGACACCTTGCATCCTCGCTGGTGATTCACAGCAGTAGGCTTCAGCCTCGGATCGCCGCCTGTCGCCGCCGGGAGTCCGCTCGCGCCGGGAATTCGAGATGGAGGTGCTGGATGCCTGAAAGTCCGTGCGCCCCCGTCTGGGAATTCCGGTCTTCGTCTTCTTTCACGAACCGACTCCCCCAGCCCGCAGACGATCGGCGCTGGTTCTCACCGGTGGCCTGAAAAGGCTCTGGGGAGATTCCGGCTCGGTATGACGGAAGGGGACAGCAGAGTCGCGAGGCATTCTCACGCTTCGGACTTGGCTCTCAGTCCTTTGTGGTTCGTACGCGCCGCCCCTCGATCCGGAGGCGATCTTCGCAGACCAGGCGCAGCGCCTCGGGATAGAGGCGGTGTTCCTCCTCGAGAATTCGCGCCGCCAGAGTCTCCTCGGTATCGTCGTCCCGCACCGGCACAGCCCGCTGCAGGAGGATGGGACCGTGGTCGAGCTGCTCGTCCACGAAATGCACCGTGCAACCGGACACTTTGACGCCCCACTTCACGGCCTGGCCCTGAGCATGCAGACCGGTGAAGGAGGGGAGCAGCGAGGGGTGGATGTTGAGGATGCGGTTGGGGAACCGGCGCACCAGCGGAGGGCTCAGGATGCGCATGAAGCCGGCCAGGCAAATGATCTCGGCCCGGGCCTTCAGGAGCTCTTCCAGAATCAGCTGGTCGTATGCCTCCCGCTTTCGTCCTCCCACGGGGATTGCCACGGCTGGATAACTGCGCCGCCGCGCCTCGGCCAGACCCGGGGCCTCTGGCTGGTCGGAAAAAACCAGGACGATCCGGGCAGGGATTTTCCCCTCTTCGACGGCGCCCGCCAGGGCCATGAAATTCGACCCGCGCCCGCTCAGCAAGATCGCGACGTTTTTCATTGGATGAGGACGCGTCCCCGGCCTTGGACCACCTCGCCCACGACCGTGTAATGCTCGCCCTGCCGCTGCAGGAACTGCTCGACCCGGGCCAAGCGCTCCTTCGCCACCACCAGGATCATTCCCAAACCCATGTTGAAGGTGCGGAACATCTCCCGATCTTCGATTCTCCCGCGTTCCCGGAGCAGACGGAAGATCGGAAGGACTTCCCAGCTCCCCCGGTCGATTCGGGCGTCCAATCCCCCGGGCAGGACCCGATTCAGGTTCCCCGGGATGCCGCCGCCGGTGATGTGGGCCAGCGCGTGCAGATCGTCGGTTTGGACCAGCTGATCCAGCAGGGGAAGGTAGTTGCGATGAGGTTCCAGCAGTTCCTCGGCCAGGGTCCGCTCCAGTTCGGGCAGGTAGCCGTCCAGGGGAAGCTGCTCCATCTCCAGCAGGAGCTTGCGCACCAGCGAGAAGCCGTTGGTGTGCAAGCCGCTGGAGCGAAGGCCGATCAGGGCGTCCCCGGCTCGCACCCGGTCTGCCCCGAGCAGGCAACGTTCCTCGACCAGCCCCACGATGAAGCCGGCCAGGTCGTATTCTCCGGACGCATAGAAGTCCGGCATCTCGGCCGTCTCTCCGCCCAGGAGGGCGCAGCGGGATTGCCGGCAGCCCTCGGCCACCCCCGCCACCACCTGTTCGACGACTCCGGGATCGAGGCGCCCGCAAGCCAGATAATCCATGAAAAAGAGCGGACGGGCTCCTTGTACCAGGATGTCATTGGTGCAGTGAGCCACCAGGTCGAGGCCCACCGTCTCGTGGGTCCCGGTCAAAAAGGCGATCTTCAGCTTGGTCCCCACTCCGTCCGCGCTCGACACCAGCAGTGGCCGTTCGTAGTCGAAGAAGGAAACGCGAAAGAGCCCGCCGAAGGAGCCGATGTCCCCGACCACGCCCTCGGTGAAGGTGAGGCGGGCCAGTCGCTTGATGCCGGCCTTGGCCCGGTCGGCCTGATCGATGTCCACTCCGGCTCGTGCATAGGTGAGGCCGCTGGAGGCGCTTCGCCCGCTGTCCTCCGGCCTCTTCACCGGGCCTCCTCCACCAGGAGTTCTTTCCCCTCTTCGCACGCTTCGGCTGGCTGGTCCTGCGGGAGCGGTCCCGCGGGTGTGTCCCAGGGCAGGCGCGTCTCAGGCGGGGACGGAGTGTCGAAGAGGGACTTCTGGGCCGAAGTTTTCTCCAGGGCGATCGGGTAGTGGCGGTCGAAACAGGCCAGGCAGTAGTCCCCCTGGTCGCCGACGGCGCGCCGCAACCCTTCCAGGCTGAGGTAGGCGAGGCTGTCGGCGCCGGTGTGCTCCCGGATGTCCTCCAGGGTCTTCTGATTGGCGATCAGCTCTTCGCAGGTGGGCGTATCGATTCCGTAGTGGCAGGGAGACACAGTCGGTGGCGAGCTGATCCGCAAATGGACTTCAGCGGCTCCCGCCGAGCGGACCATCTCAACGATCTTTCGGCTGGTCGTGCCCCGCACGATCGAGTCGTCGATCAACACCACCCGGCGTCCCTCGAGTACCGGCCGGACCGGATTCAGCTTGACTTTCACGCCGAAGTGCCGAATCGACTGGCGCGGTTCGATGAAGGTACGCCCCACGTAGTGATTGCGGATCAAACCGAATTGAAAGGGCAGCCCCGAAGCGTCCGAATAACCCAGGGCTGCGGTGACTCCGGAGTCGGGCACCGGGACCACCAGGTCCGCCTCGACCCCCTGTTCCCGGGCCAGCTGGCGGCCCATCTCGTAGCGGGTCTCGTGCACGTTGCGCTCGAAGACGCGGCTGTCGGGCCGGCTGAAATAGACGTGCTCGAAGATGCAGTGCGCGCGCCGCGGCGCCGCTTTCAGCCAACTGCTGGAGAGACGCCCACGCTCGATTCGCAGAATCTCTCCCGGTTGGACGTCGCGAATATAGTCGGCATTGATCAAGTCGAAGGCACAGGTTTCCGAAGCAACTACCCAGGAGTTTTCCAGCCGCCCCAGACAGAGCGGCCGGACGCCGTAGGGGTCGCGCACGGCCCAAGTGTCCTGCGGGGTTTGGAACACGACCGAGAAGGCCCCGGTGACCAGGCTGAAGACCTCCCGCAGCGAAAGGCCCAGGTCGGCGATGGGGCAGCGCGCCAGCAGGTGCAGCACGACCTCGGTGTCGGTGGTGGACTGGAAGACCGCCCCCTCGCGCTCCAGTTCCACCCGCAGCCGGTCCGTGTTGAGCAAGTTGCCGTTGTGGGCCAACGCCAGAGGCCCTCGCCAGGATTCCGTCAAGATGGGTTGGGCGTTGGCCAGGCGGCTTTCTCCGGTGGTCGAGTAGCGCACGTGGCCGATCGCGGAGTCCCCTTCCAGCGCCGCCAGCCTTGCATCGTCGAAAACGTCGGCTACGTAACCCATGTCCCGGTGCATGTGCAGGCGCTGCCCGTCCGAGGTCACTATGCCCGCCGATTCCTGCCCCCGATGCTGCAGGCCGTACAGGCCGAGGTAGGCCATTCGAGAAGCCTCGGTGTGATGCGTGATGGCGAAGACGCCGCACTCGTCGCGAAACTTGTCGCTCCGGTCGGTGTCGTGAAAAGTCTTCAATGCCGAAATACCTCCTCCAGAGTCGATTCCCAGGCCTTGCGCAACGGTTCGACGGGGAGAGCGGCCAGCGACCGGCCGTTGAGGTGAATCTGCAAGAGGCCCTGCTGGACCCGGCCCAGCCGCTGCCGGGTCAATCCGACGGTGGCTTCCAGAAAGTCTCCCTCCTGCTCGGGCGCCAGCGAGACCAGGACCCGGGACGGGCTCTCACTGAACAGGAAGTGGTCCGGCCGCAGCTCGGTTTGGATTTGCACGGACGCCCCCAGGCCGCGCTGGTAACAGCACTCGGCCAGCGCCACGGCGAAGCCCCCATCGGACAGGTCGTGAGCCGAGCGTAAGATCCCCCGGCGGTGCAGTTCCAGTACGGCGTCCTGCAGGCGCTTCTCTACCTCCAGATTCACCTCCGGACACGGTCCCTGCAAGGGCAGCCCCAGGAACTCGGCATAGATGCTGCCCCCCAGCTCGGGGCGCGTCTCCCCCAGCAGGAAAATGAGGTCGCCGGGTTGTTTGAAATGGCAATCAGCGACGCGATCCAGATCATCGATCTTTCCGACCATCCCCAGCACCGGAGTGGGCGGGATCCCTCTTCCGTCGGTCTCGTTGTAGAAGCTGACATTGCCGCCCGTGACCGGGGTCCCGAACACGCGACAGGCCTCGGCCAGGCCCTCCACCGCCTCGCGGAATCGCCACATGACCTCAGGGTTCTCGGGGCTGGCGAAGTTGAGGCAGTTGGTGGCCGCCAGCGGGCGGGCTCCCGAGCAAACCAGGTTGCGGCAGCTCTCGGCCACCGCCAGTTTGGCCCCCTGGCGGGGGTCCAGGGCGCAGAAGCGAGGATTGCCGTCGACGCTGAGGGCGAGCGCGCCCGTGCCTTTCTCGATGCGCAAAACAGCGGCGTCCGAGCCGGGCAGGATGACTGTGTTGGTGCGGACCTGGTGATCGTACTGGCGGTAAATCCAGCGGCGGCTGCAGAGGTGCGGCGAAGCGGCGAGCTGGAGCAGCACCCCGCCGTAGTCGTCGGGTTCGGCCAGCCCGTCCCATTGGCCCTGAGGCGGCAGGGCCGGCGGGCTTTCGGGCCGGCGATAGCTGGGCGCCTGCTCGGTCAGAGCCCGATTGGGAATCTCGGCCACGATCTGCCCCTGCTGCCGCACCACCAGCTTCCCGTGATCTTTCACCTCGCCGATGATCACCGCCTCCAGCTCCCATTTCTGGAAGATGTCCAGCAACTCCTGCTCCCGGCCTCTCCGGGCCACCAGCAGCATCCGCTCCTGGGACTCCGACAACATGATCTCATAGGGCGTCATGCCGGCTTCCCGCTGTGGCACCTTCTCCAGCTCGATCTCGATTCCGACGCCGGCATGGCTGCCCATCTCGCAGGTCGAACAGGTGAGCCCGGCCGCCCCCATGTCCTGAATTCCAACGATGGCGTCGGTCTTCATGGCTTCCAGGCAAGCTTCCAGCAGCAGTTTCTCCATGAAAGGGTCGCCGATCTGGACGTTGGGCCGTTTCGACTCGCCGCCTTCACTGAACTCCTCCGAGGCCATGGTGGCGCCATGGATTCCGTCCCGTCCCGTGCGCGCTCCCACGTAGATGACCGGATTGCCGATCCCCGATGCGCGAGCCAGGAAGATTCGATCGGCCCGCGTCACACCCAGGCAGAAGACGTTGACAATGGGGTTGCGGCCATAGCCGTCGTCAAAGTAGACCTCACCTCCCACCGTCGGGATCCCCATGCAGTTGCCGTAGCCGGCGATTCCCGCCACCACCCCCTCCATGATGACGCGGTTGCGGGCCTGCTCGAGGGAGCCGAAATGCAGCGAATTGAGCAGCGCCACGGGCCGGGCGCCCATGGTGAACACGTCCCGAATGATGCCACCCACCCCGGTGGCCGCTCCCTGATAGGGCTCGATGAAAGAGGGGTGGTTGTGCGACTCCATCTTGAACACGGCCGCCAGTCCGTCCCCGATGTCCACCGCGCCGGCGTTCTCTCCCGGGCCCTGCAGCACCTGGGGCCCTTCGGTGGGAAGTCCCGCCAGGTGAGTTCGCGAACTCTTGTAGCTGCAATGTTCGGACCACATCACTGAGAAGATGCCCAACTCTGTCAGGTTGGGCGCTCGGCCCAGAATGTGGCAGATCTGCTCGTACTCCTCGGGAGTCAGCCCGTGGCTTTCCACCAGAGTTGCGGAAACTTGCTCGCTTGCCTGTGTACAGTTCACTCGTGTGACGCCAGTATCGATTCGAAAAGCAGGGCGCCGTCCCGGCTACCCAGCAGGGCCTCGGCGGCCCGTTCGGGGTGCGGCATGAGCCCCAGCACGTTGCCTGCGGGGTTGGTGACCCCGGCGATATTGTTCATGGAGCCGTTGGGGTTGGCTCGCTGCGACACCGAGCCGTCCGCCTCGGCGTAGCGAAACACCACCTGGCCCCGCCCCTCCAGCTCCTCCAGACCTTCCGGCGGGAGGAAGAAGTTGCCGTCGTTGTGAGCGATCGGCATCTCCAGCACCTGCCCCTGGGCGGCCAGGCTCGTGAAGGGTGTGCGATTGTTCACAGTGCCCAGGTGAACCGGTTGGCAGAGAAACTTCAACCCGGAGTTGCGCAGCAGGGCGCCCGGGAGCAGGCGGGCCTCCTGCAGGATCTGGAAGCCGTTGCAGATTCCCAACACGAGACGCCCTTGGCGGGCGTGCTGCGCGACGCTGTCCATGATCGGCGAAAAGCGCGCGATGGCGCCCGAGCGCAGGTAGTCGCCGTAAGAGAAACCTCCCGGCACGATTACCACGTCCACGCCCTGCAGGTCGCGCTCCCGGTGCCAAAGGTAGACGGTCTCCTGACCCAGGACGTGCTTCAAGACGCGATAGGCGTCGTGGTCGCAGTTGGAGCCCGGAAATACGACCACTCCAAACTTCACGAGATCTCCTGAATCTCGAAATTCTCGATGAGGGGATTGGACAGGATCTCCTCGCAGATCTGGTGGACTGTGTTGCGTACGATTTCCCGGTCCCCGCCGTTGAACTCGAGCTCGAAATATTTCCCCTGCCGGACACCCGTCACATCGCCATGGCCCATCGTCTTCAGGGAGCGTTGAATGGCCTGACCTTGCGGGTCCAACACCCCTGGCTTGAGCTTTACGATTACTTTGACTTTCATCCGCCCATCACATCCAGTTATGAATCATTCACCGCGGTTGGTTCACCAGCTGGAGGTATTCTAGCACTCGGGTGTGTCGAAAAGATCCAACCGGTCGATCACGCCGATCACGGCGGCGTCGACAGGCGTGAAGAAGCGCCCCAGCACCTTCATGGCGGCCCATCCGTCCTGGACGACCAGCACGCGGTCTCCCACTCCCGCATCGACGCCGTCTATGGCAAGCACGCAATCACCCCAATCCTGATCCTGCAGATCCAGGGGTTGGACCAGCAGGAGTTTGTGACCTTCGAAGCAGGGATCTTTGCGAGTCGCCACGAGCTGGTCCACCACGCGGGCCACGATCATGGCTCGAGATCCCCGAAGTTGAACTGGTCCAGGATTCCCACGATGGAGCAGTCGGACGGGGTGTCCACGGGGTACCAGGGGAAGGCCGCCTCCTTTCCGCGGACGTAGAAGACGCGCTCACCCACGCCGGCGCCGACCGAATCCAGGGCCACCAGCCGGGCGCCGCGAGGCCTGCCCTGGCGGTCGATGGGTTGCACCACGAGAAGCTTTTTCCCCAGCAAGGGTGCGTCCTTGGCGGTGGAGACGACCGTTCCGACCACCTGCGCCAGCTTCATTCGCGCGCTCTCCTGAGGGCCTTGCCTCGAGGGTCCATCTCGACCGTGTCGACGATGCCCACGATGGAGGAATCGACCGGGTGATCCTTCATGCCGGTGGCCATCCGGGCCGAACTGCCTCCGACCACGATCACCGTCTCGCCTGCGCCTGCGCCCACGGTGTCGACGCACACCTGATAGCCGGTGAACTTACCGGTTTCCAGGTCCAGGATTCGGACGATGAGGAGCTTCTTGCCTCGCAGTTTTTCGTCTTTGCGGGTGGCGACGACAGTGTCGGAGACCTTGCCGAGGATCATTGAAATCTCTGAGGAGAAGGGTCCGGCTCTGGACTCGGGTCGCCGTGAAAGCCGGGCCGCGGACTCACTTGGGACTGATCGGCAGACGCTGATCCAGCTCGGCGTGCGGCCTCGGGATCACGTGCACACTGACCAGCTCACCGACGCGCCGGGCCGCTGCAGCGCCCGCGTCTGTGGCCGCCTTGACGGCAGCCACGTCGCCGCGCACGATGGCCGTGACCAGACCGCTCCCGATTTTTTCGTAGCCGACCAGAGTCACCTTGGCAGCCTTGACCATGGCATCGGCCGCTTCGATCATCGCGACCAGACCCTTGGTCTCGACCATGCCCAGGGCTTCCATCGAATCCGCCATAAAGTTCTCCTAGTGGAGTCGCTCTCACTCCGAGGTGAGCTGTGCCACCACCCGTTCGACGATCTCTTCCAACTCGCGCTGGGACACGCTCAAAGCTGGCTCGGCTTCGGCGGTGACGGGACAGCCGGACTCCCGAAAATCCGGGGAAGTTATACCATACTTCCCCCGCACATCAAACAGTTTGTCCACCTCTTGCCGGGACAACAGAGTCTGCCTTCCCAAGACGCGCGTGAGGATGGCAATCTTGGCGAAATGCTCCAAAATCTCCATCTTGAAAAAGGCGTTTTCCAGGTGGGGGCCGTAGCTGATCGCCCCGTGATTGGCCAGCAGGATGGCGTCGTAATGGGGGACCAGGTCGACCAGACTCTGGGCCAGCTCTTCCGTCGACGGTGTGCCGTAGGGCGCCACCGGTACGCACCCCAGAGTCACCACCACTTCCGGCATCAGCGCTTCCCGCAGGGGGATGCCGGCCACGGCGTGGGCAGTCGCGTAGACGGGATGGCCGTGGCAGACGGCTGCGACGTCGGGGCGCTGCCGGTAGACCACGCAGTGCATGCGGATTTCCGTCGAGACGTTCCGTTTGCCTCCCAGCTGCCGGCCTTCCAGGTCGGTGATCACCACATCGTCCGGCTGCATGAAGCCCTTGCACATCCCAGTCGGCGTCGCCAGGAGCTGCTCCCCCTGCCGCACCGACAGGTTGCCTTCGTTGGCCGCGATCAGATCCTTCTGATACATGCGGCGGCCAAACTCGCAAATCTGCTCCCGAATCTCCTGCTCGCTCGCCGATCCCACGAATCGCTCCAGTTCAAGAAGTCCGTTGCAGCTCGACGCGCAGTATTATGGCGCACACCAGCCTCCCAGGCTAGGGGCGGATGGGCTTGGGGCGCGGGGCGCGAAGTCGTTCAGGCCTTTGCGCCTCTTGGGCCCTTGGCCGAGCTTTGTGCAGAGGGGGGCCGTATAATCAGCCCATGATTGGACGTCTGGCGGGTACTCTGGCGGAGAAGGCGGCGGACCGGATCATCCTGGACGTGCAGGGGGTCGGCTACCAGGTGCACGTGCCTCTGTCCACCTTCTACGATCTGGGAGAGGAGGGCAGCCGGGTGATGCTGCACGTCTACACCCACGTCACGGAAAACTCGCTGGGTCTGTACGGTTTCCTGACCCCCAAAGAGAAGACCCTGTTCCTGCTGCTGATCCAGATCTCGGGCATCGGGCCGAAGCTGGCCACCACGGTGCTATCCGGACTGCCGGCCGACGAGCTCGCCGCTGCGGTGGCCCGCGGCGACCTCTTGCGGCTCACGCGCATCCCGGGAGTGGGCCGGAAGACCGCGGAGCGGATGGTGCTGGAGCTGAAGGACAAGATGCGCGAGCTGGCGCCCGAGAGGGCGGCTGCCGGCTCTCCGGCGGGGGCTCTGCAAAACGACGTCGTCTCGGCGCTGATCAACCTGGGCTATCCAAGCAATCAGGCCGAGAAGGCCGTCTCCCGCGCCGCAGAGGGCGCCACCGAGCCGCAATTCGAAACGCTCTTGAAGGGTGCGTTGCGACGTCTGTCGGGATGAGCCTCGAGACCTCCGCTGCGTCCACTGCGAGAGCCGAAACCCCCTGACGCTCCCCCCGTCGGCGCCCCTCCGTCCATGGCACCGGTGCGTGATAGGCTTAGAGTCCGAACATGGGCGACGACGAAAAGCGCTGGGTCGATCCGGACGAGGTCGACGAAGATCCTGGTTTTGAGAACAGCCTGCGGCCTCGCAGCCTGGACGAGTTCGTGGGGCAGAACGAGATCAAAGACAACCTCTCGATTGCCATCGAAGCGGCGCGCAAGCGAGGCGAGGCCCTGGATCACATCTTGCTGTTCGGTCCGCCCGGCCTGGGCAAGACGACGCTGGCGCAGATCGTGGCCAACGAGCTGCGCGTAGGCTTTCGAGCCACTTCCGGGCCTACGATCGAAAAGCGCGGGGACCTGGCCGCCATCCTCACCAATCTCGAGCCTCGAGACGTACTCTTCATCGACGAAATCCACCGGCTGCACCCAGCCATCGAAGAAATCCTCTATCCGGCCATGGAGGACTTTCAGATCGACATCATCATCGGGGAGGGTCCCGGAGCCCGCTCCATCAAGATCGACATTCCGCGATTCACCCTGATCGGTGCGACCACCCGTTCGGGGCTCTTGACGTCCCCCTTGCGAGGCCGGTTCGGGATTCCTCAGCGGCTGGATTTCTACGATTCGGAGAGTCTGGGCCGAATCGTGGTGCGTTCCGCCGGCATTCTGGAGGTGGACATCGACGCCCGAGGGGCGTCGGAAATCGCCCGGCGCAGCCGGGGCACCCCGCGCATCGCCAACCGCCTGCTTCGACGCGTGCGCGACTACGCCCAGGTGCGGGGGGACGGCAGAATCGACCGGGAGACGGCCAACCAGGCCCTGGCCAAGATGAAAGTGGACAGCTATGGTTTCGACGAGACCGATCGCAAGCTGTTGCTGACCATCATCGACAAGTTCGACGGAGGGCCGGTCGGAATCAATACCATTTCAGCCGCGGTGGCCGAGGAAAAAGACGCGATCGAAGACATCTACGAACCTTATCTCATCCAGGTGGGATTCCTGAATCGGACCCCCAGGGGACGGGTGGTCACCCGCTTGGCCTACGAGCACTTCCAGCGCGAACCCCTCACTCGGAGCCAGAAGAAGCTCTTCTGAGAAGACACGGTTATGCTCGCCGGTGGCGCAGGGCCGAAGCCTCTACCTGAAAGGTGACACGAATTACGAACTTCGGGGTCGCTTTCTGGTTTAGTCTGTAAATTGGCTGGGTTAGGCGCTAATCTGGGACAATACATGGTGGAAGAGAAACGCAAGCATCCACGCCAACTCGCCGAAACGGTCGTTTCGTATCGGAGCCGCGGCCCCACACTGCTCGCTCCCGACCAAGGGGAGGGAGTGATCGAGAATGTCAGTCTGGGCGGCATCTTTCTCCACACCGAAGAGCCCCTCCCCGAGGGTACGGAGGTCGACCTGGAGTTCGATGTCGGCGAAGGCAACCGCTTCGAATCGGTGCGCGCCCGGGGTGTGGTGAAGTGGAACCGGACCAAGTTTCCTCCCTTTGGGATGGGCGTGGAGTTCACCAATTTCGACTCCGGCCGGCAGGCCCTCGAGCATTGGCTGAAGCTGATGGCCCAGCATCGTTGAGGCCCGAGCGCTCGAGCTTCGTCCCAATCGGATAAAGGAGCATCTGTAAGGATGGACATGTTGCCAAGGAAGGTCTTCTCTTCTCAATCTCCAAGCGAGCCCGAGGCAGGGGGTGCTGAGGGTGCTGAGGATGTGGTGCTGAGCCGTCGCATCCTGGAACTGGCCCGTTCCATCGAGGGGGTGATTCAGGGCAAAGGCGAAGCCGTGGAACGGGCGGTGGTCTGCCTGCTGGCCCGGGGGCACTTGCTGATCGAGGATGTGCCGGGCGTTGGCAAGACCACCCTTGCCCAAGCCATGGCCCGCTCCTTCGACTGCTCCTTCCACCGGATTCAGTTCACCAGCGACCTGCTGCCATCCGATCTCACCGGCGTTTCGATCTTCAACCAGTTGCGGCAGGAGTTCGAATTCCGTCCCGGGCCCTTGTTCGCCAACATCGTGCTGGCCGACGAGATCAACCGCACCACTCCCAAGACCCAGAGCGCGCTGCTGGAGGCGATGAGCGAGGGGCGCATCACCATCGAGGACAAAACCTACTCGCTGGAGCCCCCCTTCATGGTGATCGCCACCCAGAATCCATTGGAGCACCATGGCACCTATCCGCTCCCTGAATCGCAGCTGGACCGTTTCCTGATGCGGTTGCAGATGGGTTATCCCAGCCGCGAGGACGAAAAACGGATCCTGCGCTCCCACATCTCCCACGCCTCGGCCGAACAGCTGACTCCCGTGGTCGACGTCGCTGATGTACTGGAAGCGCAGCGGGCGGTCGAGCAGGTTCAGGTGGCCGAACTGCTGCTGGACTACCTGATGAGCCTGGTGGAGGCGACGCGCGAGAGCGAGCAGCTCGAGCTGGGGATCAGCCCCCGTGGCAGCATGGCGCTGCACCGGGCGGCCCAGGCTCTGGCGTTCGTTCGAGGGCGAGCGTACTGCGTTCCGGACGACGTGAAGGAATTGGCAGTGCCGGTGTTTTCCCACCGGGTGGTCGTGGCTTCGCAGTTCCAATCGCCCGGCAGCGGCAGCCGGGCCGAAGAAATCATCCAGTCCATCGTGGAAGAAGTGGAGGTGCCGCTGTAGTGGCGACTTCTGCGGTTTCGACCTGGCACAAGCTGAGGCCTTTCGTGTGGCCTTCGCTGCTGTTGGCCTCAGCCTTCTTGCTGGCACTGTTGAGTTCGGCGGCCCGGGGGCAGGGGCAGCACCGCGCTTCCGCTTTTCTGGCACTCTTTTCTCTGGCCTTGGCGGCTGTTTCGAGCTTTCTGCTGATTCCCAAGCTGCTGGCGCAGGTCCGTTTGGAGTTCTTCGAGCAGCTGCGTTTCTTGAGCCTGACCCGCCGGGGAATTGGCTTCTCCATGGTCGTCCTGCTGCTCGGTTTTTGTGCTCTGAACACGGGCAACAACCTGCTGATCCTGATCCTCTCCACGTTGCTGGCGGCTCTGATCGTGTCGGGCGTGGTGTCCAATCTGGTGCTCCACAATCTGGCCGTGTCGGTACGAATTCCCCGCGAGGTTCACGCCGGCGATGAGGTCACCCTGAGACTCACCCTGGCCAATCGCAAGCGCTACTTCCCCTCGTTCGCGCTGACTTTGAGCAGCACAGAGACCCCAGCCGATTCGACCAGGACTCCTCTTCGGCTTCCCGAGCAGGATTTTCCGTACGTTCCTCCACGGCGGCGGACCAGCCTTCGGAGCAAGCTTGGCTTTGAGAGTCGGGGGATCTGTTTTCTGGAGCAATTCGAAGTTCGCACGGGGTTTCCCTTCGGCTTTCTGATACGGGGCCGGCGCCTGCCGGTGGAGGGTCGGATCACCGTGTACCCCCGACTGGTGGACGTGTCACAGCTCCTGCGCAGGCTGGCCGAGAGCGGAACGGGTGCCCAGGAAAAGAAGCGGCGGGGCCTGGGCAGCGGACTCTACAAAATCCGCAACTTTCAGGGGGGCGACAGCACCCGCTTCATTCATTGGAAGTCGACCGCCAAACTGGGGCAGCTGATGGTCAAGGACTTTCTGGCGGAGGACGAGCTGCCCGCCCACCTGCTGTTTTCCCGCTTCCTGCCCGGCAGCGATCGGCAACGGGAACAGTTCGAACAGGCCGTCAGCTGGCTGGCCTCGCTGGGGCGCCACTTCCGCCGGCAAGGCCGGCCGTTCGTCTTCCAGACCAGCGACTGCCGGATCAGCGTCAACGGCAAGGCGGAGGACTATCATCGTTTCATGGAGTATCTGGCGCTCGTACAGCCAGCCGACTCTCCTGATCTCCCGGGCCCCCCGGCGGCCCGGTCCGTCCTGTTCGCTGCGGGTCCGCGCGTTCAACTCCCGGTCAGTGTCCGGGTCGACTACTTGGAGCTGTGACGCCATGACGGGACAGCAGCGGTTCGAACGGGCGCTCAGAGCCACCAGCTACGCGCTGCTGCTGGCGGGGCTGGCGGGCCTGCTGGCGTCCGAGGCGCTCAGTCCGGTCGGAGGTGCCGTCTGCCTGGGGCTGATCCTTCTCAGTTGGCGACTCCGGACCGACTGGCCCAAGCGCCATCCCCTGCTCGTCTTCCTGATCCTGGCGTTCGCTTTTCTGTTCGACTGGATCCTGCTGACCGGACCCGTCGACGCCTCGCTGCACCTGCTGCTGGGCATCAGCCTGATCAAGTTGTTCGGCGACCAGAGGGACAAGGACTACGGCCTGCTCTACGGGGTCAGCTTCCTGTTCCTGCTGATCGCCTCCGTCTACACCCTGTCGGTGCTGTTTCTGGTGGTCCTGCTCGGCTGGGTGTTCACGGGGATTCTGACGTTCGTGCTCTTCGAGTCGCGCCGGGCTTTCCGGCAAAACCCCCAGGCCCAGTTCGAACTGGGGGGCTACGTGCGGGTCTCGCTGCTGATGACGGTGCTGGTAGCCGTCGTGTCCGCCCCCATTTTCGTGTCCATTCCCCGCACCAATTGGGGGCTCTTTCGAGTGGGAGACTTTCAGGACGGCAACCTGTCGGGTTTCAGCGATCGCGTCGTCCTGGGCGACATCGGCCGCATCATGACCAATCGGGACCTCTTCATGCGCGTCCGAATCAACCGCGATTCTTCCGCGATATCGGCCGACTGGAAGTGGCGCGGGGTGGCGCTCAACTTCTACGACGGCCTGGCCTGGTCCAACACCGAGCGGGAATACCAGCCGCTGCCCCTGGGCGCGCTGCGCGACGAATCCAGCTCGGAGGAGCTGCGAGCCAAGGAAAGGGGGCTCCTGCGGCAGCACGTGGCCATGGAGCCCGGATCCGATGTGGTCTTCGGTCTGGGAAGAATCGTGCAGGTGATTCCCCGTGAGCGGGGACTGGGCGGGCTGATCCTGCGTGACGGGAACCAGTCGCTGCGCTTCTACCGGACCCCTTCCGGCCCCTTGCACTACACCGTGGATTCGGAGCTCTTGCCGCGAGCTCAGCGTTTGAAGGAAGTGTCGGAGGGGACGATTCCCGCGGAGATTGGACAGCGATTCCTGCAGCTTCCCGAGCTGGACCCCCGGATCCGGGGCCTGGCGGCGCGGCTGACCGTGGCGGCGTCTGACCCCCTGGCCAAGGCCCTCTTGTTGGAAAACCACCTGCGGCGCGCTTACGGCTATTCACTGGACAATCTCGCCGCCACCGCTGAAGATCCTCTGGCAGCCTTCCTGTTCGAGCAGCGGGCCGGCCATTGTGAATTCTTTGCCACCGCTATGGCGGTCATGCTGCGAGCCCAGGGCGTCCCCAGCCGCGTGGTCAACGGCTTCCGGGTGGGGGAGTACAACGACTGGGGCGGCTACTGGCTGGTCCGCCAGTCGGACGCCCACAGCTGGGTCGAGGCGTTCTTTCCGGGGGCGGGCTGGATCGAGTTCGACCCCACACCGGCCGCAACCGGCTTCGGCACCAGCAGGCTGGGGCGCTGGCTGGGCCAGATGCTGGACGCCGTCGACCTCTTCTGGACCGAGGTCGTCACGTTCGACCGAATCAAGCAGCTCACCTTTTTCATCCGGGCCCGGCAGCGGCTGCGGGAAGTCTGGAAAGGCCTGTCCAGCGGAGTCGACCTCCTGGATCCCGCAGGCTGGCTGGGGACGCGCCTGAATCTCCGCTTCTGGAAGTCGTTGGCCTGGCCCCTGGCCCTGGGAACGCTCGGGTTGGGGATCCTGCTCTGGCTGCTGAAGAGTCGCCTGGCCGGTTGGTTGCGGCGAGCTTTCGGCGGAAAGGGAACCCAGGACCCACCCCCTTCCTTCTACCTGGAGTTTCTCGAGCGGCTGCGCAGAAAGGGCTTCAGCAGGGGCCGGGCCGAGACCCCCTGGGAGTTTGCCTTGCGAATGAACGCCGAGCTGGCCAGCCCCCTGCCGGGACAGCTGACCGAACTTTACTATCACACCCGCTTCGGGTCGAAGGAAGTCAGCTCCGAGCGGCTGCGTAAGCTCAGTGTCGAATGGAAGAAGTCGAGACTGGGACGCCGGCGATGAGGCAGACTCGAGTCGCAATCGCGAAGACCTCCCTGTGGGGTCCCAGAAAGGACGAACGATGAAACGCTGGAACA
>JBFKLX010000067.1:0-24007 GCA_041630155.1 Acidobacteriota bacterium
CACCGCCAGATTCAGGAAACGTGTACGGCCGGCCCTCCGGTTCAACTGGGCAGTCACGGTCTGATCGCCCGGCGTTCCGTGCCCGAAGGCCGTGGAGCCGCCAAACAGGTAGATGAATTCGCCTTTCCTGCCCAGCCACGAAGCCACCTGCTGGTCGCTCCAGCCGGGCTGGTAGCGCATCCCTTCCAGGCCGATTCGATACTGGGCCGTGGAGAGGCCCTCGGTGAAGGCGAGAACCGGGTGGGGCCGAATGCTGGGGTCGTCCCCCAGCAACTGGACGAACAGTGGCGTGTCTCGGCGCCCGTACACCTCCTCCAGGATGGCCTGCCCCTGCGGTGAAAGCGGCGCGATGAACCAGTCGCCGGCGTGCACGTCCGGCCCTTTGCGCTGGATGGCAGAGAAGACGAGGTAGGCGGCCAGGTTGACGCCCACGAAGAGCAGCAGCGTGAGTGTCACGAAGATCGAAACACCCCGCAGCCAGGTCCGAACTCGTTTCATCGGTACTCCCAAAGCCCAAGATTCGGCCCGCAGCTTCATCCCCTGCCGAAACACGCGGGCTCAAATCGGCTCGAACACCTCCGGATCCGGCTCGGCGAAGAATTCAGCGTGCAAACGGCTGATCGCCTCTTCGAGCCGTTCCTCCCGAACCAGAAAGGTGATGTTGATGCGGGAGGCGCCCTGGGAAATCATGCGAATATTGATCGTGTCCAGGCAACTGAACACACGGCCCGCGATGCCGGGGCTGGAGCGCAGATCGTCTCCCACTACGCAGATGATCGCCAGACTGGACTCGACGTCAACCGTCCCGAAAACCTCCAGGTCCCGGAGCAGGGCGGGGAGTTTTTCGGTCGAGTCGAGTGTCAGCGACACGTTGACTTCGGAAGTCGCCACCACGTCCACGACCGCTTTGTGCCGCTCGAACACTTCGAAGATCCGGTGCAGAAAGCCGTGCGACAGCAGCATGCGGGTCGAATGAACGTTCAGCAGGGTGATGCCTCGCTTGCACGCGATCGCTTTCAAAGGCGTGGTGGACGGGACCGGCTGGGCGGCGATTCGGGTGCCGGTCTCGTGACTGCGCGAGGAGTCGCAGACGTGCACCGGGATGGCTCGCGAAATGGCGGGCAGAAGCGTGCTGGGATGCAAGACTTTGGCGCCAAAATAGGCCAGCTCCGATGCCTCGTTGAAGGAAATCGCCTTGACCTTGTAAACCTTGGGCACCAAACGCGGGTCGGTGGTGAGGATGCCGGGCACGTCTGTCCAGATCTGGATGTCCTTCACTTCCAGCGCCGCACCGATCAGTGCCGCCGAGAGGTCCGAGCCGCCCCGGCCGATCGTGGTGGTAATCCCGTCCGGCGTCGAACCGATGAAGCCTTGGAGCACGGGGACCTTTCCCTCCTTGGCCAGGGGGCGGATCTTACGGCGGATCAATGGAAAGGAAACCGGCTCGTCCACCACTGCCCGGGTGAAGTCACTGTCGGTCTTGATCAGTTCACGCGAGTCGAGCAGCCGGGCCGGAATCCCTTTCTCCCGCAGGCCTCCAGCCAGAATCAGACTGCTCAAGCGCTCCCCCAGCGAGGCCAGTTTGTCCCGGCTGCGCCCCGTGCACTCACCGAGCAAAGCCAGGCCCTGGATCACATCGGAAATCTCCTGGAACATTTCCTCGAGTGACCGCTCGGCTTCCTGGAGCCGCTTTCCGGACAGTAGCGTGCGCACCATCCCGAGATGGTGTTGCCGGATCAGTTCGCGCTTCTGCAGCGCCCCCTCGGCGTCGCCTCGATGAGCCTGCTCGGCAATCTCCAGCAGCCGGCCGGTGGTCTTGGCCGTGGCTGACAGCACCACCACCGGCTGCTGGTCGAGCCGGTCGATGACGGCCTGCATACAGCGCGTCATGGCAGCCGCATCCTGGACCGACGTCCCGCCGAACTTCATCACGATCATGGCGGACATGATAGCAGGCGAGACCCCCAAGCCCGGATTTCTCCTGGGGGCTGTGACACCGGCAATCTTGCCGGTGATTCGTGCAGGACGGAGCCCGCATTTCACATGAGGGGTCGTCTGCCAGGATGGACAGGATCACTGGCGCCTCCGCCGGGCAATCGACGGGTGCGATGCCCCCAACAGGTCGGATTACTGGGGACAGGGCAACTTTTGGGACCCTTCTCGGGGACAGTGGGGTTCCCTTGGGCGGGTTTCACCACTACCAGGACAGGGCGCGTTGACGCGATCGGGGTGTCCTACCCGATTTTGGGGACAGGGCACGCCGGCTCCACCGACAGGGCACGTCGGCTCCACCAGGGGTCTCGCGCGGACTCAGACAATATCCTGGAGATCCCGTGATCCTGTCCAATATTCTCCGGAATCGAAATCTCCGCCTTGACAGGATCAGCGGGACCCGTCGGGACCTGCTCAAAAGCGATACGAGATGCGCGTGTACCACGATCCGCCGTTGAAACCGAAGGGCGCCGTGCGGCGGGGGTAGACAAAGATCCCGTTGAATGAAATTTCGGGCCGGTTGGGGTCGGGGAAAACGTCGAAGATGTTGTTCGAGCCGACCGCCAGACGCAGGCCACTTTGAAACTTGTAGGCGAATTCCAGATCGGTCAGCCACTCGCCGGGAAAGACCTGGTCGATGGCCGGATTGGATGCACTCTCGACTGTCTTGACGTTGCCGAAGTAGTTGAAACGCACCAGCCCCGTGAAGCCCCCATGCCGGTACTTGGCGGAGATGTTGTAGTGGGCCCGCGGCTGAGCGTACTCGATGCGCTCTCGTTCGATGCGATCGAAGAGGGTCTCCCCCAGGCCCGCCAGGACCGGGGGTGTTCGCACGGTCCCCACCACTTGGGTGCGGTTCCAGTTGGCCGCCGCCGTGAAACTGAAACTGCGGGTCTCCGCGATGGGCTTGAAGTAGGCCAGCACCACATCGACACCTTCCGTCTCCGTGTCGATGGCATTGGTAAAAAACTGGGCCGCGTTGGCGCCGAAGGGCTCCAGAATCCGCCGGATGGGTCCGTCGACGGGATTACCGGAAGCGTCCGTTTCAGCCTGGAACTGGCCGCTGATCACGATGCGGTCGTCGATGTCGGTCTTGAAGACGTCCGCCGTGAGGGAAAGGCTGTCGGCTGGCCGAGCCGTGAACCCGAGACTGTAGCTGAGCGAGGTCTCCTCCTGGAGTGGAGCCACGCCGAAGCCCTGCACGATCGCGCTGTCGTTGCGGAAGGTTCCGACCTCGAAGGGCACCAGCTCACCTGTCGCCTGGCTGAAGACGAACTGGGTGCTGGTGTTGTTGAAGAACGACTGGTGCAGGGAGGGCGCACGAAATCCGTTGCTGACCGAGCCCCGAACGGCGAATCGAGGCGTGAATTCGTACCGCCCGGCCAGCTTGCCGCTCAGGTTGCTCCCGAAGTCGCTGTAGTGCTCGAAGCGGCCGGCCAAGCCCAGCAGGAACTCCTCGGAGAGCGGGATCTCCGCATCGACATAGCCCGCCACGTTGCTCCTCGATTCGTCCACCTGGTTGGATGGCCGAAAGCCCGGGAACACCTGGATGCCGGCTGCGGCGCGACCCCCGAACTGATTGGGTACGCCCCCGTCCACGTAGGAGGTCAGCTCGCCGGCTTCGATCTCGTAGTTGTCTCGCCGGACTTCCGCCCCAAAGGCCAGATTGATGGGGCGCGGCAGGTCGCCCTGGACGGTCCCGAAGAAATCCAGATTGAAGGTCTGCTGCCGGAAGTTGAGGGTCCCGGCGCGTGCTGCGGTCGAACTGGCGGCGCCCAGCGAGGCGTTGACCGAGTTGGAGATGAAGAACTCGAAAGCGTTGGCCCCCAGAGTCAAGCTGGCGTCCAGGGCCCAGGCCCCGAAACGGTGCCGAAAGCCACTGGTCAGGGACAGATCTTCCACGTCCGTGTTGATCAGCGGGAGGAACCCCTCCGGATGAACCTGGGGCACGTTGCGGGAATCCAGCGACCGCCGATAAAAGCCGGCTGACTCGCCGTCCCGCTGCGACGCACCTCCGAAAAAGTAGAGGTCAGATTGCTCTCCCAACCCGATCTCCGAATTCGCGAACAGAGAGATGTTGTTGGACTCGGCATCTCCGTAGCGGTGATTGATGCGGTTGAAGGTGGCCTCACGCGGGTCGGGCGAGCCGTCGGGCAAGCTCAGGAACTGCTGCCGAGGGTCGGCCCCCGCCCGGTTCGTGAAGCCCCGGTCCCGCCATTCCGCCGTCAGGTTGATGAAGCCGCGCTGACCCAGCCGTTCGCCGTGATTTGCGCTGAGGACGAAACTCTCACCGTCGCCTTTGAAGGTCTGCCCGGCACTGAAGTCGATCTCGGTGTACTCGGTCTGATCCTGCAACACGATGTTCAGAACACCGGCAATCGCGTCCGACCCGTACTGGGCCGAGGCGCCGTCGCGCAGGATCTCAATTTTCTTGATCGCCGAGGCGGGGATGGCATTGAGGTCCACTCCTGCCGTACCTCGCCCCACCGAACCGTTGACGTGCACCAGTGCGCTGTTGTGCCGGCGCTTCCCATTGATCAGGACCAGCGTCTGGTCCGGCCCCAGGCCCCGCAGCGTCGATGGACGGACGATGTCCGTACCGTCGCTGATGGTGGAGGTGGAGAAGTTGAACGAGGGCGCCAGAAACTGAATGATGCGGCTCGTCTCCACCTGGGAGGCCTCCCGGATCTCTTCCGTGATCAGCACATCCACGGGCACCGGAGTTTCCACCGCCGTTCGCGCGGCGCGGGTGCCGATGACCACGATCTCCTGGCCAAACTGGGGCAGGATGCGAGCGATCTGGAAGTTGAGCGTGACCGGCCCCGGCACCTCCACCTGCGCCACTTTGTCCTGAGGCAGAAAGCCGACCTTCGTGACCGCCACGGTATAGACGCCGGGAGCTACCGAGAACTGGTAGCGGCCCTGCTGATCCGTCTGCGTCGAGGACCCGAGTTCGGTGATCGTCACCTCGGCTTCCGCCAACGGCACGTTCTGGGCGTCGATCACACGGCCGGAGAGGGTGACCTCCTGGGCACTGGCGACTGACCCGAACAGGAAAAAGAACAGGAGCGGAGGCAGGCTCCACTTCCAGCATGCAGGAATTCCTTCTCTCCTCTTCGCCGTTGCAAAATCGATCCTTTCCACGTCCCCCTCCCTCCCCTGGGCCCGCAGAATGGATGCGCCCCGTGGCCGCCACCGACTCCAACAGGACCCTGAGATCTCGATTCGAATCGACAGAGAGCCGACTCACCACGAGCCAACTCCCGCCGACGAATGAAGATCTTTTCACTCTCGCGTATCACACCATCATACCGAAACGCTCCCAAAAAGATACTCTTCCATCCCCTCCCAAAGGAAGCTGTTCGACGGGGCTGCCGGGCAGGGAGCCCTCCGCAGGCAGCTCTTCGAAGGATCAGATCCTTTTCGTTTGCTGTTGACAAGCCTCTCCCGTGGGGCTGCATAATGGTGGGGTTGATGCAGCGGCCGGGATTCGGCCCATCCTGTGGAGACTTTGGGGCCGCGGCGAGCCGAGCCGGCACTTCTCAGAAAATGGGGCGAACTCTGTCGCTGTCGGGTCTGGACAGCGCCCACCGCTCCTGATTCGGGTCGTCCGCGCAGAGCCGTACCCGATGGCGCTGCACGAACATCCGATGAGGAGGCTGTCATGCTGTCGCCTTTACCTTGTCCGAGGATTCTCTTGATCGCCGTGTGCCTTGCGTTCGCTTGGGTCCCTGCGCTGGCTCAACAACCCACCAACCTGGCCGCTTCCGCCAACGGCGGCAGTCTCGTTTCCTTCGGGGGGCACTACAACGAGTCCGAATGGCGAGCAGTCAATTTGATCGACGGGAGCGCCCAGTCGGGTTGGGCTGCGCCGAATCAGTTTCCGCAGGCGGTGATCATCGCCTTCCAGAATCACCGGCTGGCTCGCGTGGAGGACGTCCTGATCAACCCCTACACCAGGGAAAATGCCAACAACTGGGTAAAAGAAGTGGAAGTCCTGGTGTCGCAGGATCATCCCTTCCGGAGCTTCCGTTCGCTGGGCAAGTTCACTCTCGCCAACGAAGGGCGCAACCAGCTCTTCCCGATCCAGGAACCCGTACAGGCCCGCTACCTGAAGGTCATCTTCCATTCCAACTACGGAGGCGGCTACATGGAATGCGGTGAGATCCAGGTGATGGGTTCGCTGCTGGGCGAAGCCGGCTCCGGCCCCGGCTATGTCAACCTGGCCGCTGCCGCGAGCGGCGCTGCCGTGGAGAGCTACAGCAGCCAGTACAACGACGCCGACTGGGCCGCGGCCAACCTCCTTGCCGAAGACGGTCTCGGCGGGTGGGCCGGAAAGAACGCCGAGTCTCAGGAGATCGTGATCGCTCTACCGGAATCCGCGCAGATCACCGATGTGGCCGTCAACAACTATGTCCGCGAAAGATCGGACAACTGGGCCAAAGAGGTGGAGATCGCGGTGTCCACCTCGTCGCCTTACAAAGGCTTCGTCCCCGTGGGCCGGCTGGTGATGCCTCCGATCGGGGATCTGCACGGCCTGCGATTGGAGACGCCCGTGACGGCCCGCTACGTCCGCTTCTTCTTCCGCAGCAACCACGGTGGTCCCTACATGGAGGCAGGACGGGTCCGCGTCTACAGCGCCAGCGGGGATTCTCCCGAGAAAGCGTCCGTGGCCCAACAGCTGGAGAAGACCGGGCGGGCTGTGATCCATGAGATTCACTTTGCGACCAACTCGGCCGAGATCTTGCCCGAATCCGAACGAGTGCTTCAGGAAATTGCCCAGTTCATGAGCCAAAACCCAACCATGCAATTGATGATCGAGGGCCACACCGACAGCGTGGGCGGGCCGGAGTTCAACCGGGAGCTGTCCAGCCGTCGAGCCGAGTCGGTCAAGACCTGGCTCGTCCATCAGGCCGGGGTGGACTCCCAACGCCTCAATACCGTCGGATACGGGCTCGAGCAACCAGTGGCCGACAATTCCACCGAGCAGGGCAGGGCGCAGAACCGGAGAGTCGAACTGAAGGTTCGGCGCTAGCGAGAACGAGTCGGATCATCCGACACGTTCGCCCGTCGCGGGGAAAGAGGCACTGTCCCAGTCGATGGCCTGCCCGGGGCTGTCTGCCGAAAACCTCACCCTGGCGTGCAAACCGGGGAAATCGGCTCGTCCGGCCCGCCGTCGACTCGAGCACGCTTTTGCTCACCTTCCGGAGCGACGGTGAACCGGCCCAACTCCCAGGAAACCCGGGCGACGAGACGGCCAGGGGTGAGCAGTCAAACGCCTGACGCCTTTCGAACCCGCTTCCATGCGACTCGCGTGTTCGCCGGCGCCCTCGCCAAGTACCTTCCAGTTCGGGTTTTTCTCCGAGATGAACGATTTCAGGTCCCGGCCGCGTTTTCGAACCCTCGGCGAATCGAGCGACGCATTCTTGACGCGCAGCGCCTGGTCGGATCGACCACCGTCTCATTCAGAAAATCTCTCTAAAAACTGATTACAAAGGACTTGGCCTGGCATTGCCTCGAGCCCGAAGCGGCCCTGCGAATTCTGGAATGAGATTTGCTTTTCCAGTGATCAGGCGACCGACTTGGTCAAGCCGAAGAGATCCGTATGGAGCCGAGCACTTCATCGCCAGTATCGGAAACCACTCCTGATCATTCCCATGCGAGGACTCGATTCCCGGCTTTGAAGTCCTGACAAGAGGCTGAAGGAAAGAAAAGACATGAAGAGGGCACTCCTGAGCACGCTGACGACCAGCCTGGTCGTGCTGTCGGTGATGGGTCAAGGGGCCTTTCTCGAGGAACGCACGCGGGACCGGCGGACTTCCAAAGTCTCCCCGGTGCTGCGAAGCCAGCTCCAATGGCTGAAGGCCGGGGCTGGAGAGCCTGGAACCATCGCCTCTCGAACCATTCCGGTCATCATCCAGACCCGACCCGATTTCTTCGAACAGGATGCTCTGCGCCGCCAGGAACGTGGCGAGAAAACCCGCAACATGCTGCCCCTCGTGAAGGGGTACACGGCAAGGCTGACGGCTGCCCAGATCGAGACCCTGATGCAGTCGGAAGTGGTCGAGTACGTCACCATCGACATGCCTCTGAAGCCCGCGGGAAAAGGGGACAACAAAGGTGACCCGAACGGTCCGCCCGGCCACGGCCCAGTGGACCAGAGCGAGCTGCCCAATCCGATCCTCCAGACTCTGGGGGCCGATCAAGTCACCTACACCGGCAAGGGTGTGACGATCGCTATCTTCGATTCGGGCGTCAATCTGCACACCGATCTGAAGTCATCTCAGGTTGCGGCAACTGTGGACTTCACCTCGGGGACACCGGTGGTCTACGAGCACGACTTCTCCAAGAAGAAGTACACCTATGACATCGATCGTTACGGGCACGGAACTCATGTGGCCGGGCTGATCATGAGCAACGGAAAACGATCCAACGGTGAGCAGGCCGGCCTGGCCCCGGGCGCCCGCTTTCTGGACCTTCGCGTGATCGGGCCCGAGGGCACGGGACGCACCAGCGACCTGATCAGAGCCATCGACTGGGTGATTGCCCGCAAGGACCAATACGGAGTCCGGGTGGCCAATCTCTCGCTGGGCCATCCGCCCATCGAGTCCTACCAGACGGATCCTTTGAGTCACGCGGTCCAACGCCTGGTGGAAGCGGGGATCGTCACAGTGGTGTCGGCCGGCAATCTGGGCAAAACCAGCGACTACCCCGAGATTTGGGGCGGCATCACGAGTCCGGGCACCAACCCGACGGTCATCACTGTGGGCCCGGTCAACTCCCGCGAAACGCTCACTCACAGCGACGACATTCGAACCACCTATGGTTCCCGGGGGCCGACGGCCGACGGATTGTTCAAACCGGACCTGGTCGCTCCCGGAAACGCGGTTTCTTCACTGCTGGTCAAGGAGAGCTGGATTCACCTGAATCACCCCGACTTCGTGGTGGATGGGAAGCACCCTTCACAAGACGCTCGCTACGTGGAACTGAGCGGGTCGAGCATGGCGACGGCTTTGGTCTCCGCAACGGCGGCGCTGATGCTCGAAGCCCAGCCCGAACTGAGCCCCTCCATGGTCAAGATGATCTTGATGGTCACGGCCAGCAAGTTGACCCAACCGCACCTTTTCGAACAAGGGAACGGTATGGTCAACGTCAAAACCGCGGTGGAGCTGGCGGCGCAAGCCAACCCGCGACAGGGAAAGCTGAACTCCCGCGGAGTGTCACCCTATTGGAATCTCCCCGACGGTGAGCTGGTCTGGTCCGGAGGGGCCGTGGCTTTCGGCCAGGAGATTTTGTACGGACCCATGATCGTGCCCAGCGAGGACAACCTCTGGGGCAACTCGATGTTCTGGGCCGATCACCTCCAATACCGCGACAACATGGTCTGGGCAGACGGCTTCTTCGAGCCCTCGGAACTCTGGTCGAACTCCATGTTCTGGGCGGACTCGCTGGCCTGGACGAGCGACAGTGGGCTCTGGCCTCATTCCATGTTCTGGGCCGACTCGATGTTCTGGGCCGACTCCATGTTCTGGGCCGACTCGATGTTCTGGGCCGACTCCATGTTCTGGGCCGACGCCATGTTCTGGGCCGACATGATGGAAGTGACGAGCCTGCTGACTGGAGATCCCAAGTGACCTGATTCCTCCCGACGAGACGGACCGGCTTTTGGCCTTTTGCCGGGCCGGTCCGCTCTCCCTCCGGCCGGCTCGGTCCCTGCCCATTACCAGGGCAATTTCAACGCCTCACACAAAAAACGCACCAGCGGACTCATCTGCTGGCAGGTCTTGTAAAACTCCACCGGAAAGTCGGGCCGGCAGATCTCCTTTCGGCTGAGCTTGCTGGATGTGACAAAATCTTTCAGTTTCAGGTCCTCGACCATTGCATGGTCAGAAGGAAAACCGCGTGGCGGGCGCTTGAGGCGGTCGCCCTCGACAGGCACTTCGAGGGTCACGGCCGACCAGCGGCCGGGGTCCGCGGCAATTGCCTTGCGTACCGCGTTGGCGGCCGGAGTGGGAGGGTGCCACAGTCCCGCCGCGGCGTAACCTCCATCGGCCTGGATACTCAGGTAGAACCCCGGGGCGCTCCCCTTCTCGCCGGCACGATGGTGGAAACGGGCGGCCAGATACGTCTTGTAGGGCGTCTTGTCCTTGGAGAAGCGCGTGTCCCGGTAGATCCGGAACATGGATCCTCCCACCGGCTTGGGGTCGACGTCCAGATGCGGGCTCAATCCTCGGAATATGCGCTGCAGTTCGCCGATGAAGCGGAGCATGGGGTCGCGGGCGGCGTCCAGGTACGACTGCTTGTGCTCCTGAAACCAGTCACGATTGTTGTTCTCCTCGAGTCGGCGCAGGAAGTCGAACGTCTGAGGCGTGAAGAAGTCTGGCATCGATGTTCTCTCCGATTTCCTCAGGTTAGACAGAGAGATCGGAAATATCCAGTCAGGAAGGTCGGGGAAGCCCTTTCGACGAGTCACCGGCAAGATGCCAGTGTCAAGCCCGCGCCCTTTCCCGGCAACGAGTCAGCCGGTTTCGAACAGACCGGCGCCGGCGAGGAAGACTTCCAACCGCCCGTCGCCGTCCAAGTCGGCGGCGGCGACGCCTTCGGCGTTCCGGGGCTCCGCGAAGGACGGCAGGTATAAAGTGTCCTCGAAGCGTCCCTTGCGATTGAGCAAGACCCGCGACGGCAGCAGGCGCTGGGCCTCAAATCCACCCTCGGCCAGGATCAGATCGGGCCAGCCGTCCCGATCGAAATCGGCTGCTGCCATCGCCATCGTCGAAGTGACCTGGCCGAGACCGCTCCGTTCGGTGGCATCGGCGAATCCGTTCCGGCCGGAATTGGAGAAGAGGCGAAGGCCATGAGTCGGGGAGGTTCGTCCTGGCTCCAGCAGGGATCTGAGGGCAGACTCGTAGCGTCCATAACTCCCCAGCAGCAGGTCCAGATCGCCGTCTCGGTCATGGTCCAGAAGCAGCGCCCGGAGCGCTTCCGAAGAGATCCCCGCCAGTCCCAGCTGAGCGGTCACGTCGCTGAAGCGGCCAATCCCCTGGTTGCGCAGCACGACCAGAGGGCGTTTCCAGCGCAACAGCACCAGATCGTCGCGGCCGTCCCCGTCCAGATCGCCCCTGGCCAGGTCAGTGGCCGGGCCCTCCAGTGGAGGCAGCTCGGCCCTGCCATCGGCGCGGAACTGCCCGCTCGAGTAGCGGAGCAGGTGCAGGGCCGGCGTGGCGTAGCTGGCGAGGACCAGCTCCTGGGCGCCGTCGCCGTCATAGTCCCAGAAGTGTCCCCGCACGACACCGTCCAAGCCGGAGTTCCCAGCCAGGGCAGCGGAGCGCGAGAACTGCCCGGGGGCGGATTCCCCGCCTCCATCGTTCCGAAACAGCACAGGGGGACTGGGCGACACCCAGTCGGAACGGATCAGGAGGAGGTCCAGGTCGCCGTCCCCGTCGGCGTCCCCCCAGGCCAGGTCCGAGCCGCGAATCCCCACAGGGAAACCCGCCTCTCTCGTCACCTCTTTCAAACGCCCCCTCTGGTTCTGGTAGAGCGCGAACTCCCCCTGGCGCCCCCCGGCCACGGCCAAGTCCAGGTCCCCGTCTCCGTCGAAATCGGCCCAGGAGGCCCCGCCTCCCCCGGAATGCACCTCACGGCGCTGTCGCCTCTCCTCCGCGCTTTCATCGGGGGCCGACGAGGCCAGGGAAAAGCTCTCCGGCAGGTCCGGAGGGTAGCCGCCCAGGCGCTGGGCCGCCCAGTAGAGGTAGAGCCGGGCTTTGAGAGCCGCTGCCTGCAAAGGAGTCAGCGGTGCATCCGCGTCGGAACGCACGTCCCCTTCGGAAAGCACCCCGCGCCCGGTGATCTTGGCTTCCTGGGCGTCCAATTCCAGGACTGCCAGGAACTGCCGCATGGCCTGCTCCCAGTTTCCCCGTGCATATTGGGCGTAGCCACTCAGGAAGAGCCCCTCCGGCGAGCGAAAGCCCGCTGCCGTATCGAAATACTGGGACGCTTCCTCGAGCCGCCCCTGCTGCACTGCCAGGAGACCCAGCCGCAAGAAAGGTCCGGATTCTTCCTGATTGATTTCAACGCACCGCTGAAAGGCCCGCCTGGCGCTCTCCCAATCGGTCCGAGCCCCTGGCAGGAGTGTCGACTGAACGATGCCGAGTTGAGAAAAGGCCCTCTGGCTGGCCGGGTTCACCTCGCTCAGTTTCCGGTAAACCTCGGCGGCATCCGAGAACAGACCCATCTCGAACAGCGAATTCCCCAAGTAATAGAGTGACTCCTCGTGGGCCGGGTCGATGTCGAGGGCCTGGCGATAGAGGCCTACCGCTTCTTCGAATCGACCCCGGTTGCGGGCCTCGGTGGCCTGATGGTAAGAGGTCCAGAAGGACTGGATTCGCTGCCGGTCGCCCGTCGCTTCCAATGGTCCGACCGGCTGGTCGGACGAACCAAGCCGCACCCAGGTGATCAAAAGAAAGCCGGCTGCCAGGAGAGCAGCTGCCGACACGACCGTCTTCTTCATGGAATTTCCACTGCGACCAGCTGGTTGGCCGGCAGGTTCTCGAGTACTCGCCGTCGGCCGTCCGGCAGAATCACCGTCAGGCGGTCCACCTGGGCGGCGGCGCCCAGTCCAAAATAGGCTTCCAGCGCATTCTGGGAAAGGTACGAAGGCTGTGAACCCAGCTGCTGAAGCTGGGTCCTGCCGCCCGCGGTCAGCTCCACCCAGGCTCCCAGCCCAAACCGGTTCATCCCCGAGGCGCGCACCTGCACCGTGAACCAACCAGGGCGGTTGTCGCCCCGGTTCTCCAGCAGCTGCGCCTTTCCGCTGTGATTCACGATCACCACGTCGACATCGCCGTCCCGGTCGAAGTCCGCAAAGGCGGCGCCCCGGCCCACCCGGGCCTCCTGGAAGACGGAGCCACTGACACCCCCAACCTCGAAAAAGCCTTCGTCCTCTCCAGCGTTCCAGAAGAGCAGCGGACGCATGGGCTTCAGCAGGGACGGGTCCTGCTCGTCCTGAAAGGTGCTGCCGTTGACGGCCAACAGGTCGGGCCGGGCGTCGTTGTCGTAATCGAAGAAGGATGCTCCCCAACCGATGTAATCCAGGGCGATCTGGCCCAAGCCCACCTGATCCGCGATGTCCATGAACAAGAGGTTTTCCCGCCGCTCGGTGCTGCCGAATGCGAACAGCAGGTTGTTGAGCAGGGCGTTCTCCTGGGCGATCCAGTGGGTCACGAACACGTCCAGGTCCTGGTCGCCGTCCCAGTCGCCCACGGCGAGCCCCATGGCGCCCCGGTAGTCGGCCACGAAGGCTGGGTGGGAAACGTCTTGAAAGCGTCCCTTCCCCAGATTGCGGAACATGACGTTGTCCGAAATGTCGTTGGCAATATACAGATCCAGCCAGCCGTCCCGATCGAAGTCGGTCCACGAGGCGGCCAGGCTGCGCCCCCGGAGATTGTCCACACCCAGCTTTCCCGCCACTTCCCGGAAGCTCCCCCGTCCCAGGTTTTCGAAGAGCAGGTTCCGTTCGGGATCGTATGAGGACGGATTCAGGGTGTAAGGCACGATCCCGCTGTACTGGCGGGTCGTCTTGCCCCGGTCACCCGCCTCGAACTGGTAACGAACGTAACCGCAAACGTAGAGGTCCAAGTCGCCGTCGTTGTCGTAGTCGCCCCAGGAGGCGCCGCTCCAGAAGCCCTCCTCGCCGCCGATGCCCGTCACCTCGCTGGAGTCTTCGAAGCTTCCGTCGCCACGGTTGTGGAAGAGCCGGTTGCGGCCGAAGCCGGTGATGACCAGGTCCAGATGTCCGTCTCCGTCGTAGTCACCCCAAGCGGCCGCCATGCCCAGGCCGCGAAACTCCACACCGGCGGCGGAGGTGACGTCGGCAAACGTTCCGTTCCCCTCGTTGCGATAGAGCCGGCTGGAAGCGGGAGACGACGCCAGCTCCTGGGGAGTGGCGGTCAGCGGAGCGGCGATGTTGCAGAGGTAAAGGTCCAGGTCGCCGTCGTTGTCGTAGTCGCCCCAGGCAGCGCCAGAACCCATGTCCTCGGGCAGCTGGGTGGAGCGGCGTCCCCAGAAGTGTTGGAAGTCGATGCCGCGCTCGGCCGCCACGTCCTGGAACGTGATGCGGGGGTAGTCCTGGGGCAATTCGCGTCCCAGCGAGTCGATCACACCTTCGACTCGGTCTCCCGCCACGTAGGGTTCGGGCTCGGGGCGGAGTTGGTAGAGCAGCAAGGTGGCGGCGGCCAGTAATCCCAAGCTGAGGACGCTGTAGCGCACAATCAGGCGCTTGCGCTTGGGCAGTCTGACTCCGGCCCTCATTCGCCGCCAGCCTTGCCGCGTCTGGTTCCGGGGGAGACCACCGGAATCGTCAGCTCAGTCCGCGTCATCTCGGTGACCGCAGAGGTCAGATTGACGTCGTCCCCGAAGACGAACTTGAGCAGATACTGGTCGATCTTCCGGTACTGCAACTTGGCCACCACTCGGATCGTACCCACCTCACCGGGCGCCGGAAGAGCATAGGACTTCTCCGGCTCGAACTCGGGGGGGGCGCCCTCCGTGTCCAGGTGGAGCTGGGGGCAGCCAAAGGAGAAATCGGTCGTGTCGGAGAAACCGGGGAACAGGGCGCGCCGGTGACGGACTCCCACCATCTCCCACAGATTGTGCCGGTCGATCAGGTTGCCGTAACGGTCCACCGGCTCGGCCTTGAAGATGAAGGAACCCGGTTCGATGAAGCCCTCACTGTCGACCCGTCCGGTGGAGAAAATCTCCCGGCCCTGCTGGTCGGTAGCCACCAATTCGACCCAGGCCTGAATGATGTCCAGCGGGCCGGTGGGGAAATCGTGACCCACCTTGTTGGACGTGATGACGGCTTTGAGGCGCACCGAGTCGCCGGGCTCGACCTGCTCGGGGCCAATCAGCTCCAGAGAGACCGCGGGGCCTTTGGCCCATTTGTCGGCGATCTCGGGAATCTCGAATTCCCCGCGCAACCACTGTTCCGTCAGCCGGGTCTGCTCTTCCCACCCGGGGAGCTTCAGCAGCGCAGGCATCAACTGGTTGGCCGCCAGAAAACGGTGGCTGCGGTGCTTCCCGTCGTCAGCCGAGCGGTTGTAGTCCAAGACATCCCCGCTGGCGGGATCGGTAGACGCCACCAGGGGCATGTGGCACTCCCGGCATTCGATCGTCTTGGTCGGATCGTTGGGCTGGTTCCAATGGCTCTTGCGCCAGTTGTCGTACTGGTTCTGCAACTGCACCCAGCCCACGGCGTTGATCTCCTCGTCAATGAACTGCTTGTGACAGGCGGCGCAATATTCGGGAGCCTTGAAGAGACGCTTGCTGAGGCTCTCGACATGATGCCAGGGGTAGGCCCGAATCAGGAAATCCCGAGCCAGGCGAACCGGTTCGCTGGGCTTGCTGTCGTACTCGAGCTCGAAGAGGTAACGCGGCGGGACATCCAGCGTGTAGTGCGCGTTGCCCTTGAGGTCGGTCTCATGGACGCCGTGGCAGGTCAGGCAGGACACACCTTCCTGATAACCGGCCAGCGAGGTCAACTCAGCCGTGTCGGTGAAAATGTTCTTGGTGCCGGAGAAGAGCGAAATCGGGTCGTGGCAGCCGCCGCAGTAGCGGGTCGACTCCGGCCCGTTCTGGTTGGCCATGGTCAGCTGTATCTTCTGGAAGGCGATGTCCATGGCTGAATAGCGGTGGGCGCTGACTTCCCATTCCTGCACGATCTGCTCGTGGCACCCCGCCGTGCCGCAGGAGTGCGATCCGGCCAGAGCGCGCGAGTCCAGGGCCTGACCCGTAGCCGTGGTAGCCTGGCTGGGAGCGAAGGGGCGGTCCTTCCCGTATTTGTAGCTGTAGTCCTCGGGGAACTCCTGATAGAGTGGCGTCGGCTGATAGGCGTAAACTGCCAGGAAGGCAACGGCAAAGAAGAGCAGAGCCGTCGAGGCACTGTACCACGCGTAACCCCGAACCGCCTTCGTGACCATCTCCCACTCCGGCAGGCCGGAGGCTCGCCAGTCACGCACCGCGATCAGGACCACGTGGGGCAGCAAAAAGGCCACCAGACCCAAGGTTGTGTAGAGGTGGACGCGGTCCCAGAAATAGCTGATGCGAGGCGAAAAGAGAGCCTGCCAGGTCAGGACCAGCCCCGACGCTACACAGGCGATGGCGATGAACATTCCCACATAGCCGAACAGCTTGATGTGGGTCATGAGTTGACGCCGGTAGTAGCGCCAGTGTTTGAACGTGTACCAAGAAACCGGAATCAGAAAGAGAATGCCGGCCACCGTGTGCCAAAGCACCAGCATCTGGTTGGTGAGGCTGAAGGGTAACAGCCAAATCGACAACCCGGACAGCGTTTCGAACAAGAAGAATCCGCCCGTCCAGATGGCCAGACCCGACTTCCAACCGTGACTCCGTTTCGCTGCGTCCTGCGAATTCATGAACCCTCCCGCTCGAGCGTATCTATTCGATTGAAAAAACGCCAGCCCGATCGGCCTCCGGGCGGTCCGGTCGGGCTAGACTGCTCCGCCATCCTCCTTGCAGGGTCCGCGCCAATCATCGGCTGGGCGTAGCAAGACGTTGAGAGTCAACACTTTCTGTCAAGGCAATACCCAATACCCATCCCGCACCCCAGTGTGAAAACGCCCAGTCTCTGGGTCAAAAGACCGAGTTGGGCCGGGCTGAGCGGAGGCTTCGGGCGTCGGGCCCTGAGCGGGTGGCTGCCGGCACCGGCAGCCTGCCGGTGCTTCCCTGCTGCGAGAGCGCTATAATCCATTTCGGAGGAGTTCTCATGCCCTTGATCGATCCCATTCGAGCCGAATTCAAGCGCGAAATGGCGACCTGCCGCCGAGTGCTGGAGCGGGTGTCGGAAGACCGTTTCTCCTGGAAGCCGCACCCTCGTTCGTTCAGCTTGCGGGAGCTCTCCTGTCATCTGGTCAACCTGGTGGGCTGGACGGAGGCACTGCTGACCCGTGACGGCTTCACCATCACTCCCGACTTCAAAGCCTGGGAGACCGACACTTGGGTGGACTTGATGGAGCGCTTCGACCACAACGTGGCCCGCGCCCTGGAGCTCATGGACGATCTTTCCGACCAGGCCCTGAAGGTCGAGTGGACGCTCAAATCGGGCGATCATGAGATGATGCGCGCTCGTCGCATCGACGCCCTGCGCTACTTCATCCTCAACCACAGCATCCACCACCGCGGGCAACTGTCCGTCTACCTCCGCCTCAATGACCTGCCGGTGCCGTCGATCTACGGTCCCTCGGCGGATGAGAAGCCCCCAGGAAGAGGCTGACGAGGGTTCGTCGCGAGGTGCCGCAAACGCCCCGTCCTGGCGCAGCACCAGGGCCGAGGTCCAGAATTCAAAGCCTCACCTCTGACCAGCCCCTCGACTCGGGGGTCGGACCCCGAAACGTGGCACAATAAACTGCTGGAGAATCATTGTGAAGGAACTGGTTCGGATCGGAATCGTGGGTGGCGGGATTTCCGGAGCCAGCGCCGCCTACCTGCTGCACCGGGAAGCAAAGCGCCGGGCACTCCCCCTCGAGGTCCAGCTCCTGGAACGATCCCCCCGCCTGGGAGGGGTGATCCGGACCGAGCACAGGGACGGCTATTTGCTGGAGTGGGGGCCGGAAAACTTCGTTCCTTTCAAGCCGAAGATCCTGGAACTCCTCCACGAAGTGGGACTCGGCGGCCAGCTCATCGGCTCCAATGACGAAAGGCGCCGGACCTACGTTTACACGGCGCGAGGGCTGTTTCCTTTACCGGACGGCCTCGCGTTCCTCACGCCGGTCGATCCCATAGCCTTCTTCAAGACCCGCCTCCTGAGTGGCCGGGGCAAGCTGCGCGCCATGCTCGAACCCCTCGTGTCTCGCAGCCGGGGAGAGCTCAGTGTACGGGGTTTTCTGTCCCGCCGGCTGGGTGAGGAATTCACGAACCAGGTCGCCGAGCCCTTGATCTCCGCGATCTACGGCGGAGACATCGATCGGCTCAGCGCCAGCGGTGCTCTGGCCAGCACCCATCTGCTGGAGCAGAAGTACGGCAGCCTTTGGCGAGGGATGCGCCGCGCGGCCCCCCGGGGGGACGGGCGCGGCTCGATGTTCTATTCCATTCGAAACGGCATGTCCGAGCTGATCCGGGCTCTCGAGGCGGAACTTCCGCCCTCAGCCGTTCATGTCGGGCTGGGAGACCTGCGACTGAAGCGAACCCCGGAAGGGTTCCATGTGGCGGCCGACCAATTCGAAAGCGAGTTTCACAACTTGGTGATCTGCACTCCGGCTTTCGCCGCAGCGGATTTGCTCGAGCCGCTCGTGCAGGAAGCCGCCGCCGGTCTGGGGCAGATCCGCTACAGCAACACGAGCCTGCTGTACCTCTCTTATCCGCGCCAGCGGTTTTCGCACCCCCTGGACGGCTTCGGCTTCGTGGCCCAGCGAAAAGCGGCCCAGGTGTTGGACGCGTGTACCTGGGTCAGCACCAAGTTCGAAGGACGTTGTCCCGAGGACCGTGTCCTGCTGCGATGCGCCGTGCACGACGGCCGTTGGAAACGGGCGTCCCGGCCCGACGAGGAGCTGGCTGATTCCGTCAGCCGGGAGCTGAAACAGTTGCTGGGTCTGCACTGTGACCCCGACTTCTGGCAGGTGTACCACGTTCGCCGCGGCATGCCTCAACCCGAGATGCACCACCTGGACCGGCTCAGGTCCGTTGAGGAACACTTGGAACACGTTCCCGGCCTGTATGTGACGGGGGGGTACACCAAGGGCGTCGGCCTCCCCGACTGTGTGGCCAGCGCCGCGACAGTGGTCCAGCAGATCCTGCAGCAGTGGGATACGGAGCGAGACTGAGCGCGGATCGGGACTGCCCCGCGATTCACTCGGTCCACTCCTCTCCACCCGCCTCACGGGGCTGGGTTATTTGACCCACTGCAACCACGGCCGTGAGAGTTTTGCCCCTCGGCACAAGCCTGACGCGGCATGCCCGACGGAGCGCATCTGGCCCGAGGCCGTCAATTTCGAGGCTCTGGAACGGGACGGCTCTCTGGAACGCAAAATGCTATCCTTCTCTGTGGAGTGCTGACTGGGAAAGCCCAGAGGTGAGGCCGGGCGAGACCCGGCCGGGAACGATTGAGCCGGTCGAAGATCCGGTTCGGGAGAGCGAGCAATGCGCCAGCGCCATCCCCAGGGAATTCATCCTTCTGCGGTTGATTTCGACCAAACGCCCTTCGTGGCCATCTGGGAGACCACCCGGGCCTGCGACTTGGCCTGCCGGCACTGCCGCGCCGAAGCCATCGCAGAGCCGCTACCGGGCGAGCTGAGCCCAGAAGAAGGCAAGGACCTGCTGAGCCAGTTGGCTGAAATGGGCACTCCGATCTGCGTCCTCTCGGGAGGAGATCCAGCCAAGCGAGCCGACCTGTTGGACCTGATCCGCCATGGCAAGCAGCTGGGCATGAGGATGGCCACCATTCCCGCCGCCACACCTCTGCTGACACCCCAGCTGGTGAGGGACTTGAAGGAAGCGGGACTGGACCAGATGGCGCTGAGCCTGGACGGGCCCAGCGCCACGATCCACGACACCTTCCGAGGCGTCCCCGGGGCCTTCGAAATCACTCTGAAGGGAGCCCGGCTGGCCCGGAAGGAGGGCCTGCCGCTGCAGATCAACACCGTGTTCAGTTCCTACAACTGGGAGTACTTCGAGGCCATCGCCCGGCTGGTACGCAGCTTGGGAGTCGTCTTCTGGGAAGTCTTTTTTCTGGTTCCCATGGGGCGGGGCAATCAGTTGCAGCAGATGAATGCTCAGCAGTACGAGAACCTCTTCGTCCGGCTGGCCTCGATGGCCCGGAGCGTCGACTTCATCGTAAAGATCACCGAGGCTCCCCACTATCGCCGTTACCTGATTCAGGAGCAGAAACGGCTGCGCCGGGAAGGCGCCGTCTCCGGCCCGGCGCAGCTGGCGGCTCACGGGAAAGGAGCGCTGCCCGCCCACATGACCCGCGACTTCGGGCCGGGAGGCAGCATCGGGCTGGCTCCCAAAGGGGTCAATTCCGGCAACGGGCACCTCTTCGTGAGCTACTGCGGTGACGTTTACCCGAGCGGTTTCCTGCCTTTGAAATGCGGCAACATCCGCCGCCAACCCCTGGCCGAAGTCTACCGGACTCACAAGGTCTTCCGCGAACTGCGGGACGCCAGTCTGCTCGGGGGCAAATGTGGCTACTGTGAGTTCCGGAGCATCTGTGCGGGATCGCGCGCCCGTGCCTACGCCATGACCGGAGACTACCTGGCCGAAGAGCCATTCTGCGCCTTCGATCCTCCCTGCAGGGAGAGTGCCCCAACCTGCTGAGCCCTTTGTTTTCTTGGGCGGTCTTTTTGTCGTTGATCCCGCCGCAACAGGCGAACCCTCACGAAAACGCAGGCTGGCCCACCCGCCCTTAGGCGTGTCGAGTTGATTCCATGGGGTCGATGGGGCTACTCTCGGGTCCGGCCTGTTTGAACTCATTCCTTGGGGGGTTCCGATGAAAATACGCAGTCTGGTCTTTTCCCTCGTTTTCCTGACGATCCCGGCTTCGCTTTGGGGCGCGCCACGATCCGGACGCCTGGATCACGCCACCTTCATGGAGATGGAAGACCTGAGCGACCCGGTCATCTCGCCGCAGGGCGACCGCGTGGTGTTCACGCGGCGCTGGGTCGACCAGATGAAAGACCGCTACGCGAGCAATCTCTGGGTGGTCGACTTGAAGGACGGCCGCGTTCGAGAACTGACGAACGGAAGCTGGCGCGACAGCTCTCCCGTCTGGTCTCCCGAGGGGGATCGGCTGGCCTTCCTCTCGGACCGCGACGGGAGCCGCCAGATCCATGTCTTGTGGGTCGACCGGGGGGACACAGCCCAACTGACCCATCTGGAAGGAAGCCCGTCTGATCTCACTTGGTCACAGGACGGGAAACGGCTGGCGTTCTCGATGTTCGTCCCGGAGCAGGAGAAACCCCTCACTGTCAAACTGCCTCCACGTCCGCGGGGAGCGGAGTGGGCCAAGGCTGCCATCGTGATCGACCGCCTCAACTGGCGGCGAGACGGCAGGGGGCCCGTGCCCACTGGCTACCGTCAGATTTTCGTGCTGGACGCCATCGTGGGAGGAACGCCCCGCCAGGTGACCGAGGGGGACTACAACCACGGCGACCCCCAGTTCTCTGCGGACCGAAAATCGATCTACTTCTCCGGGATTCGAAAACCCGAAGCCGACTATTTGCGCAATGACAGCGAGCTCTACGTGGTCTCGCTGGAGTCGGGCGAAATCCGGCCCTTGACAAATCGGAAGGGCCCTGACCGCAACCCCAGGATCTCTCCCGACGGCCGCTGGATCGCCTATTCCGGCTATGACGATGAGCGCTACACGTCACATCTGTCCCATCTCTACCTGCTGGACACTCGAGACGAGTCCGGCCGGCTTTGGGCGGGAGATTTCCCCAGCTCCCCGCGCTCCGTCACCTGGAGTCCGGACAGCTCCGGCGTTTACTACCTGATGGGAGAGAAAGGGAGTTACAACGTCCACTTCGTGTCGCTGGACGGGCAGCGCCGCCAGATGACCAGCGGCGTCCATGATCTGGGCGGCTTCTCGCTGGCCCGCAACGGACTGGCCGCCGCTCTGGTGTCGGACTTCCGGCGCCCCGGCTACCTGGCGACCTGGCGAGTTACTGAGGGGGGTGGGTTTCGCGAACTGGTGGACGTCAACCAGGACGTTCTGGAGGGCGTCCAGCTGGGTGAGGCCGAGGAATTGTGGTTCTCCTCCAGTGACGGGCTGCCGGTGCAGGGATGGCTGATCCGGCCGGTCGACTTCGACCCCTCCCGAAAGTATCCGCTGGTACTGTGGATCCATGGGGGGCCCTGGTCGATGTACGACGTGGGTTTCAATTGGAGCTTTCAGAACTTCGCCGCTCAAGGGTATGCCGTCCTCTACACCAACCCGCGCGGCAGCACGGGCTACGGCCAGGACTTCGTGAACGGGATTCAGTATGCGTATCCCGGCAAGGACTACGACGACTTGATGGCCGGGGTGGACGCCGCCCTGGCAAAGGGCTGGATCGACCCGGAGAATCTCTTCGTATGCGGCGGCAGCGGCGGCGGCGTGCTCACCGCCTGGATCGTGGGGCACACCAATCGGTTCCGCGCCGCCGTGTCGATGCGCCCGGTGATCAACTGGCACTCGTTCGTGGGCACCACCGACGGGGCCATGTGGTACGACCAGTTCCGCAAATACCCCTGGGAAGATCCGGTGGAGTACGCGCTGCGCTCGCCTCTCCACTACGTGGCCAACGTCACCACGCCCACAATGGTCATGACGGGTGAGGCCGACCTGCGCACCCCGATCAGCCAGAGCGAAGAGTACTACCGGGCCCTGAAGAAGCTCAAAAAAGACACCTTGCTGGTCCGCATGCCCGAGGAGTTCCACGGCTGGCGCCGTCCCTCCCATCGCCTGCAGCAGCAGCTCTACCTGCAGGCCTGGTTCGAGAAGCATCGGAAAAAATCGGAAGAGCCGGTCGAACCGGAAACCGGCAGCTGAGGCAGGAACGGGTCCGAGACCGGCCCAGTCTGGTCAGGCCAGGTCCAGCAATCTCGGCAGCGCGTCCAGACTGCCGATACAGGGACCTTCCCAGGCCAGGGTCTCAGGCTCCCGACGAACCAGAAGCGCTTGCAGGCCGGCTCCTGTTGCGCCTTCGAAGTCGTCGACCAGACTGTCGCCGATGTGCAACACTCGGTGGGGCGGAGCGTCGAGAAGTCGGCAGGCCTCGCCGAAGATGCGGGAATCGGGCTTGGCGGAACCAACCTCGGCCGAGGCCAGGATGTGATCCAGAAAGTCGGCCAGACCCAACTCGGTACAGAAGTGCCGGAGACCGCATTGCCAGTTCGAGACCAGCGCCACCGGATAACCGGCCTCCCTCACAGAACCTAGAACTTCGCCAACCTCGGGAAAGACGGCCAGACAATCCGGTCCCAGAAGCCTCCAGACGTCGCTGGCGTGATCCACCGTTTCGCCGGCTGAAGCCTTCACGTTGAGGCGGCGAAACAATCGATCGGTGAATCCCATCAAGTATCGCTGCTTGGCTCGAGGAGACAGGCCGGGCGAATACTCGGTGTGGTGCGTCTCGAAGATGTCGTACAGGACCTGGTGTTCCCACGGGTCGCTTTCCAGCCGGTGCCGCCGCAGGTACTCCATCAGGAGTTGGCCGCGCCCCCGCCCCGATCGCGCGTACACGAGGGTCTCGTAGAAGTCGAACGTCAGAGCCTGGATTCCGGGAAACTCCAGGGCGGCGCTCCGCGCCAGACCTCTCGACCGCTGATCCAAGCCACCCGCCACAGACGCCATTGTAACTCTCGGCGGGAAGCGTGCCTCCCATCGCTGGTCCTGGGACCGAGAGGGAGGCTACTTCCCGTAGATCCACTTGCCCCAGAGCCCCTGGACAGCGACCTTTTCCGGGAGCCGCATTGCACTCTGCTTGAGGGCCAGGGCGATCTGGCCTCGATGATGCGATTCGTGAGCGATCAGATAGCCCATCCAGCGCACGGGCTGCTTGCCGAACAGCCTGGGCTGGACTCCTTCGCGCAGGGCTTTGGCGAGCCAGGCTTCGACACGGGCTCCTGAATCGTTCAGCCACTCCCGCAATTCCTCACTGGCGGGGGGCGGGCCCTTGTCGTAGCGGGCCAGTTTCGGCCGCTCGCCGGTCTTGTGATAGTGCAGCCAGCCCATGCGCACCCTGTGCAGGTGGGCGAACTGCCGGGCTACGTCGCGCCCTCGCGATCCGGCTGGCCGGGCCTCCAGCCCACCCTCCGGCACCTGCTCCAGGAGAAAGAGCAAGATCTCGTTGTGGCGACGCCAGGTCGCGAGAATCTCCTGGATGAGCTGATCCTGGCTCATGGGTTCGTTCATGACTGTATTCCCTTTCGACGGCGGCTCAACCTGCGGGCCGCATCTTCGTCGCACCTCGCGGCCTGCCGTTGGAGGTGCCGTGCCGACGCGGTAGTCGCGGCCTACTCGGGC
>JBFKLX010000068.1:0-23912 GCA_041630155.1 Acidobacteriota bacterium
CCAGCTGGCGCATGGCGAACTCCACACGGTGGCGGATCTCCGGCTGCAATCCTTCCCCCATCCATTCCTGGGGAACGCCCACCCTCAGGCCTTTCAGGTCACGCCCCAGGCGAGCCGTGAAGTCTTCGGGCTCGAGCGGGGCGCTGGTGGAGTCCCGGTGGTCGTGACCGGCGATGGTGTTCAGCAGGAGAGCGGCTTCACGGACGTTGCGAGCCAGGGGGCCGATCTGGTCCAGTGACGACGCAAAGGCCACCAGGCCGTAGCGAGACACGCGGCCGTACGTTGGTTTGAGGCCCACCAGTCCGCAAAAGGCTGCCGGCTGGCGAATCGAGCCGCCCGTATCGGTGCCCAGCGCGACGGGCGCTTGCCCGGCGGCCACACAGGCGGCGGAGCCGCCGCTGGAGCCGCCCGGGACGAGCCGGTTGTCCCAGGGATTGCGAGTCGGGAAGTAGGCGGAATTCTCGGTGCTGGACCCCATGGCGAACTCGTCGCAATTGGTCTTTCCAAAAACCAGGGCGCCCGCTTCACGCAAACGCTCGATCACCGTGGCGTCGTAGGGGGGGCGGTAGTTCTCCAGAATGCGGGAGCCGCAGGTGGTGGGTGTCCCCCGGGTCACGATCACGTCCTTCACGGCCACCGGCAAACCGGCCAGCGGTCCGACCGCCTCTCCCTTGCGGATGCGCTCGTCCAGCAGCTCGGCCTGTTGGAGCACCTCCTGCGGCTCGAGCCTCAAAAAGGCGTGCACCTCCGGCTCCCTCTGGCGGGCGGACTCGAGGTAAGCTTCTGCAACCTCCCGTGCAGCCAGACTTCCTTCCCGTACGGCACGGCACGAGTCTTCGACCGAGAGCTGGCGGATTCGTTGCTTGGACAAGGTCATGGGGTGTGCTCCGGTCAGTCGATCACTTTGGGCACCCGGAAGTGCTCTCCGTCGCTCGCAGGGGCTTGCTCCAGCACCCCGTCCGCCGGCAGGGAAGGCTCGATCCGATCCGATCGAAGGGGGGGAGCCAGGCTGTCCATCCGCAGCGCCTGGTAGAGGGGTTCGACCTGTGAAGTGGACACCTCCTGCAGCTGCTGAAAATAGTCCAGGATTTCCGCGAAATCGGTGGTGAACTCGGACAGTTCCTCACCTGGGAATTCCAGGTGCGCCAGTTCTGCAATTCGTTCAACCAATTCAGAAGTGACTTCAGACATCTAAGATTCTCTCTGCTTCGGATTGAGTGTCGGACTCATTCAGGGGCCAATTCCCCGCCGCCGGCAGCCGCCCCACCCGCTCGAAATAAAGGCGGGCCCGCCGAGCATCCCGCTGAATCTGCTCCACCAGTTGGCCTGCACCGGAGAACTTCCGCTCGCTGCGCAGGCGCCGCCAGAAATCCAGTGACAGGCGCTTCCCGTACAGGTCTCCGCGAAAGTCCAGCAAATGGGTCTCGACGACCGGAGCATCGGAGCTGCCGTCGACCGTGGGGCGAAAGCCGACGTTGGTGATCGACTCGGCACAACGACCCCCGATCCAGGCCCAGGTGGCGTACACTCCACAGGCGGGGACCAGTTCGTTTTCGGGGTGGAGGTTGGCGGTCGGGAAACCCAGTTTCTCTCCCCTTCCGGCCCCCCGAACGACCATTCCGGCCATCTGGTAGGGGCGCCCCAGCAGGTGCCGCGCCCAGGAAGCCCTCCCCTGCAGCAGCGCCCGGCGGATCAGGGTGCTGCTGACACGCCAGCCTCGGGTTTGGACGGCAGCCACCTCCACCACCTGAAATCCAAGCGATTCTCCCAGCCTTCGCAGCGTCGCGAAGTCCCCGCTGCGGCGATGGCCGAATCGAAAGTTGCCGCCGACTCGAATCTCACGAATGCCGTGGCTGAAGAGGATGCGGTCGGCGAATTCCTCCGCTGTGCACAGCGACAGACGACGGGTGAAGGGGAGGCGAATCAGTACATCGATGCCCAGCCGCCGGAGCAGGGCTTCCTTTTGCCGCCGGGTCTGGAGGAGCAAGGGCGCCTCGGCGGGCCGGATGATCTTTTGGGGGTGGGGATCGAAACTGAGCACCACAGAGGTTCCAGCGGTCTCCTTCGCCCGCTGCACCAGCTCACGGAGAATCGCCTGGTGCCCCCGGTGAATTCCATCGAAGACTCCGATGGTCAGCACCGGGTAGGGCAACTGCTCGGGCAGCGCTTGGAGATCTTCTACGACCAGCATCGACTTCGTTCCTAACCCTGATTCAGCTCCCAGACCAGGCCGTCATAGGCCAATCGGACCTCCGGAGGCAGCACGGCGTTTCCCTCTTCGTGGTCGACGTCGTGGCACATGTGCGTCAGATATGTCTGCGCGGCCCCCAGATCCAGGGCTACTCGAGCTGCTTCTTCCAGGCTGAAGTGGGTGTAGTGCTCTTTGTAGCGCAACCCGTCCAGCACCAGGTGACGCACCCCATGGAGCTGCTGCATGCTTTCGGGCGGAATCTCGCTGACGTCCGTGATGTAGGCGAAGTCCCCGATCCGGTAGCCGTAAACGGGTAGCCGTCCGTGCAGGACCGGGATGGGCTCGAACCTCAAATCCCCGATTCGAAACGGCGCTTCGATGGGGAAAAGCTCGACCTGAGGGATCCCGGGGTACCGCCGGGCGGCGAACAAGTGCCGGAAGGTCACCTTCAGCTCGCGCAGCGTGTCCGGGCTGGCGTACACGGGCAGAGCGCGCCCGTTCCAGATGTTGAATGGGTAGACGTCGTCCAGGCCGAGGATGTGATCGACATGGGCGTGAGTGTAGACGACCGCGTCCAGACGCTTGACCTGGGAGCGCAGCATTTGGGTGCGGAAGTCGACGGAAGTGTCGATGACCACGCAGGCCTGGCTCTCGATGAGGATTGAAGCGCGGAGCCGCTGGTTGCGCGGGTCGCTGGAAGTGCAGACGGCACAATCGCATCCGATGACCGGCACACCGCGCGAGGTGCCCGTGCCGAGAAATGTGACTCTCATCAGAGCTGGATCGCTTTGGACTTGGAAAGGAACTTCATTCTCAGCTCGTAGAGAACGTCCTCGAGCAGCTGTGATTCCTCTGGGCTCCGATTGCCTTCGGTCTTTTCCTGCAGCATTGCCAGGATGTCGACCATCTGCCGGGCTGCCTCCAGGTTCTGCTGCGCTTCCCCCTCCGGATCAGGCATCTCTCCCAGATGCACCATGGCCGTCGTCGCCAGCGAGAGAATGAAGGATGAAAAGTCCATGCCCGGAGCCTTGCCGGCGCCCTTTGGGGGGGGGCGGAGGAGTCGCCGCCGCGCTGCGCCCGGGATCCGCACCGACCCGGGCCTCGCCCTTGGCTTCCGTCGCTTCCGGTCCCGGCGGCGCTCCCTCGCGGCGGTCCCCCTCGGCGGTGAAGCCTCTCCGATCCGTCACCTTGAACCCCTGTTTCTCTTTCTCCTCGTTGCTCATGGCTTCCCTCTCTCGAAACTGCGGTCTTCGGCGACCAGGTTCTTTTGGCTCTGCCAAAACTCATCCATTTCTTCCGGAGCCGTGTCCTGCAAACGCCGTCCCAGTGAGCGGAAATGTTCTTCCATCCTCTCAAAACGTTCGCAGAATTTGTCATTGGCCCTTTGCAGGGCCGTTTCGGGGTCGATTCGCAGGAAACGCGCGATATTGAGCACCGAGAAGATCAAATCGCCTACTTCTTCCTTGACCTTCCGTTCGTCACCGAGTTCCAGCGCTTGCTTCAGCTCCCCGAACTCCTCCCGGCATTTCAGAAAGATCTCATCGACGTCGGGCCAGTCGAAGCCGACGCGCGCCGCCTTGGCGGTCAGTTGATGGCAGCGGTAGATGGACGGCAATGCGTCGGGGATTCCATCCAGCAGCGACCGCCGGCTGTAGGTTCGTCCCCCGGCCGCCTTCTCCTCGGCCTTCAAGTCCTCCCATTGCTCGAGGAGCTCTTTCGAATCCCGAATGTCGCGGTCACCGAACACGTGGGGATGCCTCCGCACCATTTTCCAGTAGAGTTGGCGACACACCTCAGGGGTGTCGAACTCTCCTCGCTCCCGCGCGATCTCACCGTGGAAGATCACCTGGAAGAGCAAGTCTCCCAACTCCTCGCAGAGTTCTTCCGAATCGTCCCCATCCAGGGCTTCCAGGACTTCGTAGGCCTCCTCGATCAGCATGGGCTTGAGAGTCTCACGGGTCTGTTCACGATCCCACGGGCAACCCTCTGGGCCCCGCAGCTTCTCCATGAGGTCGATCAGTTTTCGAAAGTATTCGTCCGGTTTGTCGCTCATCCCAGCCTTCGGGGTAGCGGGCGCTCTGGATGCGCCTTCAGCACTCGACCAAGTCGAAATGCTCGATGTGCAAGAGGGAATCGGGTTTGACCGACACGGCCTTTCCGGTCATCGCCTCGATCTCCCGGATCACTTCTCTCTCGGTATCCCGCAGGGCTCGCGCCACTTCGGGATGGCAGCGAATCAACAACTCCACTCCGTCCTCCAGTTGCCGGTGCAGCCGCCGGGCCTCCTGGAGAATGGAGTACGAGATGGTCCGCACCGATTTGGTCATGCCCGTCCCGGAACAAACGGCGCAGGGTTGGCACAGAGATTTCTCCAGCGACTGCTTGACCCGCTTGCGAGTGATGGCGACCAGCCCGAACTCGTTGAAGCGAAGGATCTTGAAAGGGGCTTTGTCCTTCGCCAGCTCCGCCTGCAAGGCTTCCATCACTTTCTGCCGATTGCGCGACTCGTCCATGTCGATGAAGTCGATCACGATGATCCCGCCGAGATCGCGCAGCCGGATCTGTCGGACTACCTCCCGGACGGCGCCCAGGTTGGTGCGCGTGATGGTCTCTTCGAGCGAGTCGGTGCTGCCCACGAATTTGCCGGTGTTCACGTCGATGGCGACCAGGGCCTCGGTTTGATTGATGACGATGTGTCCGCCGTTCTTGAGCCAGACCTTGTGCTTCAGGGCCTTTTCGATTTCGGCGTTGATTCCATACTCGTCGAAGATGGCGCGGCGCCCGTTGTAGAAGCGGACCAGTTTGACCAGATCGGGATTGAGACTGGAGACGAATTCGACGATCCGAGCGTACTCTTGTTCGTCGTCGACTCGGATGGCCCGGAAGTCGGCGGAAACATAGTCCCGAATGATCCGGTGCATGATGCCCGGTTCGGAATGGACCAGGACGGGTGCGGAGCCCTTCTCCGCCCGTTCGCGAACATCCTCCCAGAGCCGGGTCAGATAGGTCATGTCGCGGATGAAATCATCTTCCCCGCGCCCCGCGGCGACGGTGCGCACGATGAAGCCCCCTTTGAATTCTCCCCTCTCGTTCAGGACCAGGTCCCGGAGGCGAATGCGCTCCTTTTCGGAGGAAATCTTGCGCGAGACCCCCACGTGGTCCACGGTCGGCATGAAGACTACGTAGCGTCCGGGGAGCGCGATGTGGGAAGTGAGTCTGGCCCCCTTGCGCCCGATCGGCTCCTTGGCGATCTGGACCAGAATCTCTTGTCCTTCTCGCAAAAGGCTTCCAATCAATGCTTGATGATTGACGTTTCGGCTGCGACGGCGGCGGTTGTCGGGGCGAGTCGCGAACTGCGGCAACCCCGGATCATGCCTCACTTCCACCTCCCGGTCGGGGTATTGGGCGGCCGGTTGGTGGCTCTGTGAGGCACTCAACTGATCCGGTAGAATGGCCGCTTTCCGGTGCCTGGAGCTTCTCCCGGAACGCCTTTCCGGCAGGGGTTGGGAGAGTTCCAAACGGTTCGGCAGGACCTCTCCGGGAGCCGCCGCGGGCGTTCGCGAGGCCAACCGGATCGGTGCGGGCTGCTCGGGGGCACTCGCCTCTCGCTGCTCGCCCACTGGAGTGGAGGGCTTTCGCCTGGGGCCTCGGTCCGCGTCTCGGCGCCGCAGCCGCGGCCGGCGGCTGCGACGGGAACGCGCGCCCTCCGGCCGAGCTTTCCGATCACCCTCCCCCGATCCCAGGAATTCTTCGTATTCTTCAATGTTTTCGAAAAAATCGGCTACGTAGAGAAAGGCGTGCCGCTCCAGTCCAATGTCCACGAACGCCGCTTGCATGCCGGGCAGGACGCGCGTCACGCGTCCTTTGTAGACATTGCCCAGGATGCCGCGGTTCTTGGTCCGTTCGACAAAAATCTCCGTGACCTGGTCGTCCTCGAGGATCGCCAGCTTGGTCTCGAGCGAGGTCGAGGTAATGATGAGCTCCTTGGCCATGAACTTCTCCCTTCGAACGGGGAGTCAGCAGGAATCAGGGGAGTCCCCGACCTCTGCGCATGCAGATCCGGCGCCAGCCGGTGTGTTCCCGTCCATCTGCAGCCCGGTTCGCGGCGCAGCGACTTCCGGGTGGGATTGCCCAATGCTCCCGGGCAGAATGCGCCCCCGCTACTACCGTTGGCTTCCAGGATGGACGAGACATTGCATTGAAGAGGGACTCGGGCTGGTGCGCGGCCCATTCTTGCAGGATCTCCGTTCTATGACGAGAAGTTGCGAGTCGGCCGGGGGTGTCGATCTCGATTCTGGGTGACTCGGGTGTCGTCAATCAGCCGACCCGGGCCGGCTCTCTCGAGGCGGACCTGCGCGGTCCCATGATGCTCGACTGCTCAATCTTCGTGAGCCTCGACTTCGACACTCTCCGAGTAATGGCTCGGCGCTCTTTCAGGCGGCCCAAGCTCCCCTCTCCAGCCCTCTCCAGCAACTTCTCCAACGCTATAAAAAAAGCCATGAACTGGATGACTTCAAACAAGTTCCAAGACTACGACTACATTATAGCGACGAGGTCAGGCGGGGAGCAACCAAAGCCTCAGGACGCGGGTGCGCCGGCCAGCTGCTCGATCTCTTCTCGTACCCGTCTCTGCAGCTCGGGCAGTCGAGCGGCCAGCCCGGGCGAAAGTTCCGTCGACAGTTCCCTGGGCATTTCGATGGAGACGGTCAGCAGCACCACTTCCGGAGGGGTGCCGAGCAGGTAAAAAGCCTCCAACATGTCTTTGAGGCCGATGTCATGGGCGGTCAGAGCGGGGGGATAGTCGGAGGCGAAACGGGGTTCCAGGCGCTTCAGGCTGCCGGGGGGCGAGCCGTCGACCGTGGCGTCCACGATCACGATTCGTGACGCCTCGCGCAGGGCTCCCAGCAGCTGAAAGCCTCCGGTTCCTCCATCCAGGCATTGCACACCCGGGGGGAGCGGCTAGACACGCTGAAACGTGAAGGCTCCAGGTTCGCTCATGGCCATCTCGGGGCTTCTCCTCAGTGTACTCGGACCTGGTGGACGCGCTCCCCGCGCGGATCGTGCAGGTGCACGGCACAGGCGATGCACGGATCGAAAGAGTGAATCGTCCTCAGGATCTCAAGCGGCTGCTCGCGATCGGCCACGGGAGTGCCGATCAGCGACTCCTCATAGGCGGACCGCTGCCCGCTGGCGTCCCGGGGCGAGGCGTTCCAGGTACTGGGCACCACCAGCTGATAGTTCTCGATCTTGCGGTCACGGATTCGAATCCAGTGCGCCAGGGCCCCCCGGGGAGCCTCGCTCAGGCCCACCCCCTCGGCTTCGGACGGCCAGGTGGAGGGCTCCCATCTCTCCCGCGTGGAGGTCATGGTGTTGCCGCCTTTGATGTTGGCCAGCAGCTGGTCGTAGAACTCCTTCATCCAGTGAACGGCCAGCCGCGTCTCCAGACCGCGCGCGGCAGTCCGTCCCAGCGTCGAAAAGAGGGCTTCCAACGGGACGTCCAGCCGTTCCAGCACTTCGTTGACCACCTCCTGCACCTCGGTGCGGCCCACGGCATAGGCCACCAGCATCCTGGCCAGGGGCCCCACCTCCATGGGGTGCCCCCGCCAGCGAGGCGTCTTCAGCCAGGAGTATTTCCCTTCCACGTCCAGGTACTGGTAGGGGGGTGTGGGGCCGGCGTAATTGAACTCAGTTTCGCCCTGCCAGGGGTGCAGCCCCGCCTCCTCTCCCTGAGAGTACGAATACCAGGAGTGGGCGATGTATTCTTTGATCTCCTCCGCGTCGGTGCCGTCGACTTCCAGTACTTGTTCGAGGTTTCGATCCAGGATCACACCGCGGGGAAACTTGAAGGAGTCGGGCTGCTGGTAGCCCTGAGTGGGCAAGTCTCCGTAGACCAGGTAGTTGCGCAAGCCGCCGCCGATGAGCGTCCAGTCCTTGTAGAAACTCGCGATGGCCAGAAGATCGGGAATGTAGACCTGCTCCACGAACTCGATGGCCTGCTTGATCAACCGGCCCACGTGATTGAGGCGTTCGGTGTTGATGGCGTTGACTTCGTGCAGGTTGATGGAGCACGGGGCTCCCCCCACCAGGTAGTTGGGATGCGGGTTCTTGCCCCCGAAAATGGCGTGGATCTTGACGATTTCCTTCTGCCACTCCAGTGCTTCCAGGTAGTGGGCCACGGCCAGAAGGTTGACCTCGGCGGGCAGTCGGTAGGCCGGATGCCCCCAATAGCCGTTGGCGAAGATCCCCAGTTGCCCACTTTCGACGAACGTTTTCAGGCGTTCCTGAATCCCGCGAAAATAGCCCGGCGAGCTCCTGGGCCAGCTGGAAATCGACTGGGCCACCCGGGAGGTCTCAGCCGGGTCGGCCGACAGGGCACTGACGACGTCGACCCAGTCCAAGGCGTGCAGATGATAGAAATGCACCGCGTGGTCCTGCACCATCTGGGTGCAGAACATGAGGTTGCGAATCAATTCCGCATTGGCAGGGATGGTGATGCCCAGGGCATCTTCCACGGCCCGGACGCTGGCCAGTGCCTGGACAGTGGTACAGACGCCGCAGGCGCGCTCCGTGAACGCCCAGGCGTCGCGCGGGTCACGCCCCTTGAGGATCTTTTCGAAGCCCCGCACCATGGTGCCCGAGCTGTAGGCCTCGGTGATTTCACTTCCCTCCACGACTGCCTCAATCCGCAGATGCCCCTCGATGCGGGTGATCGAGTCTACGACGACACGAGCCATCACTCCACCTCTTCCTTCTCTTCCGGCTGTTCGGGCCGGGCCGACTCAGCCTCGATCGAGTTCGATCGGGCGACGCGTTCGCTGATCTCTCGACGTTTGCAAATGTTGGTCACCAAAGCGTGACCGGCGATCCCCACCGCCGTCCCGATCCCGACAACGGTGCCGATGGTGTCCGCCGTGCTCTCGATCCCGAATCCCGGGAACGAAGCCAGGTGCTGGTAGAAGGGGCCATTGTCCCAGAAACCGCTTTCGCTGCAGCCGATGCACCCGTGCCCCGATTGGATCGGAAAGCTGGTCCCCTCGTTCCACCGGGTCACCGAGCAGGCGTTGTAGGTGACCGGCCCCCGGCAACCCATCTTGTACAGGCAGTATCCTTTGCGCGCCGCCTCGTCGTCCCAGGACTCCACGAACATTCCGGCATCGTAATAAAGCCGCCGGTAACAGGGGTCGTACACGCGGCGCGAGTAGAACTCCCGCGGCCGTCCCTGCCCGTCCAGTTCGGGGAGTTGGTCGAAGACCAGCATGTGGGTCACCACGCCAGTCATCACGTCGGCGATGGGCGGACAGCCCGGCACCTCGATCACCGGCTGGCGCAACACCTCGTGGATGGGCGTGGCCTGCTTCGGATTGGGGCGAGCCGCCTGAATGCAGCCGTTTGGAGGCGCAGCTCCCCCAGGCGATGATGGCTGCCGCGTCGCGGGCCGTCTCGCGCAAGATGTCCTCCGCCGTCCGGCCCCCGATGGTGCAGTACACCCCTCCGTCTTTCGTCGGAACCGAACCCTCGACCAGCAGAATGTACTGGCCGGCGAAGTTGGAAATCGTGTCGTGCAGACACTTTTCCGCCTGGAATCCGGCCAAGGCCTGCAGCGTCTCCGTGTAATCCAGCGAGATCGCGTCCAGCAGAATATCGGCGACGATCGGGTGAGAAGAACGGATGAAGGACTCACTGCAGCAGGTGCATTCCTGGAAGTGAAGCCAGACCACCGGAGGGCGCGGCTTGCTCTGAAAGGCGTGTACGATTTGCAGCAAGCCCGTGGACTGGATTCCAGCCACTCCGGCGGCGAATTTGCAGAAACGCAGAAAATCCCGCCGAGAGTAACCCTTGCACTGCATGAGGCCCCGAATGTTTTTGGAGGTGTCAGGCATGAAAACCTCCCGCCTTGACGGCGATGCACGCATGAAACGGGCCGACCACACGCCTACCCGCTGTATTACGCACTCGCAAACCGCATGCCAAGCCGCGAGCGGCGGGTCAATGGCCCGGAGGGTCGGTTTCTTTGGCCTCCTGGGATTGGGGGACCCGCAGAGAGCTCTCGAGCACAGTCAGAAGACCTACAACCACCGCCCCGCCATGGGGCAATTGCCCCCATGAGGGGCAGGCGAAGGGGGCCAGTTCCGCCCGCCTCGGGAACGGGATCTGGGACGTTCAGATCGCACCTCGAAGTTCCCCTGAGTCCGGCCCCCGGAAGCGCTTTCTTTGACACGAGTGGTACGATCCTTGCTAGAGACCGATCCCCGAAAGCAAGGAGTGAGGGTGCACGAGATCGGGATAGCTTCCAGCATTCACGAGGCCGCCAGGCAAGCGGTGCGGGCCCACGGGCCGGGTCGCCTGGAATGGGTGCGCATGGCGGTCGGAGAGCTGTGGGCGGTGGAGCCGGATCTGCTTCGCTTCGCCTGGCAGGCCGTGGTGGCCGGAGGGCCGGACGAAACCGCCAGGCTGGATGTCGAATGGAGGCCCGCCCGCCAGTGCTGCGCCCAATGCGGTCGGACCGCCGAGCGTTCGCCGGGCTGCTGGCTCCGCCTCTGCGGTCAGTGCGGAGCCGCTCTCGAGATAGAAGGAGGAGACGCGCTGGACCTGCGGCAAGTCTCCTTCCTGACCGAGGAGAACAGCGATGCCTGAAAATCGAAAGGGCCAACTGCTGGACGTTCGGCAAAAAATTCTGGCGGCCAACCAGGCGGCTGCCGAACAGCTGCGGGCGGACTGGGGAGAATCCGGGACGCTCACCCTCAATCTCATCGCTTCGCCGGGAGCGGGAAAAACGACTCTTCTGGAAGCATCACTGGCCCGGCTGCGCCCCCTGGGCTACCAGGCCGCGGTCCTGGTGGGAGACATTGCCACCGAGCGCGACGCGGAGAGGATCCGGGCCCTGGGTATCCGAGCCCATCAGATTCTGACCGGAGGCTCCTGCCACCTGGACGCCCGGCTCGTCCAGCAGGCCCTGGCCAAAGTCGCCTGGCTCCATCCGGACATCCTGTTCATCGAAAACGTCGGCAACCTGATCTGCCCCACTTCCTACGATCTGGGCGAGGATTTCAAAGTCGCGCTCCTCTCCGTCACCGAAGGAGACGACAAACCGTTCAAATACCCCGCCATCTTCGCGCGCGCCGCCGTCACGCTGATCACGAAGTGCGACCTCCTGCCCCACGTCGACTTCGACGTCGAAACGGTTCTTCAGCGAATCTCCACCCTCAACTCTTCCGGCCGCGTCCTGACCTGCTCGGCGCGGACCGGGGAAGGACTGCAGGACTGGACGCAGTTTCTGGAGCAGCGGCTGGCCAGCAAACGCAAGGGTTCCAACAGTGTGGAGCAGGGCGCCTGATTCCTTCCGAGGTTTTGAACCATGTGTCTGGCAGTTCCAGGAAAGATCATCGAGATCCACGCCAGGACCCCCTCCTGAGAAGCGGTACCGTGAGCTTCGAGGGGATCGAACGAAAAGTCAGTCTGTCTCACGTCCCCGACGCCTCGATTGGAGAATACGTGCTCGTTCATGTCGGCTTCGCGATTGGAAGAATCGACGAGGAAGAGGCGCACCGGGTCCTGGGTTACCTCCGGGAGATGGGGGAACTGCAGGAGTTGCGAGAAGACGAACCTCCGCCCCCTTGAACCGGCCGTTCCTCCCCCTCCCACCATCACACCTGGGGCCCGACGCCTCACGTCCCGATTCATTTTGAACTTTACGTCGCGCCACGACGTATGTTAGATTGAATCTGAATACGTCGTGGGACGACGTAATGCAGAAAAGTAGTCAGGAGGAAGAGTCTGATGAAAACCGATGAGGTCCGGGAGCACCTGCCTCTCTCCCCTGCGGTGTTTCACGTTCTGATGTGTCTGGCCGAAGGGCACAAGCACGGCTATGGGATCATCAAGGAGGTCGAGGCGAAGACCGACGGGCGCGTGGCGCTGAGCACCGGGACTCTTTACGGCATCATCAAACGGCTCTTGCGAGACGGCTGGATCGAGGAGCACTTGGAGCGTCCGCGGCGGGTTCTGGACGACCCGCGGCGCCGCTACTACCGCCTCACCCCCCTGGGAAGGTCGGTGGCGGCCGCCGAAGCCGAGCGTCTGGAACAGCTCGTATCGCTGGCTCGGCGCAGCGACTTGCTGGGAGGACCGCAACATGCCTGACCGGCGCCGCCCCCGGAGCCCCTCCTTCTTCCGAAGACTGCTGCGCATCTACCCTTTCGATTTCCGGGCCGACTTCGGTACCGAGATGGAAGAGGTGTTCGACGAACAGTATCGGGCCGCCGCGCGCAAAGGAGGGGCGATGAGCACGCTGAGACTCTGGCTCGGGACCTGTCTGGGAATCCTCGAGACTGCTCCCCGGGAGCATTGGGACGTGCTGCGCCAGGACGCCTCGTATGCCCTGCGGACGCTGGGCAAGAGCAAGGGCTTCGCGGCAGTCGCGATTTTGACGCTGGCCCTGGGGATCGCCACCCTGACGGTCTTCTTCAGCGTTTACAACGCCTTCCTGCTGCGCCCGCTCCCTTTCGCCGACCCGGAGAATCTGGTGCACCTGTGGCAGACCGATGAGGGACTGGGACAGGAGCGGCTGCGGGTCTCGGTTCCCAATTTCCGAGACTGGCGAGAGCAGAGCCACAGCCTGCAAGGCCTGGGTGGATACTTCTACTCCAGTTACAAGGTGTCCTCCCCGGAAGACACGCTTCAGGCAGTCCAGATCACGGGTGGTTCGATGACCCCCAACCTGTTTCCTTTACTGGGAACGGGCCCGCTCCTGGGACGGGTCTTTCAGGAGGGAGAGGAAGAGGCGGGCCGAGACGACGTGGTGGTCATCAGCGAAGGATTGTGGCGCGACCGGTTCGGGCAGGATCCCCACATACTCGACCGGGAGTTGCGACTGGACGAGCGGCCCCATCGCATCATCGGAGTGATGCCGGCCAGTTTCGTCTTCCCCTTCGCGGGAGTCGAGCTCTGGAAACCCCTCTCTCTGCGACCCTGGGACGAAGAGCGGGACCTGGACGGACCGCTCCTGGTAGTGGGCCGACTGGCCTCGGGCCACGATCTCGCCTCGGCACAGGCGGAACTGGACACCATCATGGGGCGGCTGGCCCGGGAGTATCCCCAGTCCAACCATCTCAAAGGCGCCCGGGTCGTCCCGCTGCGGGAAGCCCTGCTCTTCTTCTACGACATGTTCCGTGCGACGACCCATGCCTTGTTGGGGGCGGCCGGATTCCTGTTGTTGATCGTCTGCGCCAATCTGGGCAACCTGCAGCTGGCGCGGGCTTCCAGACGGAGTCGCGAAATCGCGTTGCGCACGGCGCTGGGTGCCAACCGCGGGCGCATCGTCCGACAGCTGTTGACCGAGAGCCTGGCCGTTGCCGTGGCCGGTGGCGTTTTGGGTACGGCCTTGGCGGCCTGGGGTGGCAACCTGATGGACCAGGCGATTCCGGGAGAGCTCTATCGGGTGGGCAGGATTGGAGTCGATGCCAAGGCCCTGCTGTTCGCCCTGCTGGTATCGATTCTCGCCTCTCTGCTCTTCGGGCTCGCCCCCGCCCTGCAGGCCACTCGCATCGATGCCTCACCGGCTCTCAAAGAGGGAGCCCACAGCGGCCGAGACTCTGCCGGCGGCCAGCGCCTGCGCAAGCTGCTGGTGGTGGGAGAGACCGCCCTGGCCACGGTTCTCCTGGCCGGCTCTGCCCTCATGCTCCAGACCTTCTTCCGTCTCAGCCAGGTCGACATGGGGTTCGAGCCGGACCGGTTGATGACCCTGGAGCTGAAATTGCCCGACACCCAATACCCCTCCGCACAACAGCAGAATCTCTTCTACGAGGAGCTGGCTGAGCGCGTGAAAGGCTTGCCCGGGATTGCCGACGCCGCGACTGTCTACCCCCTGCCCCTCAATTTCGAGAGCATGGGGGACGAGTTCACCATCGTGGGTCATCCGCCTCCCGGACCGGAGGATCGGCGCGTCGCCAACCTGTTCTGGATCTCGCCCCGCGCGATCGAGACGCTGCAAATCCCTTTGCTTCAGGGGCGGACGCTGGAATCGGGAGACGACGGCCAGGCCCCTCGCGTGGCGCTGGTCAATCAGCGCTGGCTCGACACCTACTGGCCCACCGGGAGTCCGCTGGGAACGCGCATCGTGCTCCGCAACGAATCCCAATCCGCACCCCTGGAAATCGTCGGGGTAGTGGGTGACTCCAAGGTCTTCCAATTGAGCGAGGACCAGGCAGCCGTAGTCTACTTGCCCCAGCTCCAGTCCTCCACACGCCGTCGGTTCCTGCTGGCTCGAACGCGCGGCGATCCTTTGGCGGTCACGCCCTCCTTGCACCAGGTCATCCGGCAGTTGGACGCCGATCTGCCGGTCACCAACCCGCGAAGCATGCGCCAGGTGGTGTCCGAATCTCTGGGCCCGTGGATGGGAGGCACGGCGGGTCTCAGCCTGCTCGGATTCGGGGCGGTCCTGCTGGCGGCGATCGGACTGTACGGGGTGGTCTCCTACGCGGTTGGGTCGCGGCAGCACGAAATCGGTGTGCGCATCGCCCTGGGCGCCACCCGGAGCCGCATCATGCGTCTGGTCCTGGGCGAGGGTCTGACCCTCGGCCTGATCGGGATTGGTCTGGGGGTGTTGCTGGCTCTGGGGACGAGCCAAGCCTTGCGCAGCCTCCTCTTCGGCGTCGAGTTCCTGGATCCCGTGACCTTCCTGGGGATGCCTCTGCTCCTGACGGCGGTGCTGCTGATGGCCTGCTGGCTGCCCGCCCGACGAGCCGCCGTCACCGAGCCCATTCGCGCGCTCCGCTGCGAGTGACCCGGGGCTCGGCTGGGGCGCCCCCGAGGGAGGCAGCCGCACTCCCCGGGTCCGATCAGAGCTTCAACCAGCACCACTCCGTACTGTAAGGCACCCGGCTCATACGGTAGCCCCGGTTGACACCGACCACCACGGTGTCGCTCCAGTTGAAGCCGCATCCGCGCTCGGGATCGTACAGCCCCGGCTCCTCGGAGAAACACATGTTGCGCCGCAGCATGGTGTGGTCACCCAATGCCAGGTAGGGGCTCTGGTGACCCTCCACTCCCGCGCCGTGGGCGGGGCGGTGGTAGACATAGGGCGCGACTCCCTGCTTCACCTGATGCTTGTGGATCGCGTAGGCCACAGAGGAACAGGTGACTCCCTCGACGGACAACTCCACCTGCATGTCGCAGCAATCGCGGCTGACCTCCCACAGCCTGCGCATGTGCGGATCGATGTTTCCCGCCCGGTCGGCAATGATGAACGCACGGTAGTTCTCGTGTCCGTAGCCGCCGATCGAGCAGCCCCCCGCCACCTGTAGGGCCAGGTTGCGGCCGATCCGGTTGAAATACGGCTGGTTGGGATGAGGATAGCCGGTCACGGGGCCGACCCGTACGCCAAAGCCGATCCGGCTCTCCACACCGTGATGGAGCGCACCCCCTGCCAGGTCCAGGTCCGACCAGAGCTGATCGTTGATCCAGGTCTCGGTGGCCACGGCCACTTCGTAGTCGGTCACGTCCGTACCATGGGTCAGGACGTAGTCGCGGGCAAAGGCGTGCGCGCGATCGAAATAGACGTAGGCCCTCCGCCACAGCGCCAACTCCTCCGGGGTCTTGACCTGGCGCATCTCCAACAGCACATCCGAAACGTCCACGAACTCCACTCCCCGGAGAACCTCACCGGCCTTCTGGATCTCGGAAGGGTAGAGCTCTCCGTCGATGCCGATCCGGCTGCCCTGAACGCCGTGCTGTTTGACGCCTTCCAGCATGAACTTGAAGAGGTCGACCTTGGCCCCTTGCTGCACCACTCCCTGGTGCGGGAAGGCACCCTCTGCGTGGTGAAAGTCGAAATAGGTTCGCCCGCCGCCGTACCACCAACTGGTCACCAGGTCCCGGTCCAGCGAGGGATAAAAGAACCAGGGGTCCGGATCGTCCCGATTCATGAAGGCAGCCTGGGGGCGCTCCGTCGGAGTGTGCCAGTAGCCGGTCAGGTAAATCATGTTGAGGCGGTCGCGGACCAGGAAGGCCTCGATCTCCCGTTTGGCCAGTTCGTCCTTGAAGCGTTTGACGGTCGCTTTGTTCCACTCCAAGGGGAGCCGGTCATAACCAGCCGGAGCCGGCGGCCCTTCTTCCCCGGGCTGCGGCTTCAGGAGCAGCGCTTCACTGGCGCCCGTGGCCTGCCGGCCCAGCACCTCGCGTAGCGTCGGTTCCCGCTGCTGGGCGGCCACCCGCTCCAGCCTCGCCCAGAACCCCGCTCCCAACGCCGCCAATCCGGCGCCCTTCAGCATCGTGCGTCTTCCCTGCTTCATCGAATCCTCCCCCATTCCGGAATGATCGCTGGCTGAATTCTACGGGAGCAAACAGTGTGAGGGAAGGGAGGAGAGGGGCGTAGGGGCGTGGGGCTCGGGACTTGGGCGGGGCGCCTGGCGGCTGCACCCCTTCGCCACACGCTCTCACCATGCCTCGAGCCGTCCCCGACGGAATCACCGGCAAGATGGCGGCGTCACCCGCTCTGTAGCAGCTCGGGACAGCGGGGGTCGACTCCAACCCGGGTCCGGATCGAATCAGGGCAAGGACCCTGCGCCCTACGCCCCAGGCCCCAAGCCCCTGAGCTATAGTGGTCGTCATGCCGGGACGAAAGTTGCGCGTCAGTTTTCCGGAGGAGGGTCTCGAAGCCGTGGCCCAACTCCTGGAGGACGAAGCGCCCGCCACCTGCCGGGCCATCTGGGAGCAACTGGAGGCCTCGCTCGAGTCCGAGGCGGTCCACGCCATGTGGTCCGGCCCGGAGATCTCCTTTCAGATCCCTGCTGCCCAGGCTCACCCGGCTCTCTCCCAGGTTCCCCGCGAGAACCAGACGATCTACCCCCCGCCGGGTTCACTGGTATGGGCCCACCTTCCGGCTCGGGTCTGGGGCGGCAATCCACAGCCCGTCTTCGATATCGGCATCTTTTACGCAGCTCAGGGGAGGGTGTTCCTGCCCATCGGCTGGATGCCCGTCAACCACTTCGCACAGGTGCAACGGGGCTCGGAGGATTTTCTGGACTGCTGCCGGCGGATGCAGCGCGAGGGGGCTAAGAGGATTCGCCTGGCGCGGGTCCCGGACAAAGCCTGAGACTCCCGGCGCCAGACTCGAGAGTGGCGGTTTCGCCCCACGAGGGCTGCGATCCTCACCTGGGACGGCGGCGCTTTCGGCGCCTCTGCTCGGCGGGTACTTCGAAGTTCAAGCAGCACTTGAGACGGCCGCACATCCCGGAGAGGCGGTTGGGGTTCATGCCCAGTTTTTGAGCCTTGACCGTCTTGACGGTGACTGACTCCAAATCCTGCAGAAACATCGACGAACAATTCTCGCCGGTGCCGCAGCATCCCTGCCCGCCCAGTAGCCGGGCTTCGTCTCGCGCCCCGATTTGGCGCATCTCGATACGGGTCTTGAGCTCCCGGGCCAGATCCCTGACCAGTTCCCGGAAGTCGACCCGCTTGTTGGCCGTGAAGTAGAAGACCACCCGGCTGCCGTCGAAAATGTATTCCACGCGGGACAGTTTCATGGGCAAACGCCGGACTTTGATGCGTTTTCGGCAGAGTGCGTGGGCTTGTTCCTCGCGGTCGGCCTTCTTGGCGTAGAGGTAGAGGTCCCGTTCGGTGGCCCGTCGAAGTGCTTTGTGGATCTTGGCGTCGCTGAAGTTCATGGCCTCGGTTTGGCGGTGCTCCAGCACGATCCCCAGTTCGACGCCTCGGTCGGTGCTCACGACGCACCGGTCTCCCACCCGCAACCCCAGCTGCTGAGCCAGGAACTCGGAGGCGTTCTTGGTGGTCTCAAACCTGACTCGGACGATCTCCAGCATCTTCCAGACTCTTCAGCCACAGGGCTTCGAAAGACATCAGCGGCTGAACGTACTGCTTCACGTCCAGCCGCGCCTCATCGATATGGTAAAGAAACTTCCGCAGCCAATCCAGAGGACAATGTCGGGCGGCCTCTTCGAGCAGTTCCAGCTGCTCCGTGTTGGCGACCCGTTCCGGTTGTCCCAAACCCAGGAAATAGCAGTCCTGCACGACAGTCCGGAGGACAGCCAGCAGTTCCAGGACCCGCTCGCGGTTCTTCAGGTCTTGCCGCAAGTGCTTGCCTTCACACGCCAGGAAGAGCCGCGCGAAGGAGCGCTGGCGCGACCACTCCGCCAGCAGCTTGGCCATCTGGCCGCGATCGGCCCGCTCCCTCTCCAGATCCAGGCTCCGAGCCCGCCCGATGCTGCCCCCGGCCAAGGCAGAACGCAGCTCCGCCTCGCTTTCACCTTGACGCTCCAGGTAGGAGCGAATCTCCTGGCGGCTCAGCGCCTGGAAGAGAAACTGCTGGCAGCGGGAGCGAACGGTTTCGAGCAGGCTTTCCGGATAGGGGGTGACGAGCACGAAATGGGTCGCCTCGGGGGGTTCTTCCAGGGTCTTGAGCATGGCGTTGGCGGCCGGTTCGTTGAGTTTCTCGGCCTCGTCGATGATGAAGAACCGGAGCTTCCCCTCGTAGGGTCGAAACTGGGCCTCCCTGACCAGCTCCCGGGCTACCTCGATGGGAATCACCTGAGGATTGAACGACCGCTTGCGGCTCTTGGCGAAACGCTCCAGCCACTCGCGGTCGATCAGCCTCACGTCCGGATGCTGTCCGGTCAGGGCCTTGTGGCAGGAGGAGCAGGTCTGGCAGGCCTCCCCCGATTCGGGCGTTCGGCAGTTGGCCCGCATGGCCAGGGACAGCGCCAGGGTCTTCTTGCCGACTCCCTCAGGGCCGCTGAACAGAGCGGTCGGGGGGACTCGCCCTTTGTGAAGCAGGGAGACCAGGCGTCGGTTGCCGATGAAATCTCGGAGCTTCATGGGAATCACTGTCTTCCAGGGCCTCGGCCTCATCGAGGCCCTCTTCGAGAACGAGCCGGAGCCCGTCAACTGCTCTTGTTGGCCGGCTCCGCACCCGCGGCGCCCGGCGGCCTTTCCCGGGGCGGTGGGCCAGTCAGGATGCCGCGAGCCGCCAGGAGCTTCAAGATGCGCGCGAACACCTCCCGCGGTTGGCCTGCGGCATCGACCAGGACGACTCTCTCCGGCTCCTGGTTGGCCAGCAAGTGGTATCCCTCGCGCACCCTGTCGTGGAAAGCCCGCGACTCCGCCTCGAACCGACCCCATTGCTGATTCTCGTCTTTGCTGTCGCGCCGGCGCGCCCGCTCCAGGCCCGCCTCGACGGGAAGATCCAGCACCAAAGTCAAATCGGGTGTTCGCAACTCCAGGACTTCCGCCAGCCGCTTCACTTTAGCGAAGCCGATTCCCCGGGCCAGGCCCTGGTACACCACCGTGGCATCATGATAGCGGTCGCTGAACACGTGAAGCCCCTGGGCCAGAGCGGGCTCGACGACTTGATGCAGATGCTGGTAGCGGTCGGCCAGATAGAGCAGGAGCTCAGCCAGGGGCTCGCGCGTCACGCCGTCATGTCGCAGCAGGATGCTCCGCACCTGTTCCCCGAAGGCAGTGCCGCCCGGCTCCCGAGTCAGAAGAAAGGGTACCCCCCGGCCCCGCAGATCGGCCTCCAACATCTGTAGTTGCAAGGTTTTTCCCGATCCCTCGATCCCCTCGAACGTCACGAAGCAGGGTTTCACGGCCGAGCCTCCGAGAATGCGCGCCAATGGTAACACGCCTCTGGGGCTTGGGGCCGAGGGCAACGCCCGCCGGGACCAATGAGCCTCGAGCTTTCCCCGCTTGGGGGCCTGGGGTGGCAGAGCCGGTCCTTGACGCTGCCGCGCCGTCTCGCCTGCATTGCAGAATCGTCTCGAGGCCGGCCGGGTTATACTTGCCTCGGCTCGGCCTTGCCGTGACTGGGGGGCCGCCAGACTCGGGTAGCGAACTCCTGACTCAGGGTGCCAGCGACGTGTCAGACATCGCCTCCAACTTGCTGCATCTGCGCGACGACATCGCGGAGCACGCCGTGCGCTGCGGACGCCGGCCCGAGGAGATTCAATTGCTGGCCGTCTCCAAGACCTTCCCGCCCGAGGCGGTGTCCTGTGCCGCCGATGCCGGCCAGCTGCTGTTCGGAGAGAATCGGATTCAAGAGGCGGAAGAGAAGATTCCTCGCTGCCGGGGCGGGCTGGAGTGGCACTTGATCGGCCACCTGCAGTCCAACAAGGCCAAGCTGTCGGTCGAACTCTTCGACGTGGTGCAGACGGTGGACAGCCTCAAGCTGGCAAAACGGCTGGGGCGGCTGGCGGTGGGGCGTGCTCAACCGCTGCGCGTCATGATCCAGGTCAACGTGGGCGACGAACCCCAGAAATCCGGGACGGATCCCCAACACCTCGAGCCTCTGATCGAGGCCGTCGACTCTCAGGCATCGCTGAGACTCCTCGGCCTCATGGCGATCCCCCCCTACGACCCCGATCCTGAGAAGGTCCGCCCTTATTTCGCACGCCTGCGGGAGCTGCTGGAACAAGTGAATCGCAGCCGGCCGAGGCCCCTCGACCAGCTCTCGATGGGCATGAGCGGTGACTACCCGGTTGCCATCCAGGAGGGGGCCACGCTGCTGCGCATCGGCACCGCCATCTTCGGCCCGCGCGCCTCATGACCCGGCTGGACGAGCTCGAGATCGAGCAGCGCGGGAAGCAGCTCCTCCTGCGAGTTCGGGTTCAACCGCGAGCCGCCCGGACAGCGGTGGCAGGGGTGCTGCAAGGAGCACTCAAGGTCCGCCTCACCGCGCCTCCCCTGGACGATCGGGCCAACCGCCAACTGGTTCAATGGCTGGCCTCCCTGCTGGAACTCCCCAAGAGCCGGATCGAACTGGTGTCGGGTCACAAATCGCGGCGCAAGACTCTGAGCATTCAGGGTTTGGCCGAATCAGAGCTGCGAGCCAGAATCGGTAGAAATTTAGTAAAATTGAAATGAAGCCACCTCCAGAGGGGACGGGCTCAGGGCGCCGTGACAGAGACAAGCCACACGGTTGACGGGCGTCGGAAAAATGTCGGAGTCGGCCACTACAATGGCCGAGCTTGGTTCACACGAGGCCTTCGCGGGTAACCAATAACGGGCGTTTTCGCGTGACGGCGACACCCAAAAAGAGCCAGAACTCCAGCACCCAGACTGGGAGGACGACCGATGAAGAAAGTGGCCAATCAGGCCCGGCCGGTAGAGGGCGTGACGATTGAGAGACGCTTCACGAAGGGGGACGTGCATCCCTTCGACGATGTCAAATGGGAGAAGCGGATTGCGGAGATCAAAGACTGGAACACGGGAGAGATTGCGTTCCGGCAAGAGGACCTGGAGTTTCCCGAGTTCTGGTCCCAACGCGCCACCGATATCGTCGCCAGCAAGTACTTCCGGGGCCACGTCGGCAAGCCCAACCGGGAGCACAGCCTCAAGCAGCTGATCGGCCGCATCGCCAATACCCTCACCAAGTGGGGCGAGAAGGGGAAATACTTTGCAACCCGCGAGGACGCTCGGGCCTTCAACGAGGAGCTGACTTACCTGCTGCTGCACCAGGTCGCGGCGTTCAACTCCCCGGTGCAGTTCAATCTGGGCATCCACAAGAAACCGCAGTGCTCGGCCTGCTTCATCAACGCCGTCGGCGATTCGATGGCTTCGATCATGAAGCTGGCCCGCACCGAAGCGATGATCTTCAAGGGGGGGTCCGGGTCCGGGGTCAACTTGTCGCGCATCCGATCTTCGTTCGAGCCGCTGGCGGTGGGCGGGTTCGCCTCGGGGCCCGTGTCGTTCATGCGGGGATTCGACAGTTTCGCCGGCGCCATCAAGTCGGGGGGCGCCACACGGCGGGCGGCCAAGATGGTCATCCTCAACGCCGATCACCCCGACATCAAAGAGTACATCTGGTGCAAGGCCTCCGAAGAGCGAAAGGCCCAGAAGCTGATCGAGATGGGCTACGATGACTCGATCGACGGGGAGGCCTATCGGAGCGTCCAGTTCCAGAATGCGAACAACAGCGTCTCGGTCACCGACGACTTCATGGAGGCCGTTTTGGAGGATCGGGAGTGGAAGACGCGCAAGGTGACTACGGGCGAGGTGGCCGACACCTACAAGGCCCGTGAAATGATGGACTGGATTGCCGAAGCCTCCTGGATCTGCGGGGATCCCGGTGTGCAATTCTCCACTACGATCAACGACTGGCACACCTGCCCCAACACGGAACCGATCCGTGGCTGCAACCCCTGCTCGGAATACGTTTTCCTGGACAATTCGGCCTGCAACCTGGCCTCCATCAACCTGATGAAGTTCCTGCAACCGGACGGGCGTTTCGATATAGGCTCGTTCCGTCACGCCGTCCGCATCATGATCACGGCCCAGGAGATCATCGTCGACAATTCCAGCTATCCGACTGCCGAGATCAGCAAGATCAGCCACGAGTACCGGACACTGGGCTTGGGTTACGCCAATCTGGGAGCGTACCTGATGGCCCGCGGCGTGGCTTACGACAGTGAGCCGGCCCGCAACCTGGCCGCCGCAATGACCGCCTTGATGACGGGTGAGGCTTATCTCACCAGTGCCCGGATCGCTGAAAAGCGGGGGCCGTTCGAGGGTTTCGAAAAGAACCGGGTTCCCATGATGGGGGTGATGCACAAACACCGGGAGGCCCTCTCCTCCATCGACTCGGCTCTGGTTCCCATGGACTTGCTGCACGCCGCCATGGAGGCCTGGGACGAGGCGATCGTGATGGGATCACAGTCGGGCTGGCGCAACGCCCAGGTAACGCTGCTGGCGCCCACCGGGACGATTGCCTTCATGATGGACTGCGACACCACCGGCATCGAACCGGAGTTTTCGCTGGTCAAGCTGAAAAAACTGGTGGGTGGCGGGACTCTGAAAATCGTCAACAATACGATCGGACGAGCACTGAAAAAGTTGGGCTACAGCCCGGAGCAGATCGAGGAGATCCAGGAACACATCGAGAAACACGAAACCATCGAGGGCGCTCCCCATCTGCGGGCCGAGCATCTGGCCATTTTCGATTGCGCCGATCGGCCTTTGAACGGCACTCGGGCCATTCACTACCTGGGCCACATCAAAATGTGCGGAGCGGTCCAACCCTTCCTCTCCGGGGCCATCTCCAAGACCATCAACCTGCCCCACGAGGCCACTGTCGATGACATCCGAAACGCCTACGTCGAGGGCTGGAAGCATGGGATGAAGTCGGTCTCCATCTATCGCGACGGCTGCAAAATGGTGCAGCCCCTCTCGAACAAGGAGCGGAGGAAGGAGAATTCGGGGCCGGTGCAGCGCAACATGCCCAAAGATCACCCGGCCTACCAGCACGAGTTTCGGATCAAAGGTTTCAAGGGTTTTCTCACCATGGGGCTCTACCCGGAAGACAACAACCTGGGCGAGATCTTCGTAAACTTCGCCAAGCAGGGGTCCACCCTGCAAGGCATGGCCATGGCCTGGGCAATCGCCATTTCCATGGGACTGCAGCGGGGCGTGCCGCTGGAAGACTACGTCCGGATGTTTGCTCACATGAGCTTCGAACCGGCCGGCTACACCGACAACAAGCAGATTCCCTTCGCCACCTCCATCCCGGACTACGTCGTGCGCTACCTTGCGACCAAGTTCTCGAGCCCTGAAATCCAGGAGGCCCTGGGGATTCACAACGTGCGCCCCAACGGTTCGATACAGGAGGGCGTGCAGGTCCGCTTCTCGGAGGCCAACCCCGACCGAATCTCGGAAGCAGGCCAGCGCATCGTCGCTGACGCGGGCCGGGAGTCACACACCTGCCAGGGCTGCGGCA
>JBFKLX010000069.1:0-23540 GCA_041630155.1 Acidobacteriota bacterium
GCCCGGTCGACCTGTTCCGCGCCCTGATCCTGCCCGCCGTGTGGCCCGCAGTGCTGACGAGCTGGAAGGTGAATCTGAGCCTGGCCATTCGGGTGGTCACGATTGCAGAACTGGTGGGCGCGACTTCGGGGATCGGCTACGGGTTGACGGTAGCTCAGTCACAGCTGTCCATCGCCGACATCTTTGCCTGGACACTGATTCTGGTCGCGATCCTCCTGGTGGCCCAGCAGCTGGTTGGCTGGCTCGAAAGGCGGAGCCTGCGCTGGAGGGCAGCGTGATTGCTCGATCCGAGGCCGGGCTCCACGTCCAGGTGACCCGTCTGCGCAAGGTCTATCGCGGCAGAGGCGGCTCGGAGGTGACCGCCATTTCCGAACTGAGCTTCCAGGTGCAGCCAGGAGAGCGGGTCTGCCTGGTGGGGCGCACGGGCTGCGGCAAATCGACTCTCTTTCGGATCCTGGCCGGCCTGGAAAACCCCAGTTGCGGCCGGGTGCGGGTCGCGGGCCGCGATCCGGCACGGGATTTCGACTGGTTTCGAGGACGACTGGCTCTGGTCTTCCAGGAAGACCGCCTGTTGCCGTGGAGGACGGCGTGGGAGAATGCCGCCCTGGGGCTGGAGTTCCTGCGCGTCCAGGCGGAGGAACGGCGGCAGCGGGCACGGCGATGGCTGGTGCGGCTGGGACTCGAAGATTTTTTGGAGGCCTACCCCGCCCAGCTCTCGGGGGGAATGCGTCAGAGGGTCGCTCTGGCACGGGCCTTCGTCCTGCAACCCGAACTGATCCTGGCCGACGAGGCCTTCGGGCATCTCGACGAGGTGACGAGCGCCCGATTGCGAGCCGATTTCCTGCAAGCGGCTCGCGCCCGGAACACCACCGTGCTGCAAGTCACCCACCAACTGGACGAAGCGATCGAGTCGGCCCAGCGGCTCCTCGTCCTGGGGCAGCCGGGACACCTCCTGGCAGAGCTGGACGTGACTGAAGAAGTGGCAACCCGCTCCCCGGCCGGACTGCGCCAACACGTTCAGCGCCTCTTGGACTCCAATCTCCCTGAATCCTCCTCGGGTTGAGAAGCCGCGGCGCCTTTCGGGGCTCGCTTTCGACTCCAGTCAGCAGGTGGCCAAGCTGAGCCGGGTGGCCCTCCGTGCTCGCTTTGAGCTAGCATGAATCGTTCTCGGGGGCGGGTTCGAACTCGCCCAGGAGGTGAGAATCAAGTTGGAGAAGAGGCGTTTGGGCTCCACGGGACTCGAGGTGACGCGTCTCGGCTTTGGCGCCTTCAAGGTCGGAAGAAACCAGAAGATCAAGTACCCCGAACCCTACCCATTGCCCAGTGATGCCGAGGCTCGCCGGCTGCTCAACTCCGTCCTCGACTCGGGCATCAACTACATCGACACTGCACCCGCCTACGGCTCGAGCGAGGAACGGATCGGCCGCAGCCTCGCTCACCGGCGCCAGGAATTCGTCCTTTCCACCAAGGCTGGAGAAACCTTTCGGCAGGGCCAGTCGAGGTATTGCTATTCCCGCCAGGCGATCGAGAGGAGCGTCTCGGAGAGCCTCGAACGGCTGAAGACGGCTTGGGTCGACATCCTGTTCCTCCACTCCAACGGAGAAGACATGGCGATCCAGCTGCAGAGCGACGCCGTGGCGGCACTCGTAGATCTGAAGCAGCGGGGTCTGACCAGAGCCATCGGCTTCTCGGGCTACACCTCACAAGGCTTCCGGACCGCCCTGGAATGGGCCGACGTCATCATGGTGGAATTCAACGCCCGCAACACTGAACACCGGCCGATTCTGGAACTGGCTCGGAAAATGGAGAGGGGCGTCGTCGTCAAGAAGGGGCTGGCCTCGGGACGCCTGGCCCCGCGGCGAGCCATCCAGTTCCTCGCGGCCGACCCCTACGTCGACACGCTGCTGATCGGCAGCCTGAACCCCCAGCACCTGGCCGAGGACATCGCGGCTCTCGCAGTGCCGGGAGCGGAGACTGAAAGTTGAGGGATCGGAATCGCCGGCCCGCCCCGCCAACGGATGTGGTGAAACTGGACGCAGTCATATTCGGCGGCGGAATCGCCGGCCTCTGGCTGCTCGACGAACTGGTTCGAGATGGTTACCAGGCGGCACTTCTGGAAGCGGGCGACCTGGGAATGGGCCAGACCGTCCTCTCACAGGGCATCCTGCACGGCGGGCTGAAGTATAGTCTCAAGGGTCTGCTGACGGGGTCGGCACGAGCGGTCCGCCGCATGCCGGCAATCTGGCACGATTGTCTGAAGGGCCGGCGCCAGCCGGACCTTACGGAGACCACCGTTCTGTCCAGGCATTGCCTGTTTTGGGAGACGCGATCGCTGCGCTCCCGCTGGGGCGCGCGATCGGCCAGCCTGCTGCTTTCCTCGCGGATGGCTGCAATCCCGGGGAGCGCCCGTCCCGCCATTTTGGAAGGCTGTCCCGGAAAGGTTTGGAGGGTCGATGAATGGGTCATCGACGCCCATTCCCTCCTCCAGAACCTGGCGGCCCGCCACGCCGGGAGATTGCTCCGGATCGCTTTCCCGGACGGACTCGAGGCCCAGGTCCGGGAAGGGAGCGTGGGGCTGTTGCAACTCAGCAGTTTTGGCCGGTACCTGCGGATCGAGCCTCGCTCCGTCATTCTCACGGCGGGCCGCGGCAACACGGCCCTTCGCCAGCTTCTGGGGCTGGCCCCGGGTCGCTCGCAGGAGCGCCCACTTCACATGGTGATGGTTCGTGGCGACCTCCCGGAGCTTTACGGCCATTGCATCGATGGCGCCAAGACGCGAGTCACGATCACGACCCACCGGGACTCACAAGATCGGAGGGTGTGGCAGCTGGGCGGCGAAATCGCCGAGCGAGGGTGCTCGCTGAGCTCGGAAGAACTGGTGTCTGAGGCCCGCAGGGAGATCGGTGAGATTCTGCCCGGGATCGACTTGCGCAACACGCAGTGGGCGACCTATCGCGCCACCCGGGCCGAGGGACGAACTCCTGGTGGGAAACGGCCTGCAGAAGTCAGCCTTCTCCAAGAGTCCAACCTGATCACTGCCTGGCCGACCAAGTTGGTTCTGGCGCCCCGGCTCGCCGAGGCCGTCAAAGGCCAGCTGCCAGGCGCGCAATGCCCGCCGCCAGACGACTGCTGCTTCGAGGGCTGGCCGCGACCGGTGGTGGCGACCCCCCCCTGGGAAGAGCAAGCGGATTGGGGGTGAAAAGAGGCCCCACCCGTGTCCTCAGGCGCGGCCTGACCGCCGGGCCGAAGCGTCGGGGCGTCAAGCCGGTGAGCAGCGCTCCCGCCTGCCGCCTGGCTATAATGGCCGGATGAAGAGCTCCCCGGTGGGTTTGATTGGAGGTACGGGCGGAGAAGGCCAGGGCATCGCACTGCGATTGGCCGCGGCGGGGCGACCGGTGCTGATCGGCTCGCGCTCGCTGGAGCGCGCCCGAGCCGCCGCCGGCCAGATCAATCAGTCGGTGGGTGCGGATCACGCGCAGGGAGACCTCAACTCGGGACTGTTCTCCAAATGCCGGCTGCTGTTCCTCACCGTGCCCTTTCAGCACGCGGCTCCAGTCTTGAAGGAACACCGCCGGGATTTTCAGGAGGGCCACGTGCTGGTCGACGTGACCGTACCGCTCCGCTTCGAGAAGGGCCCTCGACTGGTGCCGCTCGAGGAGGGCTCCGCAGCCGAGCACCTGCGGGGGATCCTGCCCCGGGAGATCCCCCTGGTGGCCACTTTCAAGACTTTCCCTGCGGCGCTACTCCAGGCGATCGACACTCCGCTGGAGGGAGACGAATTCGTTTGCCACGATTCACCAGACGCCCGAGACCAGGTCTTGTCGGCCCTTCGGCAGATTCGCGGCATCCGCTGGTTGGACGGGGGACCCCTGCGCTACTGCCGGGCCCTGGAAGCAATGACGATGCTGGTGATCGGACTGAACCGCCGCTACTCGAGCCACGAGGGGCGCTACAGGGTGCTCGGGGTTTAGCTCGATCCGGTCCTGAGCTCGACCCGCGCCCCCTGCGGGTCCAAATCCAGAATTTCGATTGCAGCTCTCGTTCCGGCCTCGGCGAGGCCCCTCGACATCCATTCCCCGATCTCGGAACACCGATCCGAGGCCAGCGCGGCAGCGGCAGAACCGGAGCCGCTCAATGCCACGCCGAGCAGGCTGGACTCCAGCTCGCTGGGGAGGCGGCGGCGCTCCAGCAGGTCACTGAGCCCAGGGATCAGGTGAGCCCGGTAGGGTTGATGCAGGCGGTCCCGGAGGGCTTCCCGCAAAAGGTCGGCACGATCGCTGTGGAGAGCGTGAACCAGCAGCGCACAGCGCTGAAGATTGAAGACCGCGTCCTCCCGCGAGTAGCTCGACGGCAGAATCTCGCGGGCCTGACGGGTCGAGATCCTCGTCTCCGGAATGGCCAGCACGAACCGGACGCGCAAGATCGCCTCGATCCGTTCGCTACGAACCTCTTCGCCGTCGATGCGCGAAAGCACCCACCCGCCCAGCAGGCTGGCGGCGATGTTGTCCGGGTGCCCTTCCAGAGGATGGGCCAATCTCAGCACCTCTGAGTCCTCCAGCTGGCCTCCCCACAAATGCTCGGCGATCTTGATGCCGGCGATGATGGCCGCGCCGCTGCTGCCCAGGCCCCGCTTCAATGGGATTGGGTTCCGCATTTCCAGACGGAGTCCGGGCAGCGGTTCTCCCACTGCCTCGAGAGTCCGGAGAAGGGCCCGCTCCACCATGTTGTCTTCATGAGCCGGCCAGGGGGTCGTCCAGTCGATCTGCGAGCCGGAACCGACCTCTACTCGAATCTGCAGATGCAGCCCCAGGGCGGCCGAGATGGTATCGAAGCCGGACCCGAGATTGCTCGTGCTCGCCGGAACCTGGACTCGAAATTGTTCCCGGATCATCGCGCCTCCGACCGTACAGGGCCCGTCGAGCTCCCGCGTGACCATCCGCTAGAGTCGAACATAAAGAAAAATCTCCCATGCCAGCAGCAACAGGTAGGCGAACAGAACGCCTGCCATGACGTACTTGACTCGCAACCGACCTCCCACCCATCGGTACTCCTTGTGAACCAGCAGGACCAACAGGCTCGTCCCGGTGATGGCAAACTTGATGGCCAGAAAAGGGGCGGGGCCCAGGCCCAGCAAGAAGTCCATCAGGGGATTGATTTCCTCTCCGCCGACGCTGACCAGATGCAGCGTGATCAAAGCATCGAGGGTGGAGAGCAACACCGCCGCCAGGAGGACTGCTACGGACTTCGACCCATAACGATCCACGTAGTAATGGAGCTCCCGGTCCTGGGCCCGCCGGAAGGAACGGCGCGACCCGAACAGGCTGGAGAGACTCAGTGGGTTGGTCGGCTTCCGGCGCCGGTCGGCACCCCGCTCGACTCGGTCCGACGGTCCCGCAGTCTCGCTCATGAGGGTCTCTCCTCCAAAAAGTCCCGATCATGCCAGAGCCCGACCTTTGAGTTCAAAGCCGACCGCAGGCAATCGGCCATGAAATCCCTGTCGGGACGAAGTCCCGTCCAGCCCTCGAATTGCAGGGCGGCCTGCGCGACGAACATCTCGATGCCCGAGATCGCCTGGCAACCCAACTCCGAGGCCTCGCGAAGCAGTCGGGTCCAGGGGGGGTTGTAAACCAAGTCGTAGACGACCTCGACCTCGAGGCGGTCCGCCGAGACAGGACTCTGGTCCACCGCGGGACTTTGTCCTACAGGTGTAGTATTGACCAGCAAGCTGCCCTTCAACGGGGCGGTGTCGATGCTTCCCCCGCGACAGCCGTGACGCCGGACGAAATCAGCCACCTTCCGACTGTCTCGCCCCAGAACAGTGACCTCGACGCCCGCTTCTTTGAGCGCCTCCACCACCGTGACCGCGACCCCTCCGTTCCCCAGGACCAGCGCCGATTTTCCCGGCAGATGCAAACGCCTTTGCAGAGGCTGGAGGAAGCTCGTCAGGTCGGTATTGGAACCTCGCCAACCGTGTTTGCCTCGGATCAAGGTGTTGCTCGAATCGACGGGGGAATCCAAGCTGGACAAGAATGGCACGACCTCGGTCTTGAACGGCAGTGTGACACTGAAGCCCTGGAAGGGTAAACGGCTCCGGCTGAGGAAGTCGAACCAGCTCCCCAGGTCGTCCAGCTCCAAGGGGAGGTACCAGGAGTCGAGCCGGTACTTTCTGAAGAGCGCGTTGTGCAGCAAAGGGGAAAGAGAATGCGCAACCGGCCGTCCCAAGACCCCGTAAAGCCGGCGGGGCTCGACTGCCGAGAGCCTCAGCGCCGTTTCCAGGTCGAACTGGCCCGGGGCGGCGGGCGCGCCCGTTTCGCTCACGTAGGTCCAGGCATTCCCGAGCAGTTCCCCCAGATATCGTGAGGCTTGCCCCAAGGTGTTCATACCGATGATGATCCGGGGTTTTGAGGGATCCTCTTCTTCCATCCAACTCAGCAAACGGACCAATTGGGCAGTGCTCGTCACCGCCACGGCCAGCTTCAGCAGATCTCCTCCGCGTTGCCTCAGACGCCCGAAGGTCTGTCCCAGGTCGGGAAAAGTGTCCAGGACATGATGGGACCGGATGATGCGACAGCCGGGAGGCGGCGAGTCGAGTAGCTGGGTGTCCAGTTCTATGTCGATCCAATCGAAGCCTGCGCGCGCGCATTCCTGGAGCAGCGCGAGACGCTCTCGCTCGCTGCCGGCGAAGCCGCCTCCTTCCCGTACGGGTCGACAGGTCGCGACCAGCTGTGTCCCGCGCGATTCTGGCAAGGCGGGCACGGCTGGGGAATCGAGGAAGTCGAGCCGCGCTTCGACCAGGTCGCAGCGGCCCGGGTGGGCCAGCTTCCGTTCCAGCCGCTCCAGGCTACGCTCGGTCAAGGTCAGGCAAGTCTTCATCTGCTGAAGCGGGGAACACGCGTGTCGCGAAGGCCTGCAAACGGGCCCCTTTCTGCCAGGCGTCCTCCGGCAGACCGGCCTTGCGGCATACCAACGCCACAAAACCTCCGGCTGAGGCGCGAGCTTCCAGGGCCACCTCCGGAAGTAGGACTCCGCGAGTGGTGCCCAGTGAAATCACCAGTCCGTCGATGCCGAGCCGGATCTCCTCGAGGGAGCGGATTTCCCGAAGCGGCCCGAGCAGTGAGATCTCAATCTCCAAATCGGTGAATTCTTCCGGCGTCAGGGCGTCGAAACGGGGATCTTCGAAAGCGGCTGCCAGCGCGCATTCTCGAACGGTGACCGGCAAAGAGGTCACCGGCTCGATTCTTCCAATACACCCTCGAAGGCGGGAGCCGATTCGGAGCGTCACGAAGACACCACAAGCGCCCCTGGTCCGCTCTTCTTCTCCCGGAGCAGTCTGCGCCCCTTCCCAGGCCTCATCGATCCGGCTCCCGATCGCTGCTTGGGCCAACCTCAGCAGGGTCCGCCCCTGCTCTTCAGTCAATGTCGCCAACTCTTGCTTGACCACGGATTTCACTGATGGCGGAGGAAACGGCGATAGCGCTTCGAGGTTCGACAACACCCCAAAACCGGCGAAAGTATTGAAACATCGAGACGATGGCAAGCACGACCACGATCCAGAGCAGCACCTGGCCCGCGTCGTAGACGAGCGTACCCGGGAAACGGCTGGCCACGATCAGGCAGCTGACGCAGGCCACTTGGGAGACCATCTTGTATTTGCCCAGGCGGGATGCGGTAATCGTGAAACCGCGCGAGGAGGCGATTCCCCGCAAGCCTGTCACTGCAAACTCTCGCGCGACCACGATAATGACCATCCACGCGGGTGCGATTTCCAGCTCCACCAGGGAGATGAAGGCAGCCGAAATCAGGAGTTTGTCCGCTAGGGGATCGAGCAACTGGCCCAGAGTCGTGACCTGAGACCGCTTGCGGGCGAGATATCCGTCGAAGTAATCGGTGGCGGCCGCCGCAATGAAGACGATCAAGCCCCAGACTTCCCGGGACGGGGAATCGGTTGTCAACAGGACGCCCACCAAGGGGGGGACCAGGAATATCCGGGAGAGGGTCAACCACGTCGGAAGATTCATGCGAGTCCGGCCCCCTTATAGCACACTTCGGCGGCCCAGTCCTATGCGCATCGGGCCCACACGAGGCCCGAAACCCACCGAACCGAAGCCTTTGGAGGCCCGATCCGTCCGGCCCTGCGCCCCCTCCCCGCACTGCTATAATCCGGGCATGGATTCGCCCCTCGAGGCCAAGCTCGAGATCCTCCCGGCCCAGTCCGGCGTCTACCTCTTCAAGGGCGCCCGGGGGCGAGTCTTGTACATCGGCAAGGCCAAGAACCTGCGCAACCGGGTCCGCTCCTATTTCCAAACCAGTCGCCTGTTGGATCACAAGACAGAGGTACTGAAGTCGCGGATCCGCGACCTTGACTACGTCGTCACCGACACCGAGGTTGAGGCGCTGATCCTGGAGAGTAGCCTGGTCAAGCGGAAGAAGCCGGTGTTCAACGTCAAACTCAAGGACGACAAGGCTTTTCTGCACATCAAGCTGACCATCAACGAGCCGTATCCGCGGGTCTTGTTGACGCGCCGCATCGTGGACGACGGGGCCCGCTACTTCGGCCCCTACTTGCCGGCGTCGCTGGCCCGCAACACCGTCAAGATCATCAATCGCCATTTCTTGCTCCGAACCTGCGACATCGTCATCGACGGAAAACTGGAACGACCTTGTCTGGAGTACCACATCAAGCGCTGTCTGGGGCCCTGCGTGGACGGCCTTTGCACTCGCCAGGAGTACCAGCAGGCGGTGCAGGACGTGATCCTCCTGCTGGAGGGCAAGAACGAGGAGCTGTCGGCCCGGCTGCGAGACAATATGGCGGCCGCCGCGGGGCGCCAGCACTACGAGGCCGCCGCCTTCTACCGGGACCGCATGCGGATGGTGCAGGAGCTGGCCGAGCGCCAGAAGATGTTCATGAGGGGCCTGGACGACGTCGACGTCTTCGCGTACCACAGGCGGGGCCATCAGTTGGCGCTGCAGCTCTTCACGCTGCGCCATGGGAAGGTCGTCGGGAAACGGGAATTCTTTTGGGAGGACCTCGAGTATTTCGACCCGGCTCCTTTCCTGCAGGGTGCCCTCCAGCAATACTATCTGACCGCCGGCTTCGTCCCCGCCGAGATCCACCTGCCCATGGAGATCGAAGACCAGGAACTGATCAGCCGGTGGCTGACGGAAAAATCCGGGCGTAGCCGCAAAGTCCGATTCCAGGTCCCGCGGCGGGGAGAGAAGCACGACCTGCTCCTGTTGGTGGAAGAGAACGCGCGCTTGGCCTTCGACATCCGCTTTCGGGTCGTCGATTCCAGGGAGGGAGTCCTGGAGCGGCTGCAGGACGAACTGGGCCTTTCCAGCCTGCCGCGGCGAATCGAGGGCTTCGATGTCTCAAATATCCAGGGAGCCGAGACGGTGGCCTCCATGGTGGCCTGCCAGGACGGGCGGATGCTGAAGCGCGAATATCGAAAATTCAAGATCCGCGGCGTCTCCGGGCCGGACGATTTCGCGTCGGTCTACGAGGCCGTCTACCGCCGCTATCGCCGCCTCCTTCAAGAGGGCGCCAACTTGCCGGATCTGGTCCTCATCGACGGCGGCAAGGGCCAGCTGCACTCGGCCTATCAGGCGTTTTCGAAGCTGGGAATCGAGGAGACCGCTCTGGTCAGCCTGGCCAAGCGCGAGGAGCTGATCTTCGTCAAAGGTCAGGAGGACGCGATCGCTCTGGAGCGCTCCAACCCCGTCCTCCAACTCCTCCAGGAGATCCGTGACGAGGCACACCGGTTCGCGGTCAGCTACCACCGCAAGAGACGATCGCTCCGGGATTTTGGCTCTGAGCTGGACCAGATCCCGGGGATCGGAGCCAAGCGCAAGAAGCGTCTGCTGAGCAACTTTGGAAGCGTGGCCCGGATCCGGCGGGCCAGCGAGCGCGAGCTGGTCCCTTTCGTGGGCCCCAAGCTGGCCCGGACTCTCAAGCGAGCGCTGCGAGGCACCAGCGACTGAGACACAACAGCAACCACTCGTTGGCACGGGTGCAGGCTGCGGAACCCGTCAAGCCGCCTAGTCGAGCGGAGGTTCGAAACAGCGCCGGCAGCGAGCTTCGTAAGCGTCGGCGGCGCCCACCAGGATGCGTTCCTTGCTTTCCACGATGCGTTGCGTGCAGTTGGCGGGGTTGCCGCAGCGAACACAGATGGCCAGCGTCTTGGTGATGTATTCGGCCACGGCCAGCAGCGACGGAATGGGATCGAAGGGCGTCCCGCGATAGTCGGTGTCCAAGCCGGCCACGATCAGCCTTTTGCCGCGGTTGGCCAGGATTTCGCAAATCTCCACGAGATCGTTTTCGAAGAACTGCGCTTCATCGATGCCGATGACCTCGGTGCGATCGTCCACCCTCTCCAGCAGCTCCTGGGCGGTGCGTACCACCTCCGATTCGATGCGCAGCTCGTTGTGGGAGACGATCTGGCCATCGGAATACCGGTCGTCCAGCCGCGGCTTGAAGATCTGTACGCGCTGGCGAGCGATCTGAGCGCGTCTCAGCCGGCGGATCAGTTCTTCGCTCTTGCCCGAGAACATGCTCCCGCAGATGACTTCGATCCAACCGGTGGAATTGCGAATCAGAGTGTTCATAAGTTTCCAGCGCAGCGCCCGCGCCGACCCTCTGCTTCCGGCAGGAATCCCCGGCAAGATGCCGGTGCCACAACCGGTTCTCAGGCAGTGTAACCCATGGATGATCGAAACTGGGCGCCGGAAAACTACCCGAGTCGTCCGGCGATTTGGAGTCCGCCGAACCGCAGGGCTATTCGAAGGCCTGCGGATTGTAAAAAGGAGCGAAGGCTGCAATCAAGGCGATGACGAATGAGTGCCTGCGGGTTAGAATATCGCGCGTGAGCACGCCCCACGCACCCTGTTTGCTCCGAATATCGCTCTCTTCTGTGAAGCGGTCGATGACGATTCCGAGTTCGATGCCGCGATCCACCACGGGACTGGAAAGGCGGGGAGGCACGAACACCCCGCCCCCGTGCCCATAGTAGCCTTGGTGCCCGTCGGACACGTAGGCCCAGCTCTCCAGAAAGATCTGGCGGCGAGCCACGTCGAAGTCGACCACATGAAAGCCACCTTCCAGGCCGATGTAGAAGTCTGCCTCCGCCCGTTCCCGCTTGAGTTGAAGAATCAGGTTTTCCACCCGGCCCTTGGCGCCCCGCATCAATTGCTCGACACTCAAGGGCATCGCCGGGGCGCCGTTGGACACGTCGTAGGAGTAGATATCCAGGGCCTCCGAGGCGTCGGGCGCAAGGGCGGCCGCGAAGATCCCCAAGGCCTCTCGAACCGCTTCGACCTTGGGTATACGCGTGCTTCCGACGGCAACCCTCATGCCCTGGATTCTACTCGCGTTGCCTGACACTGGCGCCTGGATTGGCCCGCTGCAGTTCACGGGTCATCGCAGCATGAACGCGTCCATTGGTGGCCAGGAGTTCGCGGTCGTGGATCGTGCAGGCCGAACCGTCGAATCGCGATGTCTTGCCACCCGCCTCTTCGACCAGCAGCATACCCGCGGCCACGTCCCAGGGGCTCAAGTGAAGTTCCCAAAAACCATCGAAGCGGCCGCAGGCCACGTAGCACAGGTCCAGCGCGGCGGAACCATCCCGGCGGACCGCCCGGGCCTTCATGATCAAGTGGTTGAAGAGGCGCAAGTTCTCCAGAATTCCTTCCTCCTGGTAGGAGAAGCCCGTGGAGATCAGTGACTCGGACAGCTGGTCTTCCTGCGTGACTCGAATCGGCCGGCCATTGGATTTCGCACCCTGCCCACGGATGGCGGTGAACATCTCGTCGGTGACTGGGTCGTAGACCACGCCGAGAACGGTCTGGCCGTGGGCCTGCAGGGCAATCGAGACACAGAAGAAACGGTAGCCATGGGCATAGTTGGTGGTGCCGTCCAAGGGATCGATCACCCAGAGATACTCGGGCTCCCCTTTGCGCAGCCCCTCTTCTTCGGCCAGAATCTGGTGGCCGGGGAAATGGTGACCGATCTTCTCTACCAGGATCTCCTCCGAGCGGAGGTCCATTTCCGTGACCAGGTTGATCCGGCCTTTCTTGGAGATCTGGAAGTCTGACTCGCGGCTCTCGACGAGCAGCCCTCCCGCCTGCCGGGCCGCCTCCATGGCGACCGTCAAGTGTTCCGCGAATGAACTCATGGTGCTCCTTGCCGGGCGGGATCGATTCGACTCACCAAGGCCACCGCTTGGACGGCTATGCCCTCCCGGCGGCCCACTGCACCGCAGCCCTCCATGGTGGTCGCCTTGATCCCCACCCGGTCCTGCTCGAGCTGCAGTATGCGCCCGATAGCCGCTCTCATGGCCTCTACGTGCGGCTGGATCTTTGGCTCTTCTGCCAGTACCACGATGTCGACGTTGACCACCTGGTAGCCGCGACCGCGCACCAGCCGCCCCACTTTCTCCAGCAACAGGGCACTGGACGCTCCCTCCCAGCGCGGGTCGGTGTCCGGGAAATAGCTGCCGATGTCCCTCAGCCCTGCGGCACCGAGCAGGGCGTCCCCCAGCGCGTGCAGGAGTGCATCGGCGTCGGAATGGCCCTGAAGTCCCCGGTCATGGGGGATGTCCACACCTCCCAGCAGGAGCCGGCGCCCCTCTGCAAAGGGGTGAAAGTCGAATCCCAGACCAATTCGATAGGGGGCGGGGCTGAACGCCATGGGTGATCTCACTCGCTGGAGCGGCGGCGCGAAACCGCCAGGTCCTGTGGCCAGGTGATTTTCAGATTGCCGATCTCTCCCTCCACCACCTGAACCGAATTGCCGATCCGTTCGACCAGAGAGGCCTCATCGTTCCCTTGAAAGCCTTCCTTCATAGCCTCTGCGAAGGCCTTTTTCAAGAGACCCAGCTGAAACCCTTGGGGGGTCTGGACGATTCGAAGACGACTTCGGTCCAGCGTCCTCCGAACCCAGGTTCCCTCGACTTCCTTGACGGTCTCGGACACCGGGATCCCGGGGACACATGCACCGCAACTCCGTGCTCCCTGTAGAACGCGGTCGACCAGGGGAGCCGAGGCGAAGGGTCGGGCCGCATCGTGAACCAGAACCCAACCGTGCTCGCCCGGGAGCTGCTGAAGCCCGTGCCAGACCGAATCCTGGCGGGTCCTGCCGCCTTCGATCACACGCACTCGGTCCGCCCATGAGAGTCGAGACACCTCGCTGCCGACCCGCGCCAGCCACGCGCCGGGGACCACGACGATTGCCTCGGCGCACAGCGAGTCCAGCATCCACAGAGAGTGCTGATACAGGGGCTTGCCCTCGAGTTCGTGGAACTGCTTGGGGACCTGGGACTCCAGACGGGTACCCGAACCCGCTGCCGCCAAGATGAGGAAGTTCAAAGACGGGAGACTTTCTCGCCAAACTCGCCGCGAGGGGCGGCTTCGCCGGATTGAAACCGGCCGAAGATCATTTTTCCGGCAGTAGTTTGCAGCACGCTGGTAACTTGAATGTCGATGTTCTTTCCAATCAAGCGGCGCGCATTGTCCACGACGACCATGGTGCCGTCGTCCAGGTAGGCCACCCCCTGATTGTATTCCTTGCCTTCCTTGATGATGAACACGCGCATCGATTCGCCGGGCAGTACGACGGGCTTCAAGGCATTCGCCAACTCGTTGATGTTCAACACGGCGACGCCTCGCAGCTGGGCCACCTTGTTGAGATTGAAGTCGTTGGTGACGATCTTGGCGCCGCTCTCCTTGGCAAGTTCGATCAACTTCAGGTCGACGCTCTTGATCTCGGGGAAGTCTTGTTCCACGATCTGAACGGTGTCTTCCGCTTTCTTTTGAATCTTTCGCAGGATGTCCAGCCCCCTCCGCCCCCGGTTTCGTTTGATCGAGTCGGGGGAGTCGGCCACCAGCTGGAGCTCCCTCAAGACGAATTCGGGAACCAGCAACGGGCCTTCCAGGAATCCGGTCTCCACGATATCGGTCACGCGACCGTCGATGATGACACTGGTGTCCAGAAGCTTGGCCGTCTTGCGCGTGCCGCGTTCCTTGAACAAGCCCCAAAAGCTGAGGTTGAGCATGTCACCCTTCGAGACACCCACCAGCAAACCGACGTAACTCATGACCGCCAGCACCAGCAACTGCAGAAAGGTCGCCGTATCGGCCGGAAAGGACATCTTGGAGATGATCAGGCTGATCAGGGTAGCGCCCAGGATGCCGAGAATGGAGCCCAGCGCAGCCCCGATCAAGGTGCGCAGGGACACTTGCCGGACCGTCTTTTCGAACCAGATCACGACGATGGCCAGTGAGAGGCCAACCAACAAGGATGCGGCTGGACTGAGGCCGAAGGGAGTCAAAAAGAATGTGGCCGACAGTAGCGTGAGTGCGAAAATCACTCGAATCAGCCACACACCCATTTCCAATCCCCTTTCCGGCTCAACTAGTGACCACTGCCAGAGGGGCGCGAGTTCTATTTGAAGGAAGCTGCCGACACACAGTTCCTAATGACGCTCAACACACCCTTCAACGTCTTTACGCTCTGATTGTATCGCTCGGGGGAGGGTTTTGTCTAGGCCGCGGAGCAGTTCGCTGATTGAAGAAATTCCTATAAGTTCAATGTTTTCAACTGTTTCTGGAAGAGGCAGGTTGGCTCCCGGTAAGATCACTCGAGCAAAACCGAGACTGCGTGCTTCCTTGACGCGAACCTGTGCGTGAGGGACGCCGCGTACCTCTCCAAGCAGACCGACTTCACCAAAAATCGCCATATCGGGGTCGATTGGCCGGTTGCGCAAACTGGAGAGGATGGCGGCGACGAGCGGGAGGTCCAGGGCCGGTTCGGAAGGGGAAAGCCCCCCGGCGACGTTGACGAAGACATCACTCCCCAGCAGCTTCAGACCGAGTCGCTTTTCCAACATCGCGAGCAGCAGCGCCACCCGGTTGGGGTCCACCCCGTTGGCCATGCGGCGCGCCGTGCTGTAGCTGCTCTGGCTGACCAGGGCCTGAAGCTCCACCAGCACCGGCCGAGAGCCCTCCACGGCGCACAGGACGGCCGACCCGGAGACGCTCGGGACTCGTTCGGAGAGGAACAGGCGGGACGGGTTGTCGACAGGGGTCAGGCCGCGGCTGCTCATCTCGAAGACACCCAGCTCATTGGCGGGACCGAAGCGATTCTTGACGGTTCGCACCAGCTTCTGGTTCTGATGGCGTTCGCCCTCGAAGTAGAGCACCACGTCGACGACGTGCTCCAGTGTCTTGGGTCCGGCCAAGGCACCGTCTTTGGTGATGTGTCCGATCAGGAACACCGCCACCTGGCTCCGTTTGGCGAAGCTGAGCAGGCGCCCCGCGCATTCCCTGATCTGGGCCAGGCTGCCGGGCACGGACTCCAGCACAGAGGAGTGAACCGTCTGGATGGAATCGATCACCAGCAGGCAAGGCCGCAGTTCGCCGGCCGCGTCCAGAATGACTTCCAGGTTGGTTTCCGCCAGCAGAGAGAGCTCTTTTCCCTCCACTCCCAGGCGATCACCGCGCAGCCTGATCTGGCGCGCCGACTCCTCACCCGCCACGTAGAGCACGCGATTTCGGCGACAGCTCAACTGATCAGCGATCTGGAGCAGCAGCGTAGACTTGCCGATTCCTGGCTCTCCCCCCAGCAAAATCAGCGACCCGGGGACCAGCCCGCCCCCCAGAGTCCGGTCCAGCTCCTTGTTTCCGGTGGCCAGGCGTGCCAGAGCTTCTTCCTCGATGTCGACATAGGGGATGACCGAAACGGTCGAGCGAGCCGACGGCCGCCGTGCTCCCCGCGGGTCGAGGCGCTCTTCCACCAGACTCTCCCACTCCCCGCAGGAGGGGCAGCGCCCCAGCCATTTGGGACTGCTGAAGCCGCAAACCTGGCAAACGTGATGGGTCTTGACGGCTGCGGTCGGCATGGTGGGGAGAATCTTATCCAACAGGGCTGACGCCACAGCCCCGCCGAAGCGGCGCCCAGTCAGTGGCTGAGACCCGCGACGACCGTCAACCGCGGGCCTCCCAAACCGATTCGAGCCGCGACGACCTGGAATGCCTTCTCGACCGCTCCGGCCGGGCTATCGGGCGATCCTCTCCTGGCGGCTGAGCCAGGCGGTCCAGAGCCACAAGGGCAGGCCACAGAGCAGCCCCATCACCAGCGTGGTGCCTCTCAAGTGCAGAGGGGTGTCGACGGCCCAGCCGGTGAGCAGGGCGCCCACAGCGCCCGCCAGAGTGAAGATGGCGAACTCGGTCCCGAAGACTCGTCCCAGGACGTGTCTCGGCGTCAGCTGCAGCAGCAGCTGGGTGGAGAGCACCCAGACGATGCCACCCCCGGCTCCCCGGATGAAGGTTCCCAGCAGGACCGACTCGAAGTTCCAGAGGGGCGCCGTGATGAACAGGCCCGCAGCGCACAGCAGGTAGCCCAGCGCGATGGCCCAGCCAGTCGGCCGATACTGGTCTCTCGTGAAACGCCTGGCCAGGATGGGTCCGACGCCCGTCCCTACACCGGCGACTCCGAACATCAGACCGAGGCTGATGCCGCCCCCTTCGCCGATCCGAAACACCTCGTCGGCAATCTCCACCTGGACCACTTGAAAGCCCGCCGACACGAACAACGCGACCGTCGCTTTGTGCGTTGCCAGGATCAGGACCTGGCGATGCCGGCTCAAGTAGGCCAAGCCCTCACGGTAGAGCTGAAAACCGGATGCAGAGGCTTTCTGGGAGTCCCCATTCCGGTGATCGGCAGGCAGCGCAATCCGGAAGATGAAGAAAGCCGACACCAGAAAGGTCAATGAATCCACGACGAAGGCCGGGTACAGCCCGAAGGTCCCGGACACGAGCCCGCCGATGCCGGCGCCCAGTGCCAGCATGACCGACCAGGTGACGGAGTTGACGGCGTTGGCCACGCCGATCCCATCGGGTGGGACGATCGAGGGCAGAATTGAGGTTCGAGCCGGATAGAAGAAGCCACTGACTCCCAGCTGCAAAGCCGTCAGGGCGTAAAGCAGCCAGACGTGTTCCGGCTGACGGACCAGCAGGAAACCCAGCACCACCCCGGCACGAACCAGGTCCGTCCAGATCAGAATGGACCGGCGGTCGTACTGGTCGGCGACTACACCCGCCAGAGGGCTCACCAGAAAAGGCGCCAGCATCCGGATCACGAACAGCGAACCGATGGCCAGGGCCGAGCCGCTCAACTGGGCGATCAGAGCTGCCGAGGCGACCAGGTTGAACCAGTCTCCCAGCAGGCTGACGATCTGGCCGTACCAGAGCTGGCGGAAGTTTCGGTTGCCACGGATGAGCTGGCCATAGCCCAGCGGCCGGCCTGGCGGCTGCGTCCCGGAATGATCGGGCGTCATCTGGGGGATTGTACTCTCCCGGCCGCATACCATCATCGCATCTGGTGCCGGGCAGGGATCATCCACGCCGTGAGGCGCGGAGCAGGACCGAGTTTTCCCTGCGCTTGGCTCAGAAGCCGAGGAGGCGCGGGAGGGCCTGGGTCAGGGGCGGGAAGTAGGTGACCAGCAGCACCGCCAAGGCTCTGATGCCCAAGAAAGGCAAAGCGGCACGGTAGACTTCCGTCAGGGGCCGCTCGAAGCGGTACGAGGCCAGGAAAAGGTTCATTCCCACGGGTGGGGTCAGGTAACCCAACTCCAGGTTGACCAGAAAAATGATCCCCAGGTGGAAAGGGTCCACGCCGTAAGCCATACCGAGGGGGGCGATCAGGGGCACGACTACGGCAATCGCCGAATAGACGTCCATCAGACACCCCACCAGTAAGAGGAAGAGATTCAGGAGCAGCAGGAACAGGAGGCGGGAGCCGACCCGGTCCTGAACCGCCTCGAGCATGGCCGCGGGGATTTCGGCGATGATCAGATAATTGGTCAATCCCTTGGCCACGGCCAGGATCATCAGAACGCCCCCGATCAGAGTGCTGGCCGCTCCGGCGACGCGGAGCAGATCCCGCCGGATGGAAAGCCGTCTCCTGCCCCCGAACTCCAACACCAGGGCGTAGAGCACCATCAGCGCGGCCGCCTCGGCCAAGGTGGCGAATCCCCCCAGTATGGCCCCCAGCACGACCATGGGGATGAGGGCTTCCCATTTCGATCGCCACGATTGGGAGAGCGCCTCACGGAGACTGAATGCCACTGCGCCGCGGCCGGTCCGCCTGCTGAAGAGCAAAGCGAAGCCCCCGACGAGAGCGATCTCGAGGATTCCCGGGACCATCCCACTGACGAACAGCTGCCGAATGTCGATCTGCGCGACCAGGCCGTACAGGATCACGGCCAGGGAAGGCGGGAACAACAACCCCAGGGAACCGGCCGAGGTCAGGAGACCGGTGGAGAATCGCTCCGGATAGCGGGCTTCCCGAAGCATGGGATAGAGCAGCCCGCCCATGGCCAGAATGGTGACCCCGCTGCCTCCGGTAAAGCTGGTGAAAAAGGCGCAGACCAGCAGCGCCACCAGGGCGATGCCCCCCGGAATCCAACCGAACCAGGCCCGGAACAGGGCCACCAGGCGGTGCGGTGTTTCGCCTTCGGCCAGGATGTAGCCGGCCAGGGTGAAGAGGGGCACGGTGGGGAGAATAGGGCTGGTGGTCAGGCCGTAGGCTTCAGCAGCGATCGCAGAAACGGGATCGAAGTTGCTCCACAGGAGAAGCGCTGCAATTCCTCCCAACCCGACGAAAATCGGAGCGCCCAGTGCCGTGGCACCCAAAAGAACCAGGAAGATCGGCAGGGCCAGGCCACTTTCCCCCCAATCATCGAACCAAAGTGCGGCGAGCGGGACTCCTGCCAGGGCGCCGGCGCTGATGCGACCCCACCTGCCGCCGGGTGCCGCCTCGAGCAGGCGCCAACCGATGACGGCCCATCCCACGGGCATGACCAGCTGGACCACCCAGACGGGCACGCCCAACGCCAACAGGCTTCCGCCCTCGCGTTCGGCGACGATCAGATCCCAGCCGCCTTTGGCCAGGACCAGGCACACGGAGAAACCGATGCCCGCTACCAGCCAGCGCCGCAAAGGCTCGGCTCTTCCGGCGAAGAGCCGATCCCCCGAAGCCAGTGAGAGCAGCTGTTTCTCACGGGCGGCCACGGCTGCGCCCAGAAAGGTCACCCACAGGACGAGATGCTGCACCCAGAGCGTGGAGCCGGGGATGCCCGTCGGGTAGAAGGGGCGGATCGTCATTTCGGCCAGCGGCAGCAGGGCCATGGTGAGCAACGCCAGGACGGACAGCAAGTCTTCGATGGCCTGAAGCTTCTTCATGACCCTCCCGGGCCGGACTTGGAACAGACCCCCTTATCGAGGATCGCGACCTGCACCAGCCCCCGCACGATAGGCATCGCGCAGGCTTTGGATCTTGTCGAACACCTCCGGTGAAACCAGCCGTTCACGGATCCTGGGATAGGCGCCGCGTGCGAGTTCGAGCCACTGCCTGCGCGTCGGCTCGTCGACGGGCCAGACCTGCAGTCCCCGCTCTTTCATGGTTTGCAGGGCTTCTTCCTCTTGCTCTCGGGTCTGCCGGCGAAGACGTTCACCCACCTCGCGTGCGATCTCGAGAATCTTCGAGCGGTGCTCGGCCGAGAGTCGCTCGAGGCCATCTTCGTGCATCAGCAGCGCACCCTGCAGCGGAACCCATCGTAAATCCGTCATGTTGCGAGCTTCGCGGTAGAGCTGCGAGCCCTGGGCGAAGATCAGAGGGATGTAAATCGTGTCGATCAGGCCGGTCTGCAGACCGGTCGCTGTGTCGGCAATGGTGATGGGGACGGGGTTGAGCCCGGCCCATTTCATGATGTCCAAGGTAGCGGGCTCGCTGGGCGAGGCACCGAGCCGCCTCTGGCGCAACTGCTCAGGGGTCTGTAAGGGGGTCCGAGTGAAGAAGTAGACCCAGCCCACGTCCGACCAGGTGAGGACCTTGAAGCCTCGCTCTGAGAGCTTGGCTTCCAGGTCGCGGTTGACTTCCTGGCGCACGTAGTCCCATTCCTGATAGCTCTCGAACATCATCGGCACCATCAGCCCATACGCGGAGCGTTCCACTTCGGCCAGGCCTGCGTTGGAGATCGCGGCGGCCTGCAGCTGGCCGATTCGCATTTTGCGGATCATCTCCTCCTCGCCCCCGACGATTCCTCCCGCGTAGATCGTCAACTCCACTTCGCCGCCAGTGGCCTGCTTCCAGCGAAAACCCATCTCTTCCAGCAACTGATGCCAGTTCGAGCCCTTGGGCGCCAGGGTGCCCATGCGAATCTTCACCCTGGCCTGCAGGGGAAAGGGGGTCGAGCACACGATGAGGATCCCTACGAGCAGGTATCGCAGAATCATTGGCTGCCTCCCTGGGGAAGGAAGAGGTCATCGGCCCGCTGCTGGAGTCGACGGGCACGCCGCTGGGCGAGGATACTCAAAAGCCGGTTTTCCGGATAGGCGTTCACGTCGAAAGCGAGGACCCGATCCAGGAGCAGATCGAACTCCTGCCGGTCCTGCTCGGGTATCGAGAAATTCTCGACCCAGGCGAGCCAGATGCCGCAGCGCTTTCCCCCCGAGAGCTGCAGGGCTTGCTCGTAATGCCGCCGAGCCTTCTCGACCGATCCCCCTACCCTTTGCGATTCATAGCTGATCAGAAACTCGTGGACGGTCCCCTCCTGGTAGTCCCGGTCGAGCTGCAGGGCTCGCTCGAGCAGTGCTCCCACCACCGCGATGTCGGCCGTCAATTGCATGTCGTCCGTGGCCGCCCCCACGGCCGCCCCCAGGGCAGCTGCCGTCCAAACGGCCAAGGGAACATCGGCCAGCTTCAGCCGCGCCGCCGCTTGCTCCGGTTCACGCGGCAAGAGTTCGGAGATCCCGGGGTGTTTGACCTCCAAGCCCCTGAGGCCGTATCGGTAAGCCCGAAGATAGAGCTGAGCCGCCCGCCGCCGGACCTGGCGGGCCTGGAAGAGGTCTTCCGACTCGATTCGATCCGCCTCGGGCTCTACGAATCCATAGGAATAGAAGAGAAAGGCGCGGGTCGCCGTCAGGAGAAGCCCGCGGTGGCGCGGGTTGGACTCGAGCAACACCTCGATGGTCTTGAGATTGAATGGGAAGGCCTCACCCACGAGTTCGGGGTCCTCATCCGAAAGGTACACCTGTTCGGCATCACCCAGGACAGAGGCCAGAGTGTTGATCGCCCGTTTCTTGATGGAACAAGCACTGCTGAGCAGCAGGGCCAGTGCCAGGAAGCAGCAAAGTCTCAGTCGGTATCGGCACATCTCGGGCGTTCCAGGCCAGTCTCGGAAGTCGCGTGCCGGGGGATCGAGTCAGAATATCCGAAGCAGCACCCTTTTCCGGCCTCCTCCCCATTCTAGCCCGGATGATCCCCAAATGCCTCCGGCCGGCAACAGCGGGGGGCCGGGAAAGCCGTCGATCTCCCAACAACCAGGGCTCGGGAGTCGTAATATTTTGATTTCTTGGTAGAAATCAACGGGGAATTGTGAAATAGTCAGGGTTTAGACAAGAGTGTCGGTTGTCCCGTGACGCCGGTCGGACTTGGCGATACGGGATGCTGCTGCGGGGTGTTGGGCGGCTCCAGAGGTGCTGGCCAAGCGCGCCACTGGGTTCTCCCCGCCCCGCCTCGTTTTGGTCTGCCCTTCAGCGCTTTTGTGGGCTGATGTCCACTCGGCCGTTGATCCCCTCGATTTCGATCAAGGCGCCGCCCGAGCCGACTCGAGCTCGGAATCGACCCCGCTCGTTCTCCTGGATCTCTGCATTGGGAAGGTTGAGCGCCACCTTACCGTTCTTGTTGCTCACCTCCACCTCGAAGTTGGAGCCGCTGGGCACGAGCAGGCGAATCGAGCCGTTGATCCCGTGCAGACGCACCCCGCCCTCCCTGGGCTCTCCCAGCTCGACCTCGATGGACCCGTTGATTCCCGACATCTCCAGCCGGCCGCCCGCCTGGGCCAGGCGCACGGGGCCATTGACCCCCGAGACCTTGGTTTCTCCTTCCACGAATCCGCTTTGGACGCGGCCGTTGACACCTTGGATCGACAATCGGGACACGCTGGACGGAAGTATCATCTCGACTTCATCTCGGACGGCCCTGCGGGAGCGCCCCTGGTCGCGAATCTCGAGCACCAGGCGGTTTCCCACCAGCTCCAGATTGACAGGGCGATTCTCGAAGTCACCATCGGAATGGGCGCGCCGTCGGATGATCACGTCCGCCGTGGCTCCCGAGGTCGTTTCGATCCGCAGCCAACCATTGATCCCTCCGATCGACACTTCCGCGCCCGGCGAGAGCTGAAAAGTCCGGTGAATCTCACGATCGGCGGCGAACGATAGAGCGGTCCATCCCATCGAAATGGCGAGGCCCACGACGAGCATTCTCGACTTGTTCATGTCTTCCTCCTGGTCACCATGGTTCGGCGCGCGCAAGCTCGCCGAGCTCCTTCCGCCCTTTACTACGCAGAAACCCGGACCGAAGATCAGAGAAGGCCCGGGACAGGTGCAACCCTGGAAGCGGGACGCCAACAGCCCGGCGGGCCTTGGTTTATACTAGCGCGAATGGAGCCGCGCTCGGTCTCGTTCAACCTGGAGCCTACCTTTCGCTGCAATCTGGCCTGTGAGATGTGTCCTCGCTTCTCCAGTGTAGACCCGCAGCTGGACATGGCGACGGAAACCTACCAGCGCATCTGCGAGGCCATGGAGTTCGCCCACACCGTCGATTTCACCGGCTGGGGGGAGCCTCTGTTGCACCCGGAGATTTACTCCATGATCGGCCAGGCCACAGAGCGGGGCTGCACCACCACGATGACCTCGAATGGGACCACTTTGACGGAGCGGAACTGCCTGCGTCTCATCGAGGCCGGCATGCGGCGACTCACCATCTCGGTCGACGGCATGACCGCAGAAACTTTCGAAGCGATTCGGCTGGGCGCCAGCTTCGAAAAGCTCACGGCCAATCTGATTCGATTCTCGGAGCTTCTGAGCCAGCACGATGCCGGCCTCGAGTTGGGCATCGCCTTCACGCTCCAGGAAGACAATGCTTCAGAACTCGAACTGATCGTTCCCTGGGTCCGAAAAGTGGGTGCTCACGTGCTCCACCTGAAGCAGCTCAACGTGATTTCGAACCAGCAAGACTGGCAGCGCAGTTTCTTGAAATACAGGCTGGAACCCCGAGCGGCCGACGGGGATCGCCTGGCCGCGCTGGAGGACCGGCTCCTGAAGGTGAAGCAGGAGGCGGAAGCGGCGGGAATTCGAGTGCTGCTGCATTCCGAATTGCCTCTGCGAACCGAGCTGGTGGGACGGCATTGCCTGGCCACGCCGCTCGAGTCGGTCTATTTTTCCTACGAGGGAAGGGTCGCCCCCTGCTGCCACTTCGGACACCACGTCAGCCGTTATTTCCAAGGGGCCGCTTCTCCTCCCAGCTCGCTGTTCCTCGGCGACATTCACAGCCGGCCCCTTCCGGAAATCTGGAGCGATCCGGCCTTCCAGTCGTTTCGACAGGGCTTCGCCACCAGCAAACCAGAGTTGTAAGCTGGGCAGTCGGTCTGCAAGATCACTGTAGGTGTCCAGCAACGCCCGTAACAATGAGGGCACCAATATGAGGC
>JBFKLX010000070.1:0-23348 GCA_041630155.1 Acidobacteriota bacterium
CCTCCAGCTCAACGACGCTGCCCTGACCTTCGAGCCGGAAACCTCCGCCGCTCTGGGTTTCGGTTTTCGCTGCGGCTTCCTGGGATTGCTGCACAGCGAGATCATTCAGGAACGCCTGGAACGTGAGTTCAACCTGGAACTGGTGGCCACCAGCCCCTCGGTGGTCTACAAGCTCACGCTGACGGACGGCAGTGAAGCGTATATCGACAATCCCAGCAGCTGGCCCGACCGGGGCCGCATCGAGAAGGTCGAGGAGCCCCTCGTGGAGGCCACCATCCTCACGCCCAGCGAATACGTGGGCGCCTGCATGGAGCTCTGCAATGACCGGCGAGGCGTCTTCAAGCACATGGAGTACTCCGGTCCTGAGCGCGTCATCCTCAGCTACCACCTCCCCTTGGCGGAAATCCTGCTGGACTTCTTCGATACCCTGAAGAGCCGAACCCGCGGCTACGCCTCCTTCGACTACGACTGGAAGGGTTATCGCGAAGGCGAGCTGGTCAAGCTCGACATCAAAATCAACAACGAAACCCTGGACGCACTCAGCTTCATCACCCATCGCGACCGCGCCTACTACCGCGGTAAGGCCCTGGCTCAGCGGCTGAAAGACATCTTGCCGCGGCAACTCTTCGAGATCCGGATCCAGGCCGCAATCGGGCAGAAAGTAATCGCCGCCGAACGCATCAGCGCCCTGCGAAAAAACGTCGTGGCAAAGTGTTACGGGGGGGACATCACCCGCAAACGGAAGCTGCTGGAGAAGCAGAAAGAAGGCAAACGCCGCATGAAGTCGGTGGGGCGGGTAGAGATTCCCCAGGAGGCCTTCCTGAGTGTTCTGAGGGTGGGAAATGACTGAGACCGGACGCAAGCTCGAAGCAGCCAGCACGGCGACTGCCGCGCCGGCCCGCAAGGGTCGGAACCGCGGGCCCGTGTCCGGGCCCGAGCCGCAGAGCTGGCGTTCCGGTTCGGCGCCCCCGCAAACGGCCGGCCCTGCCGGGCTGGGCCTCTACGTCCATGTTCCCTTCTGCGTCCACAAGTGCCCGTACTGCGACTTCGTCTCCGGGCCCGTCGAGACGGCCCCGCGCCGTCTGCATCTGAAGGCCTTGGAACAGGAAATCCGCAACTCTCCGTGGAGGACCAGCAGGGTCCGAACCGTCTTCTTCGGCGGCGGTACCCCCTCGGAACTGCAGCCCTCGGAACTGGAGCGCCTGGTGCAGGCTCTGAGAGACGCGTTCCGGATCGCCCCCGAGGCGGAATGGACCATCGAATGCAACCCGGGCACCCTCCCCGAGCCCAAACTCGGACAGCTCCGGCGGCTCGGGTTCAACCGGGTCAGCCTGGGCGTTCAATCCTTCCAGGACCGCCACCTCCAGACGCTGGGGCGCATTCACGACGCCGGCCAGGCATTGGACTGCTACCGGCGCCTGCGTCGGGTAGGCTTCGACAACCTCAACCTGGACCTCATCTTCGCCGTGCCCGGTCAGACACTCCAGGATTGGTGGGCCGACCTTCTCCAGGCGCTCGACCTCGAGCCCGAGCACCTCTCCCTCTACAACCTGACCGTCGAAGATGGCACCGAGTTCGGACGTCTGAAACGTGCCGGGCAACTGAGAGAGACCGGGGAGCCGCTGGCCGCTGAAATGTTCGAGCTGGCCATGACCTGGACAGAGGCGGCCGGTTTCGAGCAATACGAAATCTCCAATTTCGCGCGGCCGGGCCGGCGCTGCCGCCACAATCTGATCTACTGGCGCAGCGAAGAGTATTTGGGGTTCGGCCTCAGTGCCGCCTCCTTCGTGGGAGGCGCCCGCTGGTCCAACACTCACCACCTCGACCTTTACGCCCGGGGCGCCCAGGAGGGGAACGTCCCGCGCCAAAGCGAGGAACGACTCGCACCCCGGGCGGCGCTGGGGGAGAGTCTGATGCTGGCCCTGCGCACCTCCGACGGGGTCCGGCCCGATGAGCTGGCGCGCCGCCACGGCCTTCAACTGCCCCCCGGCTGGGTCCAAGAGTTCGAGTTTTTCACCGATCAGGGCTTCCTCCAGCGGCAAGGCGGCCTCTACCAGCTGACTCGTCCAGGCCGGCTCGTGGCCGACAGCATCGCCGGCGCCTTCCTGGACTGATCGCCCCTTCCCCGGGGACTGCGCGCCGTGGACTCGTGATTGCCGCCCCGGATGAGAGTCATATCTCTTGGATAAAATAGAGGATCAGGCAAACTGTATCGTGGGACCCGGGCCTGGGTGCCGGGGTTCACGAGAAGAATGAGGAACATCGATTTTGGGACAGAATTTCGGAGTGGCCGACTACACGGAAGCCCACATCCGCAGCCTCGACTGGAAGGAGCACATCCGGACGCGGCCCGGCATGTACGTCGGACGTCTCGGTGACGGCTCTCAACCCGACGATGGGATCTATCTCCTGTTCAAGGAAGTGATCGACAACAGCATCGACGAGTTCCTGATGGGGGCGGGCCGGCGCATCGATATCGAACTGGAAGACGAACAGATCAGGGTCCGCGACTACGGCCGCGGGATTCCTCACGGCAAGCTGGTGGAATGCGTCGCCCGCATCAACACCGGCGGCAAATACGACAGCGGGGCCTTCTTCCGGAGTGTGGGGCTCAATGGCGTGGGAACCAAGGCGGTCAACGCACTCTCGAACTATTTCCTGGTCGAGTCGATCCGCGACGGCAAAATCAAGCGGGCCGAATTCTCGCGCGGCGACCTGGTGCGAGAGGAGAAACCCGCTGCCTGCAGCGACCGGAACGGCACCCGGGTCGTCTTTCACCCGGACCCTCAGGTCTTCAAGGAATTCAAGTTCGATTCCCGATTCCTGGAAGAGCGGCTCTGGAACTACGCGTTCCTGAACCGGGGCCTGAAGCTGCACTTCAACGGTCTGGTCATATCCAGCCAGAACGGCCTGCTGGACCTGCTCTCCAAGGAAGTGGACGACGGTAACCGCTACCCGATCGTGCACCTCCAGAGCGACAGCATCGAGTATGCCCTGACACACACCGATGCCTACGGGGAGTCCTACCTGTCCTTCGTCAACGGCCAGTACACCCCCGACGGCGGCACCCATCAAGCCGCCTTCCGGGAGGGCGTCCTGAAGGGACTGCGCGAATACTTCAACAGAGTTCTGGAACCCAGTGACGCCCGTGGCGGAATCGTGGCTGCCGTGCTGATCAGGATTCACGAACCGGTTTTCGAGTCCCAGACCAAGACCAAACTGGGAAGCACGACGGTTTCCCCCGACGGTCCCACCATCCGGTCCTGGGTGGTGGAGTACGTCCGCGACACGCTGGTCAAATACCTGCACAAGCACCCGGAAATCGGAAAGCAGATCCAGGCCAAGATCCAGCAAAACGAAAAGGAGCGCCGCGATCTGGCCGGGATCAAGAAGTTGGCCTCCGAACGGCAAAAGAAAGCCAACATCCACAACAAGAAGCTGCGCGACTGCAAGGCCCACTTCAATGAGCCCGGCAGCAAAGGTTTCGACCGGACGCAGCTGTTCATCACCGAAGGAGACAGCGCCTCGGGCAGCCTCAACAAAGCGCGTGATGTCCAGACCCAGGCAGTGTTTTCCTTGAAGGGAAAGCCTCTAAACTGCTACGGGTTATCAAAAAAGGTTGTTTACGAAAACGAGGAGCTCAACCTGCTGCAGCACGCCCTCGGGATCGAAGACGACCTCGAAAACCTGCGCTACAACCAGGTGATCCTGGCCACGGACGCCGATGTCGACGGCATGCACATCCGGCTGCTGCTGCTGACCTTTTACCTGCAGTTCTTCCCTGAGCTGGTCCGCAAAGGGCACCTCTTCATCCTCCAGACTCCACTGTTTCGCGTGCGCAACAAGAAGCTGACCCGCTACTGCTACAACGAGGCGGAACGGAGCGCGGCTGTCGGCGAACTGGGAGGCAAGCCGGAAATCACTCGTTTCAAAGGCTTGGGGGAGATTTCTCCGGACGAGTTCGGGAAGTTCATTGGCGAAGACATCCGTCTGGACCGCGTAGAAATGCTGCCGGGTTTGAAGATCAAGGAAGTGCTGCAGTTCTACATGGGCAAGAACACACCCGACCGCCGGGAGTTCATTCTCGACAACCTGCTCTGGGAACCCGTCGACCTGGTGCGTGAAGCGGGTCTTGGTTGACCCGTACGGAGAAGGCGGCGCGACCGATTGGGCGGCAGCCGAGCTCGAAGTGCCGTCGAGGAGCCCAAGGGAGCGCAACAGGCAGCGGGATGGTCCAGCGCCGCAGCAGAGCTCTCCAGAGAAATGCGGGCTCGGCTTCGGCCGTTCGATTCTCCGCTCGGTCTTACTGAGAGATTCTCGATCATGAGCGAACCCACTGACTCGAAGCGAGACGATGGCGGCAGCGACATGGGAGTCCGCGCAACCTACCGGGATTACTTCCTGCAGTACGCCTCTTATGTGATCACCGACCGGGCCATCCCCGACGTGGCTGACGGACTGAAACCGGTGCAGAGGCACATCCTGCACTCGCTCTGGGAAAACGAGGACGGCCGCTTCAACAAGGTGGCCAACATCGTCGGCCATTGCATGAAGTACCACCCCCACGGGGACGCTTCGATTTACGCCGCCCTGGTCGGGCTCGGCCAGAAAGACCTGCTGGTCGACACTCAGGGCAACTGGGGAAATCCCTTCTCCAACGACCCAGCCGCAGCGGCGCGCTACATCGAGGCGCGGCTCACGCCCTTTGCCAGGGAAGTAGTCTTCGCGCCGCATTTGACCTCCTACCAGCTCTCCTACGACGGGCGAAACGAAGAGCCGGTCACCCTCCCGGTGCGCTTTCCTCTGCTGCTGGCCATGGGAGCCGAGGGCATCGCCGTAGGCTTGACCACCCGCATCCTTCCGCACAACTTCATCGAACTCCTGGAGGCCCAGAAAGCCTATTTCCGCAAAGAGGAATTCCAGCTGTTTCCCGATTTCCCGACGGGAGGCCAGGCCGACGTCAGCGGGTACAACGATGGGCTGGCCGGCTCGCGCCTGAAGGTTCGGGCTCGCATCGAGCCGGGCAAGGGGAAGTCGATCGTGATCCACGAAATCCCTTTCGGCGTCACCACCGAATCCCTGATCGAATCGATCCTGAGCGCCAATGAGAAGGGCAAAATCAAAGTCGCCCACGTGGAAGACAACTCGGCTGCCCAGATCGAGATCGTGGTCAGCTTCCAGCGCGGCGTGGACATGGAGAAGGCCATCGACGCCCTTTACGCCTTCACGCAGTGCGAGGTCAGCCTGGCCACGTTTCCGATGGTGATTCGAGAGGGCCGGCCGGTGGCCCGCAGCACTTCCGAGCTGCTGATCGACAGCGCTGAGCAGACCAAGGCCTTGCTCGAGCTGGACTTGCAGATCCAACAGGAAAAGCTGGAGCTGGACTGGCACCGCAAGAGCCTGGTTCAAATCTTCGTCGAGAATCGAATTTACCTGAGAATCGAAGAGTGTGAGACCTGGGAGGCAGTGCTGGAGGAGATCGAGCGGGGCCTGGAGCCTTTCGAGAAGACGTTGCGCCGCGAAATCACGCCGGACGACCTGGTCTACCTCACCGAGGTCAAGATCCGCCGCATCAGCGCCTGGGACGCCCAGAAAGCCGGCCAGGAGCTGGAGGCGATCGATCGGGAGCTGGCCAAGGTCAAGCGCGATCTGCGCCAGCTGACCCGGTACACCATCGCCTACCTGGACCACCTCCTCGAGAAGTACGGGGCGGGGCGGCAGCGCCGGACCGAACTGGCGACCTTCGGTACCGTTCGAGCCGTGGCGGTCGTCGAGCGCACCGAAAAGCTCTACCTGGACCGCCAGAGTGGGTTCGTGGGCACCGATTCGAAAATCGGCGAGGAGGTCGGCCCCTGCTCGAGCATCGACGATTTCCTGGTCGTCCTGGAAGATGGCGGACTGCTGGTCACCAAGGTGGCGGCCAAGAAGTATGTCGGCGAGAAGGTTCTGCACCTTCAGGTGTTCAAGCCCAAGACCCGGGACCAGACGTTCAACCTGATTTACGAAGACCTGGGCACGGGGGTGACTCATCTGAAGCGCTTCACCACCGGCGGCGTGACGCGAGACCGCCGCTACCAGCTGGGCAAGGGGAAGAAAGGCACCCGCATCCTTCACTTCTCCCAGGGCGACGGAGATTTCGTGCACGTGCGCCTGCGCAAGAAACCGCGCATCAAGACCGACCTCTACCTTGCCTTGGACGACTACCTGGTCAAGGGGCGGGGGGCAGGCGGTGTGATCGTCACGCGCCACAAGGTGTCCAGCGTTCGCCGCATTTCTGAGAACGTCTACCACAACCGGACCGGCGGCGGCGAAGACGATCCCGCGGAGGGGGACTCGAGACAGTCCCCGGAGGAACCGGAAGCAAGCGAGAAACCACTAGAGTCAGGTCAGCAGAAACCTTTGTTCTAAAAGAATTTTCCAGTTCGTTACAAATGACACCGGCCGGCTTGCAGGTGATCGATCCTGCGCAACAGAAGTCTTCAGGGGTACCGCTGGGCCACGTGTTTGACCGATTGCGCGATCAACTCCCTGAGCGTAGCCGGGTCCAGGTCGGACAGCCGCTTGACGTACAGGCACGACTTCCCGGTCCGGTGTTTGCCGAGCTTCTTCAAGAGCGCTTCGTATCCGGCGAATCCCGACATGATGTAGAGGGTCAGGTTTTTTTTTCGCGGCGAGAAGCCGGTGAGGAACCAATCCCCCTCCCGGCCGCTGGCATACCGGTAATGATAACTGCCGAAACCGACGATGCTGGCGCCCCACATCCGAGGGGGGTCGCCCGTGATCGCCCGCATGAGTTTCTCGAGCGACCGGCAGTCTTCCCGCTGCCCCTCGTCGGTGATTTCCTGGAGAAATTGCTCGACGCTCTCGCCGGTAGGTGCCGTCTTGAGTCGTGCCATGAGGTGTGCTCCTTCGGTCCTTCGATTGTTCCCGTACGTTTCCATACTATCCGGAGGTAAGTTGGCAGGCACGATCCCAATGAGAATGCAGCGGCGAGGAAGTACCGTCTCTGGTCCCCCAGGCCCCCCGCGGTGGGGCGGTGGGGGGGTGCGTTTGGAAGTTGGAGCTTTCCAGGCGGGGCGGCTAAAATTGTCTCCATGTCCACCCTGAAAACCGCCTGTCCCCTGGATTGTCCCGATTCGTGCAGCCTGGAGGTGACCGTCGAGCAGGGCCGCGTGGTACGGCTGGACGGCACCCAGGACAATCCGTTGACCGGCGGTTTCATCTGCTCCAAGGTGCATCGCTTCCCCCTCCACCTGTATGGCACGGAGCGCCTCACTCACCCGGCAGTGCGCCGGGGCAGGAAGGGCGAAGCTCGTTTCCAGCGCGTTGCCTGGGACACTGCGCTGGATCTGCTGGTGGAGAAGATCGCTGAACTGCGCGATCGGTGCGGGCCCGAGTCGATCCTGCCTCTTTCCTATGGAGGCTCCAACGGCGCGGTGACTCATCAGGCGGCTGACCGGTGCCTCTTCCACCGTCTGGGCGCCTCCCGCCTGGCGCGCACGGTCTGTGCGGCCCCCTCGACGGCGGCGGCCACCGGACTCTACGGCAAGATGGCCGGCGTATCGGCGACTGATTACCAGCACTCACGCCTGATCATCGTTTGGGGCGCCAATCCTTCCGTCTCCTCGATCCATTTCGCCGCCGCCATCCAGAAGGCACGCCGTCAAGGGAGCCGTCTGGTCGTGATCGACCCTCGCCGGACCCCACTGGCCAAACAGTCCGATCTGCATTTGCAGCTCGAGCCCGGCACCGACCTGGTGGTCGCGCTGAGCCTGATCGGCTGGTTCTTCGACACGGGCCGGGCCGACCTGGACTTCCTGAATCGGTGGGCCACCGGCGTCGACCGACTCCGGGAGCGTGCCCTGCCCTGGAGCTTCGAGAAGGCCGCACAGGTGTCGGGCCTGGAGCGGGCCCAGCTCGAGCGTCTCGCCCAGCTCTACGCTGAGTCTTCACCGGCCGTGATTCGTTGTGGGTGGGGACTGGAGCGCAACCGGAACGGCGGCTCGGCCGTGGCAGCGGTGCTGGCCCTTCCAGCGGTGGCTGGAAAGTTCGGCGTGCGGGGAGGCGGCTACACCATGAGCAACACGGGCGCCTTCGACTTGGCCCCCGACCCCTTACTGAGCGCCCCCGAACCCGCCACTCGGGTCATCAACATGAACCGGGTGGGGCGGAGCTTGTTGGAGGCCCAGCCTCCCATCCGGCTGCTGTTCGTCTACAACTGCAACCCTCTGGCCACGTTGCCCCAGCAGCAGTTGGTCCGGCGGGGCCTGGAGAGGAACGACCTGTTCACCGTGGTGTTCGATCAGGTGCTGACCGACACCGCCCGCTACGCAGACTTGCTCCTCCCCGCCACCACTTTTCTCGAACACCACGACCTGGCGCGCGGCTACGGCGCCATGCTGCTGCATCCGGTCCGGCCGGTGATCGATCCGGTGGGAGAAGCGCGCTCCAACTTCGCCGTCTTCACCGAACTGGGGGAGCGCCTGGGCCTGAACCGGCCCGAAGACATCCGGACGCCCCTCGAATTTGGCCGCCGGCTCCTGCACGCCACCCCGAGCTCACCGGCAGGTGACGGGGTCCATTTCCCGGTTGCCGGGCCCACTCCCGTTCAGTTCGTGGACGTTCTGCCCAAAACGCCCGATCGGAAGATCCACCTCTTCGCTCCCTCTCTCGACGCGGAGGCTCCCCAAGGCCTTTACGCCTTCCGTCCCGACCCGGCTTCGGAGCGCTACCCGCTGGCCTTGCTGTCTCCCGCCACCAACCGGACCGTCAGCTCCACCTTCGGCCAGCTGTATTCCGGCCCGTTCCCGCTGGAGATGCACCCCGCCGACGCACTCGCCCGCGGGTTGCAGGAGGGGGAACCGGTCTGCGTGTTCAACCAACTGGGGGAAGTCCGCTGTCCCATCAGACTGACGCCTGATCTCCGACCCGGGACGGTCCTTCTTCCAAAGGGCCTGTGGAGCCATCAGACCATCAACGGCAACACCGCCAACACCCTGGTGTCGGACAGCCTGACCGACCTGGGCGCGGGCGCCTGCTTCAACGATGCGCGGGTCGAGGTGAAGCGGATCACTCCGTAACGGCGGCGCGAAACGCCGCCGCCAAGGGCACGCACGGCTCAAAGCTCCACTCCGCGATGCATGGGGGCGGTTAGACCCCGAGCCGCGCCGTCAGTTCCGGGTTGGCGGTCTTCCATCGAGCGAACCAGCTGCTCTTGCCCAGGAATTCGACGTACGCATGCAGCAAACGGCCGTCGATCCCGGCCAGCCGGCCCCCCTCCAGATCGTGCAGATCTTCCTGCGAGGCGTTCAGCTGCTGGCCGACATGCTGCAGGCTCAGCCCCCTTTCCTCCCGGCCGTCCCGCAAGCAGGCCGCGACTGGCATGAAGCGGATCATGGCCTCCAAGTCGGCGTCCGGCTGGCGACCCGAAGCCCGCCGTAGACTGGCCATCTGCTCCACGGTCTCTTGCACCTCTTCGTCGGAGAGGATTTTGTGCCGTTCAGCAGCATCTTCCAGTTTCTCTGACATGATTCCGGTACTATAAATCCGCCAGCACCGCTGAAGCAATGCCCGTGGCAGCCTCTCTGGATGGGAAGACCCAAAGCTCGGAGCATCAGAGCTTCGGATCGATTTCAGCCTCACAGCGCCAAGCTCCTGCCGCCCCATGCGGGAGGCGGGCGCGGGGGTTTCGCGAGGCCCTGGACTGAAGTTCAGATTTTGCTTGATATAGAAGACTTCAAAATACTTAGGAACAACACTCAACTTGGTTTAGTCGCCGAGCCGACTCAACAGCTCGTCCAGCTGGGAGCGAAGTGCTCTCACCGTCTCCTCCAGAGCCGTCAGCCGCTGCTCCAGATCGGTGGGTGGACCTCCGGCCGGGGCGAGCTCGGACGGGGGCCTCGAGGCGGACGGGCTGATCATCGTCTCTTCTGCAGACGTTCCCGGCAGCGCCCAGCGGACTTCTTTCTGGCCGGGTTGGCGAGGCAAGGCTCGGGCCAGCGCTGGCTCCAGCCGGGCGAGCTCGTCGAGAGCCTCCTCGACAGCCGCAATGTCGGCAAACGGATGGAGCCGCTCCGAGCGGGCCCGCAGTTCCCCCGGGGTCTGCGCACCCCGCAGCAGGAGCAACGTCAGGATCGCTTTGAGTTGGGGCTTGAAACGCAGGAGTGTGTCGACCTTGTGCGCCCAGCGATCGACCCGGACTCCGGTCTCGCGCTCCGCCAGCCTTTCCTGCTGCAGCACCCGAAGGGTGTTGAGCACTTCGATCTCGGCCAGGGACATGACCGGAGCTCGATTGGTTTTCTGGTTACAGGCGGCGAGCAGAGCATTGAGCGTCAGCGGATAGTAGTCGGGCGTGGCTTGCTCCTTTTCCATCAATGCGCCCAGCACACGCCGCTCTTTCGCGTCCAATTCCGTCAATGTGCGTACATCCATTGGTACCCGTCCTCCGACCGGCTCACTCCCCCACGCGTTCTTCAAAACTCCATCCGATAGAGCATGAAATAGATCAGCCATCCACTGGCTGCCACGTAGATCCAGATGGGCAGTGTGATGCGGGCCAGCCGGCGGTGGGCCACAAAGTCTTTCTTCCTGAGCGCCAGGTAGATCAAGCGTCCCGCCAGGGGCCCAACTGCCAGCGCCATGACGATGTGCGGGACGAGGTTGGCCAGATACAACACCTTCCACCACCCCACGCCTTCGAACGCTTTGGAGCCATGCAGCGACCAGCGGGTGACGTAGGCCACCAGAAAGAGGCCGGCAAAGCTCGTCGCGGCCAGCATGGCGTTGCGATGCCAGGTGACCCACTTCCTTCGGATGAAGGCCCAACCCGCCAGCAGACTGGCGCCGCTGAGCGCGATGAAGGTGGTGCTGATCAGCGTCAAGGTTTCCAGGGTCATCGTCCGAAGTCTAGCGGAAAACTGAAGGAAAGGAATCCGCAATCAGCGCCGTTGTTGCCGGCGTTCGCCGGGCGCTGACACCGGGAAAAACCTGACCTCCCGTGGGCAGGTGCCCAGCCTGTGGTGCCTCGCTGGCTTTGAAGCCTGGTGAGCGGGCGTGCTAGAGTGAGGCTTTTTCGAGGTGGTGGGCTGCCGGGAGAGCTTGCCGAGAAATGCGAGGGCGGAAGAGAAGATGAAGAGCGACAGAAGTGGCCGGATGCGGATTCTCTGGATGGTTGTGGGTTTGATCCTTGGAGGATGCGGTGGGGGCGAACCGGCTCCCAGCCAGGTCAACGTCTATACCCATCGCCATTATGAGGCGGACCAGGAACTGTTCGGCCGTTTTCAAGAGACGACCGGGATCAAAGTCAACGTGGTGCAGGCCAGCGCGGACGAGCTGATCCAGCGGCTGGAGGCCGAGGGTGCGAATTCGCCTGCCGATGTGCTGATCACGGTGGACGCGGGCCGGCTCTACCGTGCCAAGCAGCTGGGCCTGCTGCAGCCGATCGAGTCCGAGGTGCTGCGAAGCAGCATCCCGGCTCACCTGCGCGACCCGGACAATCAGTGGTTCGGGCTGACTCAGCGGGCTCGCATCATCGTCCACTCGAAGGAGCGCGTGCAGCCCCAGCAACTCTCCACTTATGAGGCGCTTGCCGAACCGCAGTGGACAGGACGGATCCTGGTGCGATCCTCCGAAAACATTTACAACCAGAGCCTTCTGGCCTCCATCATTGCCGCCGACGGAGCCGACGCGGCCCAGCAGTGGGCCGAGCAGGTCGTGGCCAACCTGGCCCGCACTCCCAAAGGCAACGACCGGGACCAGGTCAAAGCAATCGCCGGCGGCGAGGGGGACGTCGCACTCATCAACACCTACTACCTGGGTCTGCTGCTCTCCTCGGAGGACCCCGAGGAGCGCCGCGCCGGCGAGCAGGTGTCGGTATTCTTCCCCAACCAGGGTGACCGTGGTGCGCATGTGAACGTGAGCGGGGCTGCTGTCACGGCCAGTTCCAGGAATCGGGACGAGGCCGTCCAGCTGCTGGAATTCCTGGTCAGTGACGAGGCTCAGGAACTGTTCGCCGCCGGCAACTTCGAGTATCCGGTCAAGCCGGGCGTCCCCTGGTCCGATTTGCTGGAGTCCTGGGGCCGTTTTCAAGCCGACCAGGTGAGTCTCTCTCGACTGGGAGAATTGAACAGCGAGGCCGTGAGAATCTTCGACCGAGCCGGTTGGCGATGAGGAACATCTTGGCCGGGACCTGGGCGGATTGGCGCCTGGCCTGGCGCGAGCTGCGCTTGACGGCAGACGCCTGGCTGCTGGCCTCGCTGCTCGCGACCCTGCTTCTGATGGCCCCCCTGATCGGGGTCGGCCTGGGCTTGATTGCTCCGGCCGGCGAGGCCTGGAGCCACGTGGCCTCGCTGCTGCTTCCCCGCTACCTGCGCCAGACTCTGCTGTTGCTCGCCGGCACGGGGCTGCTGACCTTTCTGATCGGGTGTGGAACGGCCTGGCTGGTCAGTGTCTACGACTTTCCCGGCCGCCGCCTGTGGGAGTGGGCTTTGATACTGCCCCTCTCGCTGCCCACCTACATCGCCGCTTTTGCCTACGCCGGGCTCCTGGACTACACCGGCCCGGTGCAACGTCTCTTCCGGGCCTGGGGGATTGCCGACGCCCCGTCATTGGACATCCTCAACCTGCCGGGCGTCACCGTAGTGATCTCGCTGGTTTTGTACCCTTACGTCTATCTCATCACGAAGGTCGCTTTTCGAAGCCAGTCGGGCAGGCTGCTGGAAGCGGCCCGCCTGATGGGACGCAAAGGCTGGTCTCTCTTCTGGCAGGTGGGACTGCCGGCTGCCCGGCCTGCCGTTGCGGGCGGGCTGGCCCTGGTGCTGATGGAGACCCTCAACGACTACGGCGCTGTTAAATACTATGGGGTGGACACCTTTACGACGGGCATCTTCCGGGCCTGGTTCTCGATGGGAGACGCCGATTCGGCGCTTCGGCTCTCGGCCTGCCTGATGCTGGGGACCTTCCTGATTCTTTTCCTGGAGCGCCAGCTGCGGCGGCGCGCTCGCTATCAGGAGTCCCGCAGCGAGTCCCGGCTGCAACGGCGGCGGCTGCCCGGCGGGCGCGGCGTTCTGGCCTCGACATTGGTCGCGCTCCCCATTCTGGGGGGCTTTCTCATCCCGGTGGGCCAACTCTCCTACTGGGCGCTGCGCTCCGGGTCCAAACTGACCCCCGACCTGCATCTGCTGATCGGCCGCACGTTTGGCCTGGCAACCGCAGCCGCCTTTTTCGCGGTCCTGGTGGCGACATTGATTCTCTACACGGGACGGCTGCATCGGGGGTTCCTCACCGGACTGCTCTCCCAGGTCTCCGTATTGGGATACTCCATTCCCGGGGCAGTCATCGCCGTGGGCATCCTGTTCACCAGCACACGGCTCGACCAGGGACTGCGAGAACTCTGGGATCCGTCCCTGGGGCTGGTGGTGACCGGAAGCGTCGGGGGGCTGCTGTTCGCCTACCTGGTGCGTTTCCTTGCGGTCGGACACAACACGCTGCACGGCGGTTTCGAGAAAGTCTGCGGCTCTCTGGACGAAGCGGCCCGATCGCTGGGGGCGGGCACGCTGCGCACCCTGTTCCGAGTCGACCTGCCCCTGCTCCAAGGCCCCCTGCTGGGGGCCGGCCTGCTGGTCTTCGTCGACGTCGTCAAGGAACTCCCTCTCACCTTGATCCTGCGGCCTTTCAACTTTGATACACTCGCCACGAAGGTCTTCGAGCTGGCCGGGGACGAACGCGTTGCCGCCGCCTCATCGGGTGCGCTGGTCATCGTGCTGACCAGCTTGCTGCCCATCTTCGTCCTCGATCGATTGACTGAGAAACGCTGAACGTGACCGTCCTCTCGCTCCAGAATCTGTGGAAACGCTATCCCCGCAGCGAGCACCCGGCCGTTCGTGGTCTGAGTCTGGAGGTCCAGCGAGGAGAGACCTTTGCCCTGCTGGGGGAGAGCGGGTCGGGCAAGACCACCACCCTGCGCTTGATTGCCGGTTTCGAAGTGCCCTCGGAGGGCTCGATCCAGATCCTCTCCCGAACGGTCGCCGGGACAGGCTCCTTCGTTCCCCCGGAGAAGCGGCACGTCGGGATGGTCTTCCAGCAAAGCTCGCTCTTTCCGCACCTGACGGTTCGACGAAATCTGGAATTCGCCGTGCAAAAACGCGGAGACCCCCAGCGCCGGCGAGTGGCGGAGATCCTGGGGACCGTGGAGCTCGAGGGTTACGAGGGGCGTTACCCTCACGAACTGTCCGGCGGGCAGCGGCAGCGGGTAGAACTGGCCCGAGCGCTGATCTCGGGCCCTGCCCTGCTACTGTTGGACGAGCCCTTCTCCAGCCTGGACGTCTCCCTGCGCGGCCAGCTGCGGGCCCAGATCTCGCGAATTCTCCACCAGACCCAGACCACCAGCATTCTGGTCACTCACGATGTGGCGGACGCTCTCACCGTCAGTGACCGCGTGGCCGTGTTGCGGGCCGGACGACTGGAGCAGTCCGGCGCTCCGCGGGAGGTCTACATGCATCCCGCAAACGCCTACGTGGCCCGCTTCTTTGGCACCGTCAACCTCCTGGAAGCCAAACCCCATGCAGACGGCGTCCTGACCGCTTTCGGCCCGCTGGCTTTCGAGCAAAGCCCCCACCAAGGGCGCTCCGACCTGCTCGTGTGTGTCCGACCCGAATCTCTCGAATTGGCCGATTCGGGGCCCGTGCTGGAGGGAATCGTCGAGCAGGTTTCCTTTCTCGGCCGCTGTCAGGAGGTCTCCCTGCGCTCTCGCCAAGATTCCCCCGATCGGAAGAAGCGGCCGCTGCTGGTGGTCCACCTGCCGGCCGACCTCCCGGTCGCAATGGGGCAGAGCCTGGCGCTGCGACCCAAAGCCGGCAGCCTGCAACTCGTGCGCAAGGACGAGGATTGGCCGGAGCAGGAAGACGGGTGAGTGGCGCCAGCGACCCGGCACCACCCCCGAAGCCAGCTTCCCATTTTCGAGGAGCGCGTTTCGGCGGGTCGAAAGCTCGCGAATAGTGTAAAGTGAAGCGGTCAGTACGGCCAACCAGAAGGACGGCGCACATGCCCTGGTACAGGAAACTTCACTGGAAAATCATTATCGGACTGGTGGTGGGATTGATCTATGGCGTGATCGCCGCCGCCGCCGGCTGGGGCCAGTTCACGACCGACTGGATCGCCCCATTCGGCCGGATCTTCATCAATCTGCTCAAACTGATCGCCGTCCCGCTGGTGCTGGCTTCCCTGGTGACCGGGGTGGCCTCGCTGTCCGATCTGCGGAAGCTCTCCCGCATCGGAGGCAAGACCCTCGGGATCTATATCGCCACCACCGCCGTAGCGGTCACGATTGGGCTGATCGGAGTCAACCTGCTGAAACCCGGCCACACCGTCCCCGAGGACATGCGCAACCGCCTCCAGGCGCTGTACGAGGCGGACTCCACGTCACGCTCCCGGAGCGCCAACGAGATGATGCAGGCACGCGGTCCCCTGGAGCCCTTGGAAGAGATGGTGCCGGACAACTTTTTCGGCAGCGCCTCGGACAATCGCAACATGCTTCAAGTGGTGTTCGTGGCGTTGCTGATGGGCATCGGCCTGATCCAGATCCCCGCCAAGAAAGCAGCCGCCGTGCTGGACTTCTTCGAAGGCCTCAACCTGGTCGTGATTCGCCTCGTCGACCTGATCATGCTGATGGCGCCCCTGGGGGTATTCGCGTTGATTGCCGACACCATCACCTCGGTGGCCCAGGACAACCTGGGGCAGGTCCTGGAGCTGATCGGCGCCCTCGGCTACTACTGCCTGGCAGTGATCATCGGACTGCTTCTGCACATGTCCCTGACCTACAGCCTGATGCTCAAGGTCCTGACTCCCATGAGCTTGCGGACCTTTTATTCGGGAATGGCTCCGGCCCAGTTGCTGGCCTTTTCGACGAGTTCCAGCGGCGCCACGCTCCCGGTCACGATGGAACGCTGTGAGGAGAAACTGGGAGTTTCCGAAGAAGTCTCGTCCTTCGTCCTGCCCCTGGGCGCAACGATCAATATGGATGGGACCGCCCTGTACCAGGCCGTGGCGGCTGTCTTCATCGCCCAGGCGCTGGGGCTGGGACTGGACCTGGGAGCCCAGCTGACCATCATCCTGACCGCCGTGCTGGCTTCGATCGGCACCGCTGCCGTTCCCGGCGCCGGCATCATCATGCTGGTCATCATCCTCGAAGCGGTGGGCGTCCCCAGCAGCGGCATCGCCCTGATCCTGGGGGTCGACCGAATCCTGGACATGATGCGCACCGTGACCAACATCACCGGCGACGCCACAGTGGCGTGTGTGGTGGCGGCCTCGGAAGGCCAACTGCGCGCCCCCGATCTGTCCGAGAGGGGAGACGCCATCCGGGTGACGGCCCGGGATTATACCGATCCACCCGAGCAGTCCCAGGCCGTCCGCAGTGCTTCCGCCCGCGGCACCACCCAGGGCGGTGGATGAGCGCTCGCGGGAGCGATTCGGTTCACCCGGCTCGATACTTCTCCAAATACTTGCCGACGCTGAACTTGCGGGCGGTGTTCTGGCTGCTCATGTAGCGAATCTTGCCGAAGATGGGGCGCTCCGGGCCCCATGCCCTGTCGTAGCGGCCCAGACACCAGAAGATGCCGCTGTAGGAATTCGGGTCGCGGCCGTCCAGCGCATATTTGTCGTTGAGGGCAATCATGATTCGCGCCGCCTCCCGAGGCGACTCGGACCATTCCAGGATCTTCTTGCCCCAGACCATGCGCATGTAGTTGTGGATCCGCCCTTCGCGCAGCAGCTGGCGCTGCGCCGCGTTCCAGAGCTCGTCGTGGGTCTGGGCGGCCTCGAATTCCTTGCGGCTGTAGCACGGCTCCCGCGGGTCGCCGGCATGTTCCTCGAGCGTCTCCCGGGCCCACTCCGGCAGCGATTCGTACTCCATGTAGTCCTCGCGCTGCCAGCACAGGTTGAACCCCAGCTCCCGCCAGGTGAGCAGCTGGTCCGAGAATTCCTGGGCCCCGGGAGAGATCTCCCACCAGCTTTCCCGTTTGCCGACCTTGCCGGGACGCAAACTGACCGGTTCCACTCCCTCCCCTTCCAGGAGCCTCTTCAGCACTTCGTGGCTGGAGACGTGCCCGAAGTGCAGATAGGGCGAAAGCCCGCTGGTGGCCTGCCGCTCCGGCTGGTTCCGCTCCTCAGCATAGCGGGACAGCCTGAGGTCCAGGAAGCGTTGCAGAGCCTTTCGGCCCCCGACGGCTCCTCCCTCCTCTTCGGTGGCGGGCACCTCCTCTCGCAGCGGAATCTTGCGCCAGGCCGCACCGCTGCGCTCCAACAGGTCCGAGCCGGCTGCAGCCCAGCGCTTCCGGCACTCCGCGGGACTTTCGGCCGGGCCCGGGAAGTCTGCGCCGCCCAGGGGGTCGGCCAGGGGAAAGTGCGCCAGATGCTCTCGCAGGCTCTTCTGCAGGAAACGCCGAAAGTCGTAGGCCCGCAAATAGACCCGGTCGGCAGCCCGCAAGGGGAGTATTCCGTTGGAGTCGATCTTCTCCAACCGGACTCCCAGCCGCGAGCCTGCGCTCTCGATCATCCGGGGCAGGAAGAAACAGGGATAGTCGTCGCTGACGACCACGCAGGCTCGCCCAGCCAGCGCCTCCAAGAGGCCTTTGCCCCCCTTTCGTTCGGTTTCGACGAAGGGGTAGTAGGTGACGGGGCGCTCTTGCAGGCTCTGACGGTTGTCCCGCATGCCGTCGAGAACGAAGCGGTGAAGGCGCTCGCTGGACCACCGATAGTCCGAGCGCAAGGCTTCCAGAATCAGGAGGGGCTTTTGAAGTTCACGCGACCAGTCGGTGGCCCGCTGCAGGCTGAAGTTGTAATGGGTCCGCCGAAAGGCGGTCATCCAGTAGAGGACGAATGCTCTGTCGGGGCGAATCTCTCGGTCGTTGACAGCAGTGACGCGGATGTTCGGAACCGAACCCGTCACAGAAGACACATCGATTCGACGGCCATGGGCCTATTCAGTCACCTACCTCCACAGGATTGGGCTCGGCGGCAGCGCGCGCGTGGTTCGATGAAGACAGGGTTTCCTTGGAGTTGCTTCCCTCTTGAGCCACATTGCGACACCGTCTACACTCTCGTCCCCACCAGCTGGGCATCCAAAGTCCGCAAGTTTCACAGCGATACTGAAACACCAAAACCCTCCTCACCTTCGATCGAATCTTCCAGCCTATCGGCTCGATTCGATCACCTTCCAGCCTTTTAGGATGCACCTTCGATGCCAAATGCTTCACTCGCTCGGAAAAAAAAATCCTGGCGAGCAACCCCAGTAGGCTGGGAAGGGGCGGGCCCCACACGCCCCGAAAGCCGCCATTATAGTCAGGGGCAGGTGTAAAGGCTAGCCTCGAAAAAAAATTCGGGGCAGCCGTAACTTGCTTTCACCGCCACCACACCCTGACACCGCACTCTAGCAGCTCACCCTGATATTTACGGTGATCGCCCCGATAGGTCCCGAATCACGGGAGTTTTTTACGGATTTCTTCGACCAGCCGGCGGGTCTCAGTTGCGGTGGGGCTTTTGGGATCGAGAAGGAGAAAGGCTTCGAATTGCTGCAGTGCAGCGGAATAGCGTCCCAGGCGGAGATGGCAATGTCCGCGAGCCAGGGCCAGCATGGGTTCGCCGGTCTCGGGAAGGGCATCGAACCACTGCAGCGCCTTCTCGTACTGGCCGGCGCGGAAGTAGAGCTCACCGAACACTTTGATGGTCTGCTCGTCGGAAGGGTCCATCTGATGCGCCTGCCAGAGCGCTTCAGCGGACTCCTGGTTACGGCCCTGGTTCATTCGGAGAATGCCCAGGTTCTGATAGGCCTCGGCTGTGGGACGCAGTTGCAGGGAGCGGGTCAGAGCCGCCAGGGCCTCCTCGGGTCGGTCCAACCGTAAGTACTGAACCGCCAGGTTGTTATAAGCCTCCGGAAAGTCGGGATGGATCCGGAGGGCCTTCTCCAAGTGCCGCACGGCCTGCTGAAATCGTTGCTGCTGGCTGGCTCGCTGGGCCTTCTCCAATTCCTTCTGCGCCTTGACGGGCGCCGCCAAAAAATTGGCGGCCACCGTGGTCGTTCCCGGCGGCGGGACTTCCGGTCCACTGCGCAGCCTCGCGCCCATGCTGAGCTGCAGGAACTCCATGCCGGCCCCGGGTCTCTGCAACAAATCCAGTGACTCTTCGACCGACTGGAATCCTTCACACTCCAACCGGACCAGGTAGCGTCCCTGCCCCACACCCTTGAATTCGAAAATTCCCGATCGCACCAGCCGGGTCTGGATCACGCCGCCCGAGAATGTGCTGAGTGTCACGGTCATCAGTTCGGGAAGTTGCGATTCGCCGGGTGCCGGGACCACGCGCCCTTGAATCGTGAAGGTGCGAGACAGGCCAGGTGCTGTTCCCGGCGGCCTCGAATCAGGCGGGCGACCGGCCTGCGCCCTCAGGCCGGCACTACTCACCAACAGGGCCAGGAGGAGGTAGAGCCCGGGCGCATGGATGAGCGGCCGCGCCAACGCTGCAAGCTGGGGCTGGAACCCTTCAGGGGCCGGTGCCATCCGGTCGGTGCAGCCGATCCCAGCGAAAACCCAGCGGGCCGAAACGAGCAAGAAACACCTCCCGAAGCGGTGAGCACGCGTAGTGTAAACCAACCAGCAGACATTCCCAACACGCTTTTTGGACTCGGCCCTGCTTTTTCGGCAGCACTCCCCGGGCCAAACCCGCGCAATGGTGCACTCCCACACCAGCAGTCCTTCAAGCCCCTGCATGGCCTGACATCCGAGCGACGGGGCCGGTTCCGATCCCCGCAGGGTTGCGCGAAACGGCAAATCTGCGCTAGAATTCAAACGGTCGTTTTAATGAAACAGACGTTTGAACTGCCATGTCTGATACCAAACAGAAAATCTTGGACGCCGCTGAGGAATTGTTCGCTCAGCAGGGCTTCGCGCCGACGTCGGTCCGCCAGCTGACCGCGGCTGCGGGCGTCAATCTGGCGGCCCTTCACTACCATTTTGGTTCCAAGGACGGGCTGATTCAGGCGCTCTTCGCTCGGCGCTTGGGTCCTTTGAATCAGGAGCGTCTGCGCCTGCTGGACGAACAAGAGAGTCGATTCGGCGCTGCGCCGGTGCCCGTCCAGGAGCTGGTGAAGGTTTTCGTCGGCCCGCCCTTGCGGCTCGCCTCCGATCCGAACCGGGGAGGCGAGGTGTTCATGCGCTTGATGGGCCGGGCCTTCTCGGAACCGGACCAACACGTGGCGAAGATCTTCGTGGGGCAGTTTTCCCAACTGGCCCGCCGCTTCGTTCCCGCTTTCGCCCGCAGTCTGCGAAAGCTCTCGGAAGAGGAAGTCTACTGGCGAATCCATTTCATGGTCGGCGCCATGGCTCACACCATGGCTCATGCCGGCCGCATCGGGTTGCTCACGGGGGGGCGTTGCGCTCCCAAGAGCGTGGATGAACTGCTGGCCCTGCTGGTCCCCTTCCTGGTTGCGGGCCTGCAGAGTCCCCGCGCCTCCATCCAGGAGGAAGTCGGCGCCCCATGAAACGCCTGTCGACCTGCTGCGCACTCCTGATCCTGGCCACCGGCTGTGCTCGCAAGCCGCCGGCCGTTGCGCATGAGACCCAGCTCAGCCTGCCGGGCCGCTGGCTGGCGGCCGAGGCGTCCATGCAGGCGCCCGACGACTCCTGGTGGCGACAATTCGGGGATCAGCAGCTGGACGAGGCGGTCGCCCGGGCCCTGGAGCACAATCGGGACCTGAGGGCGGCGGCGGCGCGGCTGCAGGCGGCCGAACTGGAGTCCCGGATTGCGGGAGCCGACCTGCTCCCCGCCCTCTCCACTTCGTTCAACTCGACCCGCCGCCGGCAGAACTTCCTCGGGTTTCCGATTCCGGGAGCCGAGCGGAGGGTGCTGGCCACGACCTTCACCACTCTGGGAGTAGCGATCAACGTCAGCTGGGAGGCGGACCTGTGGGGCCGCATCAAGGCCGGAGAGGTGGCGGCGCTAGCCAGGGCAGACGCCCAGGAAGCCTCTGTCGGAGCCGCTCAGCTGTCGCTGGCCGGCCAAGTGTCCAAGGCCTGGTTGGCCCTTGCGGAGACGTCGCAACAGATCGTCCTGGCCCGCCAGACCGTCCAGAGTTATGAGCGCAGCGCCGACTGGATCGGCTTGCGTTACCGGAGCGGACTCCGGCCTTCCCTCGACTGGCGACTGGCCCTCTCCAGCCTGGCGAGCGCACGGGCCCTGCTGGCACAGCGGCTGGAACAGCGGGAGCGCCTTTCCCGGCAACTGCAGGTTTTGATGGGCGACTATCCCTCGGGAACGCCGGCTACTCCTCAGCTGCTGCCCGAACTGCCTCCCCCGATTCCCGTGGGATTGCCGGCCCAGATCCTGTCGCGCCGGCCCGACCTGGTTGCGACCGAACGGCTGCTGCTGGCAGCCGACGCCTCGATTGCACAGAACCGGGCGGCCCTCTATCCCAGCTTGAGCTTGACCGGCAGCGGAGGGACCTCCAGCGGCTCCCTGCTCGACCTGCTGGACGGAGACTTCGGCGTCTGGAGCCTGGTGGGCGGACTGCTCCAGCCCGTCTTTCAAGGAGGGCGCCTGCGCAACAATGTAGAGCTTTCCCGGGCCCGCTCCGAGGAGGCGCTGCAGACCTGGGCGGGGGCCGTGCTGCGGGCATTGGCCGAGGTGGAGACCGCCCTGGCAGCCGACCAGTTTCTGGAACAGCGCCTGGCCAGCCGCGAGGAAGCCTCATCGCAGGTTCGAGCGGCACTGGAACTGGCCGAGGGACGGTACCGGCGGGGTGTCGGGGATGTCCTGACTGTGCTGGAGGCACAGCGGCGGTCACTGGAGAGTGACACGCTACTGCTGACGCTCCGGCGGCTCCGCCTCGACAACCGGGTCGATCTCCACCTGGCTTTGGGGGGTGGCTTTCCAAGACCAGCCCTTCGCCTGCCCCCGTCCGACCTGTCGACCGCCTCGCTTCGAGAGACACAGCCATGATTCGAAAAGCCTCGATGGTTTTGCTTCCCCTGCTCGTTGTGGCCATGGGTGCCTGGGGCGCCTTTAAAATGATCGAGTCGCGTCCTCCCGTGGAGACCCGCCCGCCCGAGGTGCTGCCTCCCCTGATCCGAACCATTGAGGTGGTCAAGCAAGACATCCGTTTCCGGGTAGAGACCCAGGGCACGGTGGCGCCCCGGACGGAAAGCGTTCTGGTGCCGGAGATCTCGGGACGCCTGACCTTCGTTTCTCCTTCCCTCTCCGCGGGTGGCTTTTTCGAAGAGGACCAGTTGCTGGCCAGAATCGACCCCTTCGACTATGAGCTGGCGGTCGTGCGCTCCCGGGCTCAGCTGGCCCAGGCTCGCATGCTGCTCGAGCGCGAGTTGGCCGAGCGCGCCGTGGCGCTCGAGGAGTGGAAAGAGCTGGGCAGCGGTGAGGCCACCCCTCTGGTTTTGCGGGAACCCCAACGGGCCGAAGCCCAGGCCGCTCTGGAGGCCGCTCAGGCCACTCTGGCGCTGGCCGAGCGGAACCTCGAGCGGACCGAGATCCGGGCGCCCTACGACGGGCGTTCCCGGCGCAAGAACGTGGACATCGGACAATTCGTCGGCGTCGGAACGCCTCTGGCGACGATCTACGCCGTGGATGTCGCCGAGATCCGGCTTCCCTTGCCCGACGACGAGCTGGCCTACCTGGATTTGCCTTTGAGTTACCGCGGTGAGAACGGGCCGGACTCCGGGCCTCGGGTCAAGTTGACGGCACAGTTCGCGGGCGCCCAGCACGACTGGTGGGGGCGGATCGTCCGCACTGAAGGCGAAATCGATCCCCAAACCCGCATGGTGCATGCCATCGCCCAGGTTGCCGACCCTTACGGACGCGGGCGCGACCCCCGTCGCCCTCCGCTTTCGGTGGGGATGTTCGTTCAGGCTGAAATCCAGGGCCGGACCGCGCGCCAGGTGGCTCGGCTGCCCCGGGCCGTGCTGCGGGGTGACAACCAGGTGCTGGTCGTGGACGCCCAGCTGCGCCTTCGCTTTCGAGACGTCCTGCTGGTGAGGGCCGGCCAGCAGGAGGTCTTGATCGGGGAAGGGTTGCAGGCGGGTGAGCTGGTCGCGCTTTCCACACTGGACACGGTCACGGAGGGCATGAAGGTGCGACTCCACGCCGATCCGCAAGCATCGCCGGAAGCGCCCCGGGAGATATTGCCGTGAAGAAGGCCATCGCCTGGTTCGCCACCAACGGTGTGGCCGCCAACCTCTTGATGGCGCTCATTATCGGGGGCGGCCTCCTGAGCATCACACAGATTCGAGAAGAGGTCTTCCCCGAGTTTTCCACCGATACGATCAGCATCACGGTGGTGTACCCCGGCG
>JBFKLX010000071.1:0-23335 GCA_041630155.1 Acidobacteriota bacterium
CGCCCGCAACCCTTCGGGCACACGGGGGTCTCGGGCGATCTCTTTGTCGTTCCTCCTCGACGATGCTCCGGCATCGCCCCCTCCTCTCTTCGCGACCTCGCCTCGAGAACCCCGCCCGCAACCGTCACCCTATTTGCGAATCGGAGTACTACGCCCTCCGCCCTGCTCCCCCTGTGCCCTGTCCCCAACTTTGCCGAGGCAAGGGCAAAGGCAAGGCAAGGGCAAGGGCGAAGGCAAAGGCAAGGGGACCTACGCCCTCCGCCCTAGGCCCTGCGCCCTGCCCCTCAGCGGATTCGATCGAGCGTGGCGGCGGCTTGGCGAATGGCGCGGCTGAGGCGCTCGAGCTCTCCCTGAGCGCGCGGCCGGTCCTGTTCCAGCAGGGCTTCCCGAACGCCGGGGAAGGTCTCGGCTCGATAGCTGGGGAGGGGAGCGTAAATCAGGTGTTTGAACCAGGGGCGGCCCGGCAGGCCGTCCGGGTGAGTGAGGTCCCGCTCCACTCTCAGCAAGGCCTGGTTGAAGGCGGCACGCCCGGGATCCTGGTCGCCTCGGGCGGCGCGGTCCAGAATGCCCTCAACTCGTTCAGCGGCGCGCCGGAAGGAGGCGATGGCGTCGTCCAGTTCCTGCAGTTGGAGGCCGCTGCCCGCGAGCTTCCGAAGGTCTTCGGTGTAGGTTTCGAAATCACGGGCGTACTCCAGGTAGTCGAAGGGCAACACATCGGCGTTGGCCAGGCGGGTGGCCATGGTTGCCCAGAGCGTGACCATGGCGCGATGGTAGTGAAACCCGGGGTCGCCGAAGCGGTCCACCCAGAAGTGATTGTCGTACAGGGAATGGTACACCCCATAGGGGCCGTCGAAGAGCATGTCGATCGATGGGATTCCCAGGAAGTTGAAGAAGACCGTGTAGTCGGATCCGCTCCCCAGAATGCCGATGGGGACCGGGTAGCTTCCGCCCACGTCCACACCGTATCCACGGACATTTTGAGCCTCTGTGTTCTCGACCCACCGGTGGTAGATCGACCGCCCTCCGGCCGGATCCTGGATGTCTCGGGTTGCCTCGACGATGAAACGCCTCAAGCTGGGGACGGCGCTGGCCGAGAAGCGATCTCCCGAGGAGGCGGCGTCGACGTTCAAGCAGGCCACCGCGTTTTGGCGAAGTGCTTCGGCGTGTTCCTCGCCGTATTCGGTCGACCCGGTCAGGGTATACTCCTCCGCATCCCAGGCGCCGAGCAGGAGCGTTCGCTCGGGCTTCCAGCCTTCCCTCTGCATCTGCCCCAAGACTCGGGCGAGCTCCAGCAGCACGGCGGTCCCACTGGAGGGATCCACGCCCCCGTAGACCCAGGCGTCGTGATGATTGCTCAAGATCACGACCTGCTCGGGATGGCTCCGGCCCGGGATCTTGCCGATCACGTCGTAGATCTTGCGGCGTTCCCGGCTGATTTCCTGGTTCAGGAAGACTTCAGCCGGGCCGGGCCCCACGTGGTACGTGAACGGAAGCCCTCCCTGCCACCCGGCCGGCACGGGAGCCCCCGCCAGGTTTCGCAGGATGTGTTGCGCGTCGGCGTAGGAGATGGGCAAGGTGGCGATCTTGGGCAACACCTCGCTTTCGGATTCGGCGATCCGGCGGGCTCCAGCCGTCGAGGCCCAGCCGGGGGTCAGAGGATCTCCGGGGACTCGAAAATCGTAAACGTTGGCGCCGCGCTGCACGTGGCTGGGGGGGCCCCAGGGCCCGTCCGGATAGGTGTCTCCCTTGACGTAACCGTCTTCCGCGGGGTCCGAGTAGATGATCAGCGCCGCCACCCCCCGCTGTTCGGCCTCCAGTGACTTCCCGCCACGATATCCCTGGAAGTATCGCGCCAGGGCAATCTTGCCCCGGTAGTCGACGCCCATGCGATCCAGTTGCTGGTAGTCCTCCCGACGGCCGTAATTGACGTAGACCACCTGGCCCTGGTGCTGGCCGCTAGCCGCATAGGCGTGCCAGGGCGGGTCGACCCGCGGATCGTAGCTGTCTTTGTCCCCAGGGTAGCCCTCCTCGGAATTGGCCAGCTTCTTTTGCTCGGGAACCACCAGGCTGAGGGACACCTCCCGGGGGTACGAGAGGAGCACGTCGTACTCCACCATCTCCGACTGGATACCGTGCCGCTGGAACTCCTGGAGGATGTAGTCAGCGACGCGCTTTCCCCCTGCCGTGCCGGCCACGTGAGGCTCTTCGGTGAGAATACGATGGTAGAGCCGGATCTGGTCCGTGCGAGGCTGCCGGTGCAGTTCCTGCTCCAGGGCGCGCTGAGCGGCGGAGTGATCAGCCGTGAATCCCCGAAGGGCAGGCCTTTCCTGCGCCCAGACCCAACAGGAGATCCCGCAGAGGAACAGCAGGCCAGCCGGCCTGCAGGACAGTCGTCGCATGAAGGTCTCCTTCGTCGGGCCGCCGAATCGAACCGGCTGGATTCCATCAGCAGTGCTGGCGACCGGCCCCGAAAGCCCTGGCAGTGCCGGTCCCAGCCGCTGACGGCTGGCTGCGGCCCCGAGGCGATTCGATCAACCCGGGGTCCCGAGCGTTTCACCGCTGCCCTGGGGGGCCACCACCGATGCGGGTGCCCGTCCTGCTCGCCCTCCGCTTCACCGCTTGTAGATCAAACCCAACGTCGCCCCCAGCAGGACGGCGTCGATGAAATTCATCCCTCCCCAGCACCAGGCCAAGTAGTAGGGAAAGCCGTCGAAAACCAGCGGGTTGTAGAAGGGCGAAAAGAACGCGAAGAGGCCCAGTAAAGCCCCGAAGGTGACACCGCCCATCAGTCCGGCGCCCCAGGAGGCTCTGGTTTTGGCGAAAATGAGTGCGGCGGCCAAGCCGAGGCAGACGGACACCAAGAGAAACCAGAGCGGATTGGCTGGTTCCTGTGAGAATACGTCGGACAGCCTCGTGTAGGTATCTGCCATGATGAATCCGTGCATGACGAAGTCGGCGATGTTCATCACCACGCCTCCAGCCAGACCGGCCAGAGCGACTCGAGTGTAATTCATGATGCTTCCTCCCCCTGAAAAGAACTGAAAAGAAATGGTGAGCGCATTGTACCGCCGGTGCCTGACTTTGAACAGAAGATTCGCGGCGAGTCCCGAGCCTTCTTCACAGTCCCAACAATCTGCGGGCCTCCTCGGGGCCGGCGACGGGGCGACCTAGCTCGTCGGCCAGCCGGACCGCCCGCTCCACGAGTTGCGCATTGCTGGTGGCCAGCTCCCCTTTGCGGTAGTAGATGTTGTCTTCGAATCCGACCCTGACATGTCCGCCCTCGATCAATGCCAGCGTCGCCATGGGGAGCTGGTGTCTCCCGACGGCCGCAACCGACCAGGGCTTCCGGGAGGGCAACGAGTCTCTCAGGAAGAGCAGGTTGCGGGACGAGGCCTCCATACCGCCCGGCACTCCCAGGACGAAGTCGTAATAGTAGGGCACCCGGATCCGCTCTTTTTGCAGCAGGAAGCGGGCGGCTCCCAGCATGCCGGCATCGAAGATCTCCAGTTCTGCCGGCAGTTCCAGTTCGTTGAAGCGCTCCAGGTACGCACTGACCACGGGCAGTGGATTGAGGAACACGTCCTCCCCGAAGTTGACCGTCCCCAGCGTCAGGGTAGCGATGTCGGGCCGCAGGTCGAGTGCCTCGATGCGCTCCTGGGCGCTCATTCCCACCGCTCCGCCGGTCGAGAATTGCACCAGGACATCGGTTCTCTCCCGGATGGCGGCCAGGATGCGACGGTAAGTCTCCCGGTCTTGAGTGGGGCTGCCGTCCGGGCGCCGTCCGTGGACATGTACGATGGCGGCGCCGGCCTCCCGCGCCCTGCGCGCTTCGTCCCCGATCTCCTGGGGAGAGATGGGGAGGGCAGGACACTGACGGCGCGTCACTTCCGCGCCGTTGAGGGCTGCGGTGATCACGACGGGTGCGGGCATGGCGCTCTCCTCCGCTTGGATCGGCTATTCGACTGTCCAGGCCGTTTTGCTATACTGCGAGGCCGAATGGAGTGGGAGCACAAAGGCATCAGGTTCACAATCGAGACCGAGCCGTTGGGGCCCTTCTTCCTGGCCTCGGCGCGGGTGCCGCCGGAGGGTATGTTCGTGCGGGTTCGCCCGTTTTCCGCTCTGGCCCAGACCCAAGAGGCCGCGCTCGAAATACTGCAAGATCAGATCCGCATTCATTACCGGCGTCTCCCCGAGCTCGCGGCGACGGATGACCAATCTCGAGCAAGAAGCTCAGACCCCGAGTAACCAACCAGCTCGCGAACTACCAACTCTGGCTTTCAGCAGGCCGCTCCCAGGGCCGCGAAAAACTGCTCGAGCTTGGCCCGGTCGAGATTGCCGTTGCTGCGGACACCCGAGCACAAGTCCAAGCCGAAGGGCCGCACCTGGTGGAACGCCTGGGCCGCATTGCGGCTGTCCAGTCCACCTGCCAGCCAGACCGGCACCGGGCTCCGCCTGCGAATGCGCCGGCTGATTTGCCAGTCGTGCGTGCGCCCGGTGCCTCCCAGTTCTTTGACCGGCAGGCTCGGGTCACCCGAGTCGAGCAGAAGGGCGTCCACCTCGGGGGCCAGCGACAATGCCTGATCCAGTGCCTCCGGCCCGGTGACGTGTATGACCTGGACCAGACCGACACCCGGAAGCGCCTGCCTCAGTTGTCGATAGTGGCCCACTGCCAGCCGGTCACACAACTGGAGCGTATTGGTACGGCAGTGACTTTGCTGCTCGATAATCGCCTCCACCCGGCGCCGGCTGGTGAGGAGGAATGAGGCGACGCCCGGAGGGATTCGGGCCGCAATCTCGCGAATCTGTGATTCGGAAATCACGCCCGGGCCGCTGGGCATCTCCGAGACCAGTCCCAGGGCGTCGGCGCCACAGCGCACGGCGTACCGGGCTTCCTCGATGGTGGCGATGCAACAAATCTTGACTCGCGGACGTGAGGCCGGTTCCATTCGGGTCTTCCCCTTACCCTCTCAGGATGGTTGAGATGAGGGGCGAATACAAGATCGAGTTTGGAGTAGGAAGTGAACTGGATGAACCCTCCGCTGCTGCCGGGAGTCTGTAGAATGCAGATGGGAGTGTTCTTCTCGATGCGAACCAGGACCCGGCTAGCGTTGGTGTCGCTGGCACTCTGGGGGACCAGCTCCAGTCTCCCCGCCGTTTCCGCAGCGGCTGTCCGTTTCACCGGCAATCGCTCCATCCCTGCAGAGGTCCTGGAAAAGCACCTGAGGACCAAACAGGTGCTGGTCGAGGAGTTGGCCGAAGCAGACCCCGGGACCCTGGATCGCACGGCACGCCTGGTCCGGTTCCTCTACCAGGAGCGTGGCTATCCCCTGGCTCGGGCCGGCTGGAGCGTCGACGCGGGCGGAGTAGAAATCGGGATCAATGAAGGGCCGCGGGCCGGGCTGGGAATGGTCGTCTTCGAGGGAAACCAAAACTTTTCCGCGGAGCGTTTGCTCGAGACGCTGGACCTGGACCAGCTCGACTTCAATCGGCTCGAGGCCGGATTGGAGCGGCTACGGGCACTCTATCGCGACTCCGGTTTTCTCCAGGTCACGATTGGCGAGCCCAGGGTAGAGGTCGTCGAACGCACGGAGCGAGACGATTTCCCCATTCCTTTCCGGAGTGCCATGCGCCAGCGGGTTCGGCTGACGGTGCCGGTAGCAGAGGGAGAAGTCTTTCACTTCGGCACAGTCGAGCGTCATCCGGAGTGCTCCGAGTTGGAATACCCCGAGGAGGGCCAACTCTACCAGGCGTCACGCCTGGCCCGTCTGCGCGAGAGACTGCTGCGCTGCTTCTTCGAGCGCGGGCAGATGGTGCGCGACCTGCAGGTCACCGAGTCGCTGCGCCCGGGTCCCCCCGTGGTGGACGTCCAGGTGGCCGCCCGCCTCTTGCCGCCGCTCGAAATCGCCCGCATCGAATTCGAAGGCAATCATCGCTTTCCCGACGGCTTCTATCGCCGCGAGCTGGAACTGGAAGAGCAGCAGCTCCTGGATCCTCGAAAACTGGAAACCAGCCTGGGACGTTTGCTGGCGACCGGGGTGCTGACCCGCCTGGACCGTGATGATGTGGAGCTCTCCGTGCGAGATCCCCTGCTGGTGGACATCACGATCCGGCTGCACGAGCGGCAGCCTCGAAAGATCGAGTTCTCGCTCAGCCCGGACGGACTGGGCGGATTGGAAATGGGTCTCCTCTACACGGTCTTCAACGCGCTCGGGCTGGGAGAGCGCCTGGGACTGGAGATGAAGGTAGGCTCCCACACTTCGGAAGTCGCCGTGAGTGCTGCTTCCCGCTACTTTTTGGGGACGCAGATCCCTGCCGCATTGGCGTTGCGCTTCTTCCGCCGCAACACGGCCTTCCGGCTGCCCGGCGTGGAGGAGCCGTTGGCCCGGCTGATCGAGCGAGACTCCTGGGGTTTCGAGGGCGGCGGAAGCTATCGCATCACCCAGCCGCAGAGCGTCCGGTTGGCTTACTCATTCGAGCAGCTTCGGCGCCCTCAGCGGAGCCGCCACTTCGTCCTGCACCCCAGTTGGGAGTACCGGGCCTCGGGAGCGGCTCAGTCGACTTCGCTGGCGCTGGGAGAGCGCTTTTCCCTCTTGGATGCGGAGGAACGATTCGGCAGCCTGCGAAGTGACCTGATCCTGGCTCGGCGCCGGCCCCCCGGGCGGCTGGATCTCAGAACGGCCGATTTCCGCTTCCATTTCAGCTATGCCCACTTCTTCGGCCGGGCCGAGCCGCTCTTCGAACGGCTCCATCGGGACGAAGACGAGTTGCGAACCTTCGCGTTGACGGCAGGCCCGTGGGCGGAAGTGCCCGGCGAGGGCATCCAACCGGTGGGCGGCGACTTGCTCTGGTCCTTCAGCAGTGATTACCAACTGCCACTCCGGCGAAACGTGTCGCTCGTCCCCTTCTTCGACATCGGCATGAACCGGGCGTCGAGCGGGCTTCAGCCGGGAGCCATTGTGGGGACGACCAATGGGGTTCTCCGAGCCGCCCTGGGTGCTGAACTCCGGTTTCGGCCCTCCCCCAGACTCCCCACCGCCCGATTGATTGCCGCCTGGCGTCCGCTGCGCCTGGACGCGCTGCTGCTGACTGCCTCGGGAAAGGCCCGCTTGCGGGAGTCCCCGTTCGCTCTCAAGATTGCCTTTTGAGCCTTGAAACGCCCTGAGTGCGGTGCCCGGCTCACTCGGTGGCGGGGGTTGCCCGGACGAAATACCCGCTCCGGTAGCGCAGCTGCAGGTCCTTTCCCTTCGCCAGCCTGACCTTCAGCTTGCGGAATTCGCCCACCGTGATGGGGTTTTGGGGAACGTAGGTGAGACTGTACTGGCTGCGCAGTTCCTGGTTGACCTGCTCGAAAGAGTCAGTGAACTGCTGTTCGGAATAGGGAAAAAAGGCGCGTCCCCCTGTTTCCTCGGAGAGGGCGATCAGCGCTTTCTCGCCTTTCTTGTCGCCGCTGGCACCGAACCGATTGGTCCCGATGGCATAGACGGTCACCCCCTGTGACTGGACGATCCGGAGGGTCTCCTCCAGGGTTCTCTTGCTGTCCAGGTCGGCGCCGTCCGAGAGCACCACGATGGTCTGCCGGACGGCGGGAGAGTTCATCTTGTCTCGGGTCACCAGGTAGACCGCGTCCAACAGAGCCGTTCCCCCGCCGGCGCGCAGCCCTTGAATCTGGCGCGCGACCTCCGAGGAGCGGGACGTGAAGTCGCTGATGAGCGAGACTCCGCTGTCGAACGCCGCCAGCAAGGCCCGATCTCCCGGGCGCATCACCGAGCGCAGGAACTGGGTGGCGCCCTGCTTCTCGAAGGCGAGTTTGGTGCGGACGCTGGCGCTGGTGTCCATGAGCAGGCCAATCCGCAGGGGGAGGTCGGTCTGGTGGCTGAAGTTGGTGATCTCCTGGAGTTTGCCGTTCTCGTAGACCTTGAAGCGGTCCTGGGTCAGATCGGTGACGAAGCGCCCTTTTCGGTCGGTGACGGTCACCAGCACATTGACGGCATCGACTTTGACCCGGATGGGCTCGCCCTTTTGAGCTGCCGCCGAAAGGCACGACAATACGATCAGCCCTGTCAACAGGGTGCGGCTCATAACCGGTACTCTACCAGATTTGCCCGAAATCCCGAGAGGACCAGCGCTGTTCCGGCTGTTCTCGTGAGCCCAAGAGAATCCTTGCTCGGCAGCCCGCCCGTGTTTACTTTCGTGGTGAAAAGCCAGACAATAAGGCTCCTGTATGGGCAATAGAGAGAGGACTTTGGCCCTGTTGGACGAAGTCTTGAAAGAGACGGTGCATTCCTGGTTCGAGAGGGTCAAAGGCAACTACGTGACCCTCGAGGAAAGCCGCCAGCTGGGCGTGGAGCCCGAAATCAAACATTTCGAAGAGTCCGGCGTCTATCGCATCAAGTTCGCACGCGCGGGCGAACTGGACGTGACCTACGGCTTGAGTGCCGATGAGCAAGGCTCGGTCTTGTGCGTGGAGTCCAGTGTCAACAACAAGTCGGATGGCTTCGATTACGACGCCTTCGTGGAAAGGTTGAGGACCTACTACTGGAGGAGCCGGAACGAAAAGCCCTGGACTCGAGCACCCTTCGACCGCTTCACGTACGAAGACCTGATGCCCTTCGAGCCGGTCCTGGGCGAATCGGTCCAGCTGGACAGCCGCAAGGATCGAGCCGACGTGATCCGGTTGCGCTTCCCCTTGAATCCCCGTCACGAGGAGCTGCTGGTCAAGAATCGAGAGCTTCTCAAAGACCTGGTGGAAAACTACTGCCTGCATCCCCTCAAGCGCCTCTACGCCGAATCCTACCGCGAGCGCTAGCCCCGACTTTCTCGGGAGAGGCCGCGGCGAGGCGCTCGTGACACCGGCATCTCGCCTGTGATCCCTCCACGGGACCGAATACTCTGGTCGGTTCATGGCTCGACCGCTGCAAGGGCCCGGACTCCGGCACTGACCCGGCCCAGCGCGGTATACTGTTGCTTCTGCGCACCAGGAGGCGCACCTGCCAGGAATCCCTAGGGAGTGCACCGCACAGCCGGCCTGGATGATCCCGGTGGCGCAGTACAGCGCTCATGCAAATGCGGGCTGGACGAAGTCTTCGAGGCCCCAACCCCGGTTCAGCGGGCGCTGAGCGGCAACGGGGAATCCGAACTAAATGAGAATGAGGAACCTTAGCAGTCATGGCGATGAGAATAGGAGTTCCCAAAGAGCTGAGTGTTGGCGAGAAGCGCGTGGCACTGACCCCGGAAGGCTGTAAGAAGCTGGCCGAACGAGGCGCTCTCGTGGAAGTGGAGACCGGGCTTGGGGAGGCTTGTGGGATTGCGGACGAGCGCTACCGCGAGGCCGGCGCCTCGCTGGCCGGCCGCAACGCCCTGCTCGAATCGGCGGACATCGTCGTGAGAGTCGGCAAGCCGCCGGCCGGCGAAGTGCCTCTGCTGAAAGCCGGATGCATCCACATCAGCTTTCTCGACCCCTTTCGCGAAAGCGAGTTGGTCCAGGCCCTGGCGTCACGGCCGGTGAGCCTTTTCAGCCTGGAGCTGATGCCGCGGTCCACGCGGGCACAGAAGATGGATGCCTTGAGTTCTCAGGGCAACCTGGCGGGCTATGTGGCCGTGATTCTCGCCGCTGAGAGCCTGGACAAGATCTTTCCCATGATGACCACTCCAGCCGGCACGATCGCGCCGGCGCGCGTATTCATCATCGGTGCCGGGGTGGCAGGGCTCCAGGCCATTGCCACGGCCAAGCGCCTGGGGGCCATCGTGGAAGCCTTCGATACTCGTCCCGCCGTGGAGGAGCAGGTGCGCTCTCTGGGTGGCCGGTTCCTCAAGATCGACCTGGGTGAAACCGCCGAAACCGCGCAGGGGTACGCCAAAGCCCTGAGCGAAGACCAACTGCAACGCCAGCGCGAGGCCATGACCCGGACCTGCGCCAACTCGGACGTCGTGATCACCACCGCCCAGGTGTTCGGGCGAACCGCGCCCCGAATCGTGACCCGGGAAATGCTGGCCGCAATGAAACCCGGGAGTGTGGTGGTCGATCTGGCGGTCGAGAGCGGCGGCAACGTGGAGGGCAGCCGTCTCGACGAACTGGTTGAAATCGATGGTGTTCGCGTCATCGGGTACGGCAACTTGCCCAGCCGGGTCTGTCTCAATGCCAGTCAAGTGCTGTCGAACAACCTGACGGCCCTGCTGCTGGAGTTCTGGGACGCCGACCAAAAGGCCTTCCTGATCGATCAGGACGATGAGATCATCGCCGGCAGCCTGGTGGCGCACGAAGGGCGGATCTGCAACCCTCGGCTGCAGCCCGCCCAAGCGGTCCCAGGTAACAACGAGTGAGGAATCGATGGTTTATCTAGCGTTCATTCTGATGCTTTCCATTTTCTTGGGATTCGAGCTGATCTCCAAAGTGCCTTCGACCCTTCACACGCCCCTGATGTCGGGCGCCAACGCGATCTCCGGCATCACCCTGGTGGGGGCGCTGGTGGCGGCCGGGTCCGAACAGGACTCGGTGGCCGTCCTGCTGGGGGCAGCGGCCGTGACTTTCGCTACCGTCAACGTCGTGGGCGGATACGTGGTGACTCATCGGATGCTCTCGATGTTCCACAAGAAAGACAAGGGCAAGAAGAAAGATGGTTAACGCGATCGACTGGATCTACATCCTGGCGGCCTTCCTTTTCGCGTCGGGCCTGAAGATGCTCAGCTCGCCCGAATCGGCGCGGCGCGGCAACCTGATCTCTGCGCTGGGGATGCTGCTGGCGGTGGGGGCCACCGCTCTGACTCCGTCCATCACGTCCTTCCGCTGGATTGCCCTCGGTGTGGTCCTGGGCGGGTTGGCGGGCCTGGTTTCGGCCCGGCTCGTGGCCATGACCGCCATGCCGGAGATGGTCGCCTTGTTCAACGGCTTCGGGGGGCTGGCCAGCTTGCTGGTGGGTTCCGCCGAGCACATCGCCCGGCCCGGAATGGAACTGTTCGAGGCTGTGGCGGTATTCTTCGCGGTGGTCATCGGCGGAGTCACCTTCTCGGGTAGCCTCGTGGCCTTCGGGAAACTCCGGGAATTCGGCATCGGGTCCTTCAAGATCGGCCGAGCCCTGGTCTTCCGGGGACAACAGTTCGTCAACGGGTTGCTGCTGGCGGGAGTCCTGCTGGCGGGGGTCTATTTCTGCCTCGCCTCCGACGGACCTGTTACGGTTTTCGTCGCCCTGATCATCCTCGCCTTCGTCATCGGCGTGATGGGAGTCATCCCCATCGGGGGGGCCGATATGCCGGTGGTGATCTCCTTGCTGAACAGCTATTCGGGACTGGCCGCCTGCGCTGCCGGATTCGTGATCACCAACAACGTCCTGATCGTAGCCGGGTCGCTGGTCGGCGCCAGCGGGATTTTTCTCACCAAGATCATGTGCAAGGCCATGAATCGCTCCCTGGGCAACGTCCTGTTCAGCGGTTTCGGCGCCGTGACGCAGACGGCGGGGCCTGGAGTCCAAGGGGAGGCTCACCCCATTTCACCAGCCGACACCTATTACCTCCTGGAGGCCGCCAGCTCGGTGGTGGTGGTCCCCGGCTACGGCCTGGCCGTCGCGCAGGCCCAGCACGCCGTCAAGGAGCTGGGGGAACTGCTGGAGGACAACGGATGCGAGGTCCGCTACGCCATCCACCCGGTGGCGGGCCGCATGCCCGGCCACATGAACGTCCTGCTGGCAGAAGCCGATGTCCCCTACGACCAGCTGATCGAAATGGACAGTATCAACCCGACCATGGAGACCGTCGATGTCTGCCTGGTCATTGGCGCCAACGATGTCGTGAACCCGGCCGCCCGAGACGATCCCCAGAGCCCCATCTACGGCATGCCCATCGTGGAAGTGGACCGGGCCCGCACTGTGATCGTGTCGAAACGCTCCATGGCGACTGGCTTCGCCGGCATCCAGAACCCGCTCTTCTTCAAAGACAATACGCGTATGCTCTTTGGAGACGCCAAGGCCAGCGTGCAGAGCCTGGTGGCGGAATTCAAGAAAGAGTGAGGAGTGTAGAGAGGACCGGGGCGCGACTCACCGTTTCAGGGCCTCGAGTCTCGAGCACGGAAGAATTCCCAAGCCTCAGCCACCCGGTCTCACGCTCGAGCCTTCTTCTAGCCCGGATCATGCAGTGCGCCGCGGAAAGGCGGCGATTTTCAGTGGGTGCGAACCCCAGCAGAAAGCTGGTGAATAGTCCGGGCTAGGTGTTTGCGAAACTCGAGATCAGCAACTTGATCAGGAAGAACAAGCCGACCAGCCCGGAAAGGATCATCAGCACCAGCGTCAGGCGGTTGGAGTCGGCCAGAGGCACCGGAGAGAGCCCCAGGCCCTCGGCCTGGCGGGCTGCCTGCAGTTCGATCTGCCCACTCCAGCGGTGTCCCAGGTAGCAGGACGCCACCGAGAGACCGGAGACCACGATTCCGATGAGACATGCAACGGACTGTTCGATGGGGCTGAGCGGCTTGACGAGGTCGTAGAGAAGCGTTACCAGTGCGCTCACGATCGCCAGGTAGAACAGGTAGCCTTTCACGAACAGACCGTACTGATGCTTGTACAGCTCCAGGAGGCGGCTCAGGTGCTCCGAGTGGAGATCCCCCCCGCTCGGATTGGCGGCGATCTGTCCGATGTCGATGTGCACACGGGTCCACGGGTACACTAGCCCAGCCCGTGCCAAAGCCGCGCACACAGCTAGCGGAATCGTCTCGCCACTTCTTCCCATTGCGTTCGCCGTGATGTTCTTGGGATGATAGCCGAGCCGGGCGGGAGTTGCAAAACTGTTCGGGACCGCGGGTGCGGTCGGTTGGCGACCGGAGGCCCGCTCAGCTCAGCAGGCGGGAGACCTCTCGCACCACACTCTGGGGAGTGATGCGCTGCATGCAGATGTTCTGGCGGCAGGTCTTCATGGCCGGCGTGTCGTAGCAGGGGGCGCAGGGGACCGGCTCGCGCAGGATCACCACCGGCGAGCGGGACGAGACCGGACTCACTTGCTGCAGCTTGGCGGGGCCCCAGAGCACGATCACCGCAGTCCCGACGGCTGCGGCAATGTGAGCGGGACCCGAGTCCACGGAGACGAGCAGGGGGAAGCGGCTGATGAGCGCGGCGAGCTGCTGGACCCCCGTGGCCCCAGCCAGGTTTCTCACTCTGTTTGCCGGTCCCCGAGCCAGTGCTTCCACCTGGGCAGCCGCGACCCGATCCTGCGGAGACCCCGTCAAGACCACGCTGCATCCCTGGGCCAGCAGCAACGAGGCGAGGCGGCCAAAACTCGAGAGCGGCCAGCCCTTCAGGCGTTGTGCCTGATCGACTTTCTTGCCTGCGGGGCCGTAGCCGAGGTGGAGCCCGATGACAGGGGAACGCAAGCCCTCCAGCAGTGTGGCAGCGCGGAAGGATGCCTCACTGGAAATGGGCAGCTGCGGACCCGGGGGCGGACCCTCCCAATGGCCCAGGGCCGCCGCCAGGTTGTTGACGATGCTGTGGCGCTCCGGTTGGAAGGGGGTCTCTCGAAAGCTGCGCGGTTCCGTCAGCCCGGCGCGCGCGAGTAAATGCCTGTAGCGAGGCGCCTCCTCCAGGAGCACCGCGAAACGATACTGGCGCTGGCGGAGACGCCGGCAGAGCAGGATCTTCTCAGGGGAGAGCAGGAACGGCCAGTTCCGTTGCCGCAAGCCAAAAACCCGGGCTACCTGGGGTTGCATTTTCAGGAGAGGAGCCGCCGCGGCAGAAGCCAGGAAGTCGATCTCCTCACCGGGGTGCTGCTCGGCGAGCGCCGTTACGACTGGGGTCGCCATCAGCGTGTCGCCCAGGGCTCCCACGCGTGCGACCAGCATCCTGCCAGGGCCTGCCACTTTCCCTTCCGCTCCCACTGGATCCTGAAAAACTGCCCCGCTGCGATTATACTGAGCCGGCGTCATTGCTGCAGGGAGGTCGCGGAGTGAGCCGGAGGCGCTGCCGGAAAGCGCTGACCCTGCTGCACCCCAGCCTCGAGGAATGAGAAAGTGAACAGTCTGCTCGCCGAGCACCGAAGCCAGCTGCTGCAAGCGCTCCCGAAGTTTTCGGATCTGCCGATCCTGATCGTGGGAGACGTGATCCTGGACGAGTTCATCTGGGGCCGTGTCGATCGCATCTCACCCGAAGCCCCTGTCCCCGTGGTCGAAGTGACTCGGGAGAGCGTCCATTTGGGAGGAGCCGCCAACGTGGCCGCCAACCTTGCCGCGCTGGGGGCCGAACCGCTCCTGGTGGGGGTGGTGGGAGACGACGAGGCCCGCCCCAGATTGTGCCGGCAACTCGAGCTTCAAGGGATCGCTTCGAACGGCCTGCTTTCAGAGCCGGACCGGCGCACCAGCGTCAAGACGCGCATCATCGCCCACCACCAGCAAGTCTGCCGGGCCGACCGAGAGAGCCGGCGCCCCCTCAGCTCTGAGACCCGGATGAGTCTGCTGGAAGCCTTCCGGGAACGACTGCCCCGCAGCCAGGCCGTCCTGTTGTCGGACTACGCGAAAGGGGTCCTGGCCGATCCGTTGCCCGTGCAGCTGGCGTCCGATGCCCGGGAGCTGGAAAAATTTGTGGCCCTCGACCCCAAGAACCGCGATTTCTCGATCTACCGCGGGGTCTCGGCCATCACTCCCAACCAGCGAGAAGCCGAAGCGGCTTCTGGCCTTTCCATCAGCGACGAGACCAGCCTACGGGCGGCGGCGGTCCGCCTCCGGCAGCAAACCAAGGCGTCCCAGGTTCTGATCACCCGCGGAGAGGAGGGCATGGTGCTTCTCGACCAGGACCAGCTCTATCCCATTCCCACCATGGCACGCGAGGTCTTCGACGTGACCGGGGCGGGAGACACCGTCATCGCCCTGTTCACCCTGGGAGTCGCGGCAGGACTGTCGCCGCCTGCCGCCGCCGTGCTGGCCAACCTGGCCGCCGGAATCGTCGTGGGAAAACTGGGGACCGCCGCCGTCACCCGCCAGGAACTCGAGCAGGCGCTGGGCTGAGCGGAGATCGGCCGGCAGCGCGGGGTCCTCCCGATGTGCCCGCCCGCCTCCCGCGAGCAGTGTTGGCCTCAAATCAGCTCCACGATCTCCGCTTCCACCCTCTCCCCCAGGTGGAGCAATGCAACCGTCACGGGGAGGTCGAAGCGCCGGGGGCCGGCCGCGCCGGGGTTCAGAAAGAGCACACCCTCGCTCTCATGCAGCAGGGGGCGGTGGCTGTGGCCGAAGACGATCACCCTGCAGTCGCGGCACTGGGGATGGCGGTGCCGCATTGTTCCGGGGTCATCTCCGATGTGGGTCATGAAGACGTGGTGACCGGCCAGCTGCACGACGACTCGCTCCGGCAACGGCGTGGGCGCGAGAAAGCCGTCGACGTTGCCGGAAACGGCCGTCACCGGAGCCAAGGCGTTCAGCTCGTCGAGAATGTCCGAGGAGCCCACGTCGCCCGCGTGAAGAATGTGATCCAGGTCTTGAAAGACCGCGAAGACCTCCGGCCGCAACAATCCGTGGGTGTCGGCGATCACACCGACGCGAAGTGTCTTGATCGCTCCTTTCGCTGGGGATCCCGGACGCAACCTCAAGGCAACTCGCGCCGGATGAATCGCTGCGCCCGGCGGTAATCCGCGAAGCGCTTCTCGGCCCGGCGAAACTCGGCGTGATGGAAGTGGCGGCGGCCGTTGCGGCAGTGCTCTCCCAGCGAGGCGTGAAGCATTTCGTGATAGACGATGAACGCCACCACGTATTCCGGAACCAAAGGGTGATCCAGACGCCGGTTGATCACGATGGCCCGGTGGGCCGGATCGTAGTGCCCGAGCCGGGTCTGCGCCTTCTCACGGCTCCATGAGAGGTGGTCGACCTCGACTCGATTCTCGAAGTAGCGGTGATTGAGGCGACGGAAGATCCCGGCCAGATCGAAGACTCTGCCGCGCGGCGAGGTCAGTACTTTGCGCCCCCGCGAGGCGCGGACTTCACGAGCTGCCTGCCGCAACTGAGGTTGCGTCACGTGTTGCTGATAGCACCGGCGATAGTGCGGTGGGACTCGGCGCCGCAGCAGCTTGCACGTCAGGATCGCCAGAATCGCTTCCAGGACTCGAGGCGGGGCGGTCTCCAGCAGGTCGCTCAAGCGGACTAGCCACACACCGTCGCGGACTCTCAAGGTGTGGCGAAGGCTGCTGTAAGGATAGAATTCGATCCGAACCGGAGGCGAAGGGCCCCGATCCCACTCGGCATAGAGGCGCTCGAACGTCTCGACCAACTCGGTCGGGATGACCTTCCTGGGGAACGGCAGCCTGTCTTGCAAAGAGTTCACCGGGTTTGAGTTTCGGCCAATTTCTCTTCCAGAAAGCGAACGATCTCGTCGGTGCGCGCGCCCGGCTGAAAGATCTCTGCCACACCCATCTCCTTCAGCGTTTCGATGTCTTCGTCGGGAATGATTCCTCCCCCGAAGACGAGGATGTCGTCGACGCCCTCGCCGGCCAAGAGACTCATGATCTCTTCGAAGAGATGCATGTGTGCGCCCGAAAGGATGGAGAGGCCCACGGCATCGACGTCCTCCTGAATGGCGGCGCGGACGATTCGTTCCGGGGTTTGTCGCAGGCCCGAGTAGATCACTTCCATGCCCGCGTCCCGCAGGGCACGCGCCACGATTTTGGCCCCTCGGTCGTGCCCGTCCAGCCCGGGCTTGGCAATCAGAACGCGGATCTTTTCCTGACCCATTTCACCTCTTCCGGGCGCTGGCGCCGAATCAGAAAACAGGCTCCTGATACGAGCCGAACACCTCCTGCAGAGCGGAGCACATCTCTCCCAGCGTGGCGTACTCGCGTACCGCCTCTATGATGTGAGGCATCAGGTTCCGGTCGCTCCGTGCGGCCGCCTTCAGTTCGGACAGCGAGCGGCGCACCGCCCGGCTGTCACGGACACGGCGCACTTCTTTCAGCCGTTTGGCCTGGAGCTCACGGACTTCCTCCCCGATTTGCAGGATCTCAATGGGAGGCTCCTCCTCCAGTTCGAACTCGTTGACGCCGACCACGATCTTCTCTTTTTGTTCCACGGCCTTCTGGAACTGGTAGGAAGCCTCTTGAATCTCTTTTTGGGGAAAGCCCTTCTCGATGGCCTCCACCATCCCGCCCAGGGCGTCGATCCGTTCGAAATACTCCTCGGCGCCCCGCTCCATCTCGTTGGTGAGGGCCTCCAGGAAGTAGGAGCCTCCCAGCGGATCGACGGTGTTGATCACACCACTCTCATGGGCGATGATCTGTTGCGTCCGCAGAGCGATCCGCGCGCTCTCTTCAGTGGGCAGCGCCAGAGCCTCGTCCAGAGAGTTGGCGTGCAGCGAGTTGGTGCCTCCCAACACACCGGCCAGGGCTTGGATCGTAGTGCGAATCACGTTGTTGATGGGTTGCTGGGCTGTCAGGCTGCAGCCCGCCGTCTGAGTGTGAAACCGGAGTTTCCAGGAACGCTCCTGCTGCGCCCCCAAACGTTCACGCATCACCTTGGCCCACAGCCTGCGCGCAGCCCGGTACTTGGCGATTTCTTCGAAGAAATCATTGTGCGCATTGAAGAAGAAGGAGAGCCTCGGCGCGAAGCTGTCGACCGCCATGTTGCGCCTGCGGCACCACTCCACGTATTCGATCCCGTCTCGCAGGGTGAAGGCCAGCTCCTGCAGCGCTGTCGAGCCCGCCTCCCGGATGTGGTACCCGCTGATCGAAATCGTGTTGTAGCGCGGCAGGTGTTCGGTACAGAATTCGATCGAGTCCACCACCAGCCGCATCGAAGGCGCGGGCGGATAGATCCACTCCTTTTGGGCGATGAACTCCTTCAGGATGTCGTTCTGGAGCGTCCCGCCGATCGAGGACAGCTCCGCGCCCTGCTTCTCCGCCACCACGGCGTACATGGCCAGTAACATGGCCGCCGGGCTGTTGATGGTCATCGAGGTAGTCACCTGGCGGAGATCGATGCCGTCGAACAGGATCTCCATGTCGCGGAGGGAGTCGATCGCCACGCCGCACTTTCCCACCTCACCGGCGGAAAGCGGGCTGTCCGAGTCCAGTCCCATCAGCGTGGGCAGGTCGAAGGCAACCGAGAGGCCCATCTGCCCATGCTCCAGGAGGAACTTGAAACGGCGGTTGGTCTCTTCCGGGGTGCCGAATCCGGAGAATTGCCGCATCGTCCAGAGCCTTCCCCGGTGCATCGTCTCGTGGATTCCCCGAGTGTAGGGGTATTGCCCGGGCAGCGAGAGATCGGGCGAGGAGCCCAGATCCTCCGCTGTGTACAGGCGTTTGACGACTCGGCCGGAAATCGTCGTGAACTCCTTCGGCTTCCCGCGGGAAGCGTTGGCCCGGGAGCGTTCCTTGGAAGCTGCCTTCATGCTTCCGATTAGACAAAAATGAGGGCGAACCCGTCAAGGCGAAGGGGAGGGCGGGGGTCTCGAGAGGGGTCCTTCCGGGGCGGCTCTCCGCAGGCCGGCAGAGGCGCGCAGCCGGGCCGATCAAAGGTCCCGGGCCGGCGGACCGGGTGGGGGCTATTGCGGCGGGCCTGAGTTGTCCAATTCCACTGCTTTCCGGAAACAGCTCATCGCTTCGTCGTCGTTCCCCATTTTCTTGAGCAGATAGCACTTCTCTTTCAAGAGCTTCGCCCGATGCTTGGGTGCGGTGACTGCCAAAAGGGCCTCATCCAGCACCTCCCGGGCCAGTGCATGCTCTTTGTGGTGAATCAGCGCGTCGGCGACCTGGGTGGCCTCTGTCACCAGCATCTCGTGCTTGGCGGCTGGAAACGGCAGGTAGAAGATCTTGCGAGCCTCTTCAACGGCCTGTTTGAACTCCCGCTTTTCGATCAGCAGCATGACGATCTCGTGTTGAGACTCGGCAATGCTGCGCGTGTTCTCCCATTCCTGCGTCGTCTGGGCCGATCCCACAGCGGAGATCAGCGGCAAAACCAACAAGCCGCTCGCAAGTCTCATGGTTCACTCCAAGAAAGGGTTCCCCCGTGCTGGCGCGTCTTCCAGTTTGAACGGATTATACGTCACCCACCCGACGGGCTCGATTTCAATGATCCCGTGATGCAGCACTTCCTGCCGATCCCGCTCCTGAATGAAACTGGTGAACTGGCTCTGCAGCACTGCTTCCTCATCCGTGGATTTCCAGTATAGGGGAAGCGAGACCGCCAGCAGGAGGCCTGCGGCCAGGGCGGCCCAAGCAGGCGAAACGAGCCATTGCAGATTCCAGAACGAACCGGAGACCGATCCAATGCGGTCCTCGATGCCCGAGAAAGGCGGCAGGTACAGCCCCGCCTCCGCATCGAGCGCGTCGGTCAAACGTAAGCAATAGGCCAGCGAGTCGAACTCCTCACGGCAAGAGGGGCACTGCGCCAGATGAGCCTCCAGCGAGCGCTGTTCCTCAACCGTGACTTCTCCGTCCAGCAGGGCCGAAAGAGAGTCAGAACAAACTCGACATTCCATAGTTGTCACCCAGATACCGCTTCACTTTGTCCCGCACCGCCACCCGAGCGCGATGGATGTCCGATTTGACCGAGGGCAGCGAGCGGCCCACGATTTCGCTGATCTCCTGATAGCTGAGCCGGTGGAGCGCGGAAAGAACGAACACCTCGCGATACTTGTTGGACAGCTCCCCGATGGCTCGGTGAATGACCTCCTGCAACTCGGTGGACAGAACCCGGTCCTCCGGATTCTTCAACGCAGTTTCCAACTGGTGAAGATCGGAGAGTTCGGGCCCTTCCTCGTCATCGATCGACTCGAAATGCGGACGCTTGCCGCGATACTTCTGATAGACATTGTTCTGGGCAATCCGAAAGAGCCAGCTCTGGAACTTCCGATCGTCCTTTAAGGCGCCTATCTTCTTGAAAGCCAGGACGAAAGTGTCCTGGGCCAAATCCTCTGCCTCAGATCGAGAACCCGTGAGACGGTAGATGTAATTGGTGATCTTCCGGCCGTAACCTTCGTACAGTTGCCGGAAAGCCTCCACGTCGCCCGACTTCACCCGACCGACCAAGTCGGCCAGATGTTCTGGTGCGATCACGGTGCCGGCTGCTCTACGTCTCGTTCTCACTAATCAGGGATAGGGCTCGAAAAAAAAAGTTGCAAACAATTCATGCACTCGGCCACAGGCGCCGAGGCCCGAAAAACCGAACGTTCGAGAGGACTGGAGATGGGCAGTGCGGCCACCCCTCTTGCCGACGCTTTGCCGGCTCGCGGTATTTCTCATCAGGAGTCGGCGTTGCACCCGCCGGGAAAGCCGGAGCGGGCTCGCTGGACGGCCTTCGCCACCTCGACCTCTCCCGACTCGGCGCCGTTGCGCCGCGCAGCCCTCATCGAGAAATCCCGGCTAAGAATAGCAGAATGTCCGACGGGTGGTAAGCCGGGAGGCCGCTTTTCGGGAACTCCCCACTCGCCTCGCTCGTGAAACACAAACAGAGGAGGAAATCGATCATGAAAAGACTGACCATACCGATCGTCTGGATGGCTCTGGCTGTTCCCGCCTGGGCCCAGGTGTTCATGCACCGAGAGCATTCGAACTTCGGGGGAGCCTACCTCGGGGTGCGTCTCCGCGACGTCACCAGCGAGGATGTCTCGCGCCTCCAGCTCGCCGCCGAAACGGGGGCTCTCATCGAGCAGGTGGAGAGCGATTCGCCGGCGTCCCTGGCGGGACTCGAGGTCGACGACGTCGTCACGGCGATCGCCGGCCTCCCCATCTTGACGGCGGCCCAGCTGCAGCGAACGATTGGGGAGAACCCAGCAGGCCGCACCTTGAGCTTCACGATTGTCCGCGACGGGCGCGACCGTGGGATCAGCGTCCAGTTGGGTGAGCGTCCCGGGGGGACGATCGTGGCGCCACGCGTGTTTCGCGGTCTGGAGGACTTCTCCGGAGACCATGCCTTCGAATGGAGTTTCGACGATCCCGGTATTCTCCTCTTCGGCCGCCGTCCCCGGCTGGGCATCCAGGCCACGCCGCTCACTCCACAAATGGCCGACTTCCTGAAGGCCGGCGGCCAGGAGGGAGTGCTCGTACTGCAGGTCGAAAAGGACAGCCCCGCCGAGAGGGCGGGCCTTCGCGCCGGTGACATCGTCACCAGGATCGACGGCCAGACGGTCGACAGTGTTGGGGCGCTGCGCGAGAAGCTGAAAGACGCCACCCACCAACTGGAGATCGTGCGTCAGGGCCAGGTCCAGACCCTGACGGTGGAGCTGGAAGAGCCCAAGCCAAAAGGCCAAGGCGTGCGCCTGGAGTAATCGCCGCCAGCTCCGCGAAAAGCCCCGCAACCCAACAGCGCACAGGCTTCAGCAGCTGGCGAATCCCTAACCCGGACGGTTCACCAGCGTTCTGCTGCGGCGCCGTTGTCATCCGCGCTGACTGCGTTGCCCGCCCTCGGCCTCCTCGACGGAGTGCACGACTACGTCTCCGGGGGCCTCGGGCGTAACGCCTTGTCAGCGCGGCGCTTCCGACGCCTCGCGACGAAACCTGGTGCAGAATCCGGGCTAAGCCGCGAGCAACGGGGTTTTCGAGGTAGGCTTCCCAGCCCCTTCCACGCCGCCTGTCGAAAACTTGTGGAAAAGCTTTGGGAGGAGCACCCCTGACGCCCGAAATTGCGGTAGCCCCTGCATTTTGCACCTTCTTTGTGCATTCTCGGAAGCCCCTTGCTTTCAGTAACTTCGAGGGATTCTTCGGAGGCGAGAGGGAGGCAGGGCCGCGTGGGACCGGCATCTTGCCGGTGGATTCCCACGAGAGGTCTTGGCCCGGCATCTCTCCCGGGAGCTTCACCCGCGGTGCGCAGCGCCGTCAGCTGGGACGACTCTAGCGCCGAGTGTGGGCTCTCACGAGCAATCGGGCCCGGAGGCCCGGCGGGCGGCTACGGCCAGTTTGAGCAGGCTGCGGATATCGCTGCCCTGAAACGTCCGCTGACCGATCCGGACCTGGTAGCGGTCTGGTGTCTGCTCGGGGCCGGCCGCCACGCCGCCGGTCATGCGTCGGCGCGGATCGGACGCTGAGTCGAGATGAAAAGTCTGGGGCTGGGTAGCGGGTCGGGCTGTCGCTGCCATCAGTATCTCCTCAAAACTCCGGTGACGATGCCCTGGATGACGATGCGGTCGGTGCTGTAATAGAGCGGCTCCAGGGCGGGGTTGGCGGGCTGGAGGCGAACTTGGTCGCCTTCCCGATAAAACTTCTTCAGCGTGACGTTTTCTCCATCCACCAGGGCGACGACCATCTGGCCGTCACTGGCAGTCGGTTGCTCTGCCACGACGATCAGGTCGCCGTCCTGGATGTGCTCGTCGATCATGGAGTCTCCACTCACCCGAAGGACAAAGTTTCGGCCTCGGGTCAGGAAGCTCTCCGGCACGACGATCTCCTCATGGTCCGAGACGGCCTCGATCGGCTGCCCCGCTGCCACGGTGCCCAGCACCGGCAGAGCGAAACGGTTCGAGCTGCCGCTCTCGAGTATCTGGATGGAGCGTGCCTGATTGGAAAGACGCCGGATGAATCCCCGCTCTTCCAGGGCCTTCAGATGCTTGTAAACCCCGTTGAGCGACGCCAGGCCGAAATGCCCGGCGATCTCCTCCAGCGTCGGCGCGTACTCGTTTTGCAGGAGATAATCCTGGAGGTAGTTCAGAATCGCTTTCTGTCGTTTGGTCAACGGCATTTCCGCCTCCACCCAGCAGTATGGTGAAAGAAAGGTGAAGAGTCAAGCACAAAAGTGAATGAAAGGTGAAAATGAGCCGGTCCTGGGAGGCTGCGTGCGGGGGTGCTACAGTAAAGCGTATGGATGAGGCACGTCGCGCGCGCTTGATCGAAGAGGAAGAGCGGCGAGCCAGGCGGATGCGCTTTCTGGTGGACCTGACGACCAGCACACTCTATCAGGACTCGAGGATGTCGCTCGAGGAGGCCCGCCAGCTGGTCCGCCAGACTCGCATGGCGGTTTTGCGGCTCTTCCCGGGGAAGGAGGGGACGTTCGATCTCCTCTTGTTGCCCCGCTTCGAACGAATTCTCTATGAGCGATGGGGTGAAGGGATGGATGGCATGGTCCACTGAGGAGGCGGCTGGATCGGCCGTCGCTCCCTGGGGCTCCTCGAGGTACGCTGCAGTCACGGGCGTAACCAGGAAGAGCCCCGGCGGTTGGTTGGCTCAGGGTGGTTCATGACGCTCACCCGGTTGCCAGCGGTGTGGAAGATCATACCGGTGACACCAGCCGCTTCGTCTGAAGCCAGCCATGCAATCATCGGCGCAACGTCATCGGGGTCGTTCGTTAGCGTGCCCTCGGGTGGCGGGAGGAACTCTCCGGCTCGGCGAGCCCGTGTCGCATCGGGAACGCTGTCGGTCATGCGCGTCTGCGCTCCGGGTGAGATGGCGTTTGCCGTGA
>JBFKLX010000072.1:0-23174 GCA_041630155.1 Acidobacteriota bacterium
AGCGACACGTTCAGGGTCGACAAGTACGAGGCCGGCCCGTTCAGCGATTCCTACCGTACTCTTCGTGACTGGACACCCAGTCGGAAGAAGAGATTGCCGCAGCCAGCGAAATCTCGCCGGCCAGGACGGCTCCGGCTACGATTTCGGCCAGCTTGTTGACCTTCCCCTTTCCGAAGCAGCCCAGGACCTCCAGGCATTCGCGCTGGGTGGGCAGCGCCGTGCCGCCGCCGTAGGTTGCCACGATCAGGGAAGGGATCGTGATCGAGACGTACAGATCGCCGTCGGGGGTCAGCTCCGAATAGACGACTCCGGCGGAGGATTCGGCCACGTTGGCCACGTCCTGCCCCGTGGCGATGAACATGGCCGTGATGGCGTTGGCTGAATGCAGGCCGTTGTTGTTGGCCCCGGAAAGCAGGGCTCCCACATTGGCGACTCCGGCGTGGTAGACCAGGTTCTCCGGTTCGACGCGCAGCCGTTGGATCAGCACGTCTCGCGGGATCACTGCCTCAGCGGTGACGCGTTTGCCGCGCGTTCGCATGATGTTGACCTGCGAGGCCTTCTTGTCGGTGGCAAAGTTGGACTCCAGGTAGAAGTGCCGAACTCCCTGATATTGATCCAGTATCCAGCTGCAGGCGGCAAAGGTGGCGCGCCCCACCATGTTCTGACCGGCCGCGTCACCGGTGAAGTAATTGAAGCGCAGAAAGGCGAACTTGTTGGCCTGGTAGCAATCGATCTCCTTGAGCTTGCCGACTGCGGTCGTGGATTCCGCCTCTCGCTTGATGTCTTCCAGATTCCGGTCGATCCACTTGACGAACTCGCGAGCGCCCCGGGCGTCCTCGAACACGAAGACCGGCGCCCGCTGCATGGCATCGCCGACCACCGTGCACTTGACGCCTCCGCTCAGGTTCAGCGCCTTCATGCCGCGGTTGTAAGACGCCACCAGCGTCCCCTCGGTCGTGGCCAAGGGAATCAGGAACTCCCCCTGCGCGTGCTCCCCTTCGATCCGCAGCGGACCCCCGAAACCAACCGGCACCTGGGCCGCACCCGTGAAGTTCTCGATGTTGCCGCGGGCCACCTGGGGGTCGAACGAATAGCGGCACAGGTGGTTGAGCTGGACCCCGGTGTATTCCTGCACGAACTGCTGGCGCTGCCGGATGGCTTCGGTGTGGTAATCGTCCGCGGCCGAACGGGGGACCTTGACGCGAGGAGTTGCGCTGCGCTGAGCCAGTCCGTCCTCGACCTTGATGACCAGCCGCCCGAAGGGACTCGCCTGAACCGAGACTTCGATCTGGTGCTTGCCCTCCGGCAGGGGCTCGTGGGAAACGTCGAAATGGATGATCTGCCGCAACGGAAAGTCAATCGGGTCCGAGGGGGCGATCCGATCGGGCGGAAAGCTCTCTCCTTCCTCCAGGCGCAGGAGAATCCGATCAGTGGGGACTTCACGCCCGTCGATCTTCAAATGCTGGAAGCGCTCGATCCTGGCGTCTTTGAGCCGGTTCTTCAAGGAGAAACGAACTCCTCTTCCGGCGTTTTCCAGACTGTTGAAAGTGTAGAGCTGGCGCAACAGGAGGCTCGGTATTCTCAACATTCGGATGGGCCACCTTTCTCACTTCTCCGCCGGGGAAACAGACGGGTACTCTCCAATATCGCTCCGCGCTCGCCCTTCTTCAGTCTTGACTCTTGCTGAGAGCATGCCGGTCGCAGCGCCGCGGCAGAACTCACCGGCCGATTGTGGTGGAACGGCCAGGATTTGGCAAGCTGGGGCGGCCCGGACCCACTCGGACTCGAGCCACCCACATTTCTTTCGAAACTCGAAGGGTGTTTTTGCATCATTTCATCTTTGGGGTTATAGTGCGCCTCCAGCAGCCTCGTGCGGCAATGAGCCAACCGGGCCGCGCAGTAAGCCCTCCAACCGGTCGTCCCCTGGCACACGGAGGTGCAAGATCATGGATCTGCTTCCTGCTGAACTCAGGGAGAAGATTCCCCGGCTCGGGTCCGCCGCGGAAGTTCCCCTGGACGAGCTGCTCGTGTACACCAAGTTCTTCGACCCAACCAGCCAATGGCGCTGGTACGTGCTGCAATTCGACGGCGAGAACACCTTCTTCGGATTCGTGCTGACCACCGATCACGCCCTCGCCGGTCAATTCACTCTCAGCGAATTGCAGAACCTGCGTTACCACCATCAGACCCTGGGTGAAGTGGGGGTGGAGCGCGACACCTATTTCCGCCCCATCTCGGTCGCAGAACTCAAGAAGCTCGAACCGGTAATCGGCGAGATCTTCAAAACCAGCGGCCTGAAACTGGTGAATCTGGAGACGGATAACTAGGGCGTCGTCCCGAGACTCCAGGCCGGACATCTCAAGGGTGAGGCAAGCAGGGGATGATCCCGGCGCCTCTCAGGCCCCAGCGGGAAGCAGGCGGGGACCGCCGGAGAGAGACCGACGATCGAATTCCCAGCCCGATCGACCTTGCCATTGCCTGACGATTCCCACATCATGCACCGAGCTCTCTACACGAGAGCGGCTTTCTCACGGGAGGAGAGGCAATGAGTGCATGGCAGAGCTTTTGGGTCCGTTTTCAAAGTGCCGCTTACACGTTGATGCGGTTCGCGTTCGGGGTGCTGTTCGCCTTCCACGGCGCCCAGAAGTTGTTCGGGCTGTTCGGTGGCAGGCAGGCTTCCGCGCCGCTCTACTGGGTCGCCGGAACCGTTGAGTTCTTTGGAGGCCTGGCAGTGGCGCTGGGGCTCTGGGCCCAGGTTGCGGCCTTTTTCTGCGCCGGTCAGATGCTGGTGGCCTATTTCCTGTCTCATTTCAACGTTGCCGAGTTTCCGGAAGGCTGGATCCCGATTCAAAATCGAGGAGAGATGGCGCTGCTCTACTTCTTCGGATTTCTGGTGATCCTGACCCAGGGGCCGGGAAGTTGGACCCTCCGGAAATAGGAGCGTCAGGCCTGTGGCTCGAGGCCGCGAGCCCGGGGGCGACCGGTCCCCCATGATATGATCTCGCGATGCGGAAACGACGCATCTTCACCCCCGGCCCCACGCCTCTGATGCCGGAAGCACAGCTGGCCATGGCCCAGCCCATCCAGCACCACCGGACACCCGAGTTCCGCCGCCTCATTCTCGCCCTTCGGCAAAACCTGCAGCATGTCTTCCACACCTCGGGAGAAGTCATTGTCATGGCTTGTTCGGGAAGCGGCGCCATGGAAGCTGCCGTCACCAATTTGCTGGGCCCTTCCGATCGGGCTCTGGCCGTCGTGGCGGGAAAGTTCGGCGAGCGCTGGGTGGAGATCTGCCAGGCTCACTCGATCCCCTGCACACCCCTGTGCAAGGAGTACGGAGAGGCTGCCTCCGCCGGCGAAATCTTGGCCACCCTGCGCAACCAGCCGGATACTCGCGCCCTGCTCATTCAAGGTTGTGAGACGTCCACGGGCACGGCCCACGATCTGGAGGGAATCGCCCGCGCCGTCCGACAGGAGTTTCCGCAAGTGCTGCTGGTGGTGGACGCCATTACGACCCTGGCTTGTCAGCCTCTCGAGACGGATCAATGGGGCTTGGACATCGTGATCAGCGGATCGCAGAAGTCCTTCGCCATGTCCCCTGGACTGGCCTTCCTGAGCCTCAGCCAGCGCGCTTTGGAACGGATGGCAGAAGGTGGTTCCGGCCGCTATTACTTCGATCTCGCCAAGGAAGCGGGCAGACAAAGGGAAGGGCAAACGGCCTTCACTCCAGCCGTGACTTTGGTGGAAGCCCTGCATGCGGCCACGTCTCGGATCGTGGCACAGGGGCTGGAACAGGTGATCGCCGAGGCCGAACTGATGGCCCGGTCCGCCCGGGCGGGTTTGGAGGCGCTGGGTTTCCGGCTCCTCTCCAAAGCCCCCGCCAACGCCGTCACGGCGGTTTTCCCGCCCGCCGGACTGGATGCCGGAAAGCTGTCCCAGTTCTTGGAGGAGCGCTACGGCGTGAAGCTGGCCGGCGGCCAGGGCCCGCTCAAGGGAAAGATCCTGCGGGTCGCTCATCTCGGCTACTTCGACATTCTGGACGTCTTCTCGGTACTGGGCGCGGTGGAGTTGTGCCTGGGACACTTGGGGCGGGAGGTGGAGCCAGGGGCCGGGGTCAGCGCCGCCCTCCGGGTGGCACGAGCCCGCGAGGTTCGTGCCTGAACGGAAGCCGGGAGCGCCGGCAATCGGCCTCATGAGGGTCGTGGCGGGGCCGCAGGAAGAGTTTGGGGACTCGGTTCGAATGCAATCCCATGAAAATACTTGTCAGTGATGTGCTCTCACCCGAAGGCCTCGCGTACCTGCGCCAGCAGGAAGGACTCGAAGTGGTCGACCGGCCCGGATTGAGCCCGGAGGAATTGAAACACGAGATCCGGGACGCCGCCGGGCTGATCGTGCGTAGCAAGACCAGAGTCACTGCCGAAGTGATCGCCCAGGCGGCAGGCCTGAAGGTCATCGGGCGGGCAGGCGCGGGGGTGGACAACATCGATCTGGAGGCTGCCACCCGCCGCGGCATCGTCGTCATGAACACCCCCGGCGGCAACAGCGTCAGCGCGGCCGAGCATGCCTTCGCGCTGCTGATCGCACTGGCCAGGAGACTGCCCGCCGCAGATGCTTCTCTCAGAGCAGGTCAGTGGGACAAGTCCAAGTTCATCGGCCACGAACTGTGCGGCAAGCTCCTGGGGGTGGTGGGCCTGGGCAGGATCGGTTCCATACTGGCCCGGCGGGCGCAGGGATTCGACCTGAAGGTGCTCGGATACGACCCGTTCGTCACCGAAAAGTACGCCAGGGATCTGGGTGTCGAGCTGGTCGACTTGGAAGATCTGCTGAGGCGCTGCGATTTCCTCAGCCTGCATCTGCCGCTGACCGACCAGACGCGCGGGCTGATCAACCGGTCCGCCCTCACCTGGATGAAGCCGACGGCGTGCCTCGTCAACGCCGCACGCGGCGGACTCGTTGTCGAGGAAGATCTGGCCGAAGCGCTGGAGAAAGGCCAGTTGGCGGGCGCCGCACTGGACGTGTTCGAGAAGGAACCCCGCATTCACCCCAGGCTGCTGGCCACCGACCGGGTCATACTCACCCCGCACATCGCCGGTTCCACGCGCGAAGCCCAAGCCCAAGTCGGCTATGGGATCGCCGTTCAGGTCGCCAACTTCCTGACCAGCCAGATCATCGTCAATGCCGTCAACTTCCCTTCCCTCTCCCCCAAGGAGCTGGCGCAGATCTCCCCCTATCTCCGGCTGGGGGAAAAACTGGGTGCGTTCGTATCCCAGATCAGCGCAACTCGGATCGACGAAATCGGAATTCGCTATTACGGGGAGCTGACGGGGCTGGACCACAAGCCGATCAGCAACTACATCCTCAAAGCTGTCCTGCGCTTGAGCCTCTCCGAGGGCGTCAATGAGGTGAACGCCCGCAGTTATGCCGCCGAGCGCGGCATCGCAGTCGTGGAGACGGCCAGCAGCCGCCAACGCAGCCACACCAACCTGATCAGTATCCAGCTGCGCTCGGATCAGGGGGTCGAGTGGGTGGAGGGAGCCATCCTGCACCAAGGCAAGGTCTGGCTGGTCTCCGTGGACGGCATCCCGGTCGAGGCGCCCCTGGGAGACCGCGTGCTCTTCATCCGTAACGACGACAAGCCCGGCGTGATCGGCCAGGTGGGCACGATCCTGGGCACCGGAGCCATCAACATTGCCTCCTTCGTATTGGGTCGAAGCGAAGAGCAGTCCCACGCCGTGGGCGTGGTCAACACCGACAGCGCCATTCCCGAGGAAGTGCTCACCCAGATCCAGCAGATTCCGGCCGTCCGCTTTGCCCGCGTGGTCCAGTTGTGAGTCCATCCTCGCCGGCCGAGCCCGGGCTCGATGCTGCCGGACGAACCGTTCTTCCGCAGCCGGCATCCCTCACCCCGTGAGCCATTCCGCCGGGCCGCCCCCTGTGATCTAATGACGGCGGATGATTCCGTATCGCGACAACGTGCCCAGCCGGACCCTCCCCCTCATGACAATTCTGTTGATCGTTGCCAATGTGCTGGTCTTCGTCTACCAGCTCTCCCTGCCGGCGCCCCGGCTGCAAGCCTTCATCCAGTTCAACGGGTTCGTCCCCGCTCGCCTGGGAGGTTTGGCCCAGCACCCCGTCGACACGGTCGCAATCACGGCTCGCAGCCTCCTGGGTTCCCAGTTCCTTCACGGGGGTTGGCTCCACCTGATCGGCAACATGCTCTATCTGTGGGTGTTCGGCGACAACGTGGAAGACCGCATGGGACCTCTGCGCTTCCTCGGGTTCTATCTGCTCTGCGGGGTGCTGGCAGACCTGGCACACCTGATCGCCAATCCGGGCAGCCCGGTCCCGGCCATCGGCGCCAGCGGAGCAGTGGCCGGGGTGCTGGGGGCCTATTTGCTCTGCCACCCCTTCGCCCGCATCTCAACCATCATCCCCTTGTTCCTCTTCTGGCCGGTCGTCGAGCTCCCCGCCATTCTCGTGCTCGGCTCCTGGTTCGTCGTCCAGCTGTTCAACGGCGCGGCGGCCATCGGCGTGTCGGCCGAAACTTCCGGAGTGGCCTGGTGGGCCCACGTCGGCGGGTTTCTGGCGGGCCTGGCCCTGCTGGGCCGGTTCGAGCGGCTGCGCGCGCGGCGCCACCGCTACGGTACGGTCGGTTCCGATCGAAGCGGGGGATTCACTCCTTGATCGCAAAGGCGGCAGTCACCTGAAAACTGCGCTTTAGGGTTAGAATCATCGCCGAAGGAGGATGCCGATTTGAGAATCGCCCTGTCTGGAACCGTTCTGTCGCTCCTTTTTTTGGGGGCTTCCGGCATTTTGCCCGACTCAGACTCCCTGGAAACCATACGCGTCGAGGACCTGAGATCGGAGCTTCATTTCCTGGCCTCCGACGAAATGCAAGGGCGCGGGCTGCGGACTCCATTCAACGAATTGACCGCCCGCTACCTGGCCAAACGACTGGAGGGGTTTGGCCTCCAGCCGGGGATCGAAGACAGCTTCTTCCAGCCGTTCGAGCTGGTGCAGGCCGGGTTGGGGAGACCGCTGAAGGCCAGGCTCTTCGACCGGCGAGGGCGGGGACGGCCGCTGACGGTTCGAGCCGACTTTTACCCCGCACCGCATTCGGCCGACGGGCGCGCCCGGGCGCGCGTCGTTTTTGCCGGCTTCGGCATCGTCGCCCCCGAACTGGCCCGGGACGATTACCAGGGGCTGGACGTTCGAGACAAGATCGTCCTGGTGCTGGATCACGAGCCGGGTGAAGACGATCCCTCGAGCCCCTTCGACGGCCTGGTCCTGAGCGACTACGGACGAGAATTCCACAAGATTGTAGCAGCCCAGCAGCGCGGTGCCGTCGGAGTCCTGATCGCTCCCGACACCGCCAATCATTCGGCCGTTCCCCTGTCACGGATCGCGCGCCGCGAGTGGCCTGCCGATCCCGAAGAGACGCGTCCCCTGCTGGGCGCCCTGACCCAACAGATTCACATCCCGGCTGCCTACGTCTCCCAGGAAATCGCCGAAGCCTTGCTGGAAGGGACGGACCAGAGTCTGGGCCAGCTCCAGCAGCTCAGCGAGGAGGGGCGTCAGTTTCCCCCGCCGGATCGCAGCCCCCAGTTCGAATTGCAGATCCAGCTGGAGCGGGAGATCTTCACGGCCCGAAACGTGCTGGCTCGGCTCGAAGGCTCGGATGCGGTTCTGAAAGACGAGTGGGTGATCATTGGCGCTCATTTCGATCACGTTGGAACCGAAGGAGAGCAGATCTACAATGGCGCCGACGACAACGCCAGCGGCACCGTCGGGCTGCTCGAAGTGGCCGAAGCCTACGCGATTTCGCGCTGGCGACCCCGGCGCAGCATCCTGTTCGCGCTCTTCAACGCTGAAGAGCGGGGCCTGCTCGGCTCCTACTATTTCGTCGACCATCCCGTGGTTCCCCTTTCCGGCGTCGCTGCCATGTTGCAGATGGACATGATCGGCCGGGACGAAGAGGTGCCCGAGCGAAAAGGTTTCCGGTTTCGCGGGCTCGAGACGCAGGCGGCCGAGCAAAACAGCAACGCCGTCAACATCCTCGGCTACAGCCGCAGCGAGCGCCTCAAAGAGTGGGCCCTGGCGGCCAACCAGCCGGTGGGCCTGGATCTCCGCTTTCGCTACGACAACCATCCGATCGGCCTGCTCCGGCGCAGCGACAACTGGCCCTTCTTGACCCGCGGTATCCCGGCGCTCTTCTTTCACACCGGGCTGCACCCGGATTACCATCGGCCCTCGGACACACCCGAGAAGATCAACTACGAGAAGATGGCTCGAATCGTCCGCCTGGTCTACCTGACCAGCTGGCAGGCTGCCAACCAGGACGAGCGGCCCGACCACCACCTCTTCCGACCAGGAGTCTCACCATGAACTCTGCACTGGCCAAAGCCTTTACCGAGCAGGCAGCCCGCCACCTCCAATCGGACTTTCTAGCCAAGATCCGAGTCTGCCTCGAGCACCTGTCCGAGGAAGACCTGTGGTGGCGCCCCAATGAGCATTCCAACAGCGTCGGAAACCTGTTGCTGCACCTGTGCGGAAACGTGCGCCAGTGGATCCAGGCCGGGGTGGGCGGCGAGCCGGACATCCGGAAGCGGGACACGGAGTTCTCGACGCGCCAGCCGGTCGCCAAAGCGGAACTGCTCCAAAACCTGGAGAAGACGGTTTCGGAAGCCTCGGCCATCATCCGCCGGCTGGGAGAGGAGGAGCTACTGCGACCGCGGCGCATCCAGATCTACGACGTCAGCGCCCTGCAGGCCGTGTTCCACGTGGTCGAACACTTCTCCTACCACACCGGCCAGGTCATTTACGTCACCAAGTTGCGGCGGGATGTCGACCTGCAGTTCTACCCCGAGCTGAACGACAAGAAGAAGCGGTTCGAGGACATCTCAGCGTGGTGAGTCTGGACCAGATCGAGGAGGCCCGCAGACGCATCTGCATCCATCTGGTGCGCACCCCCATGGTATACCTGCAACCGCTGCAAGAACTGCCGCCGGTTCATTTCAAACTGGAACTGCTGCAGAAGACCGGGTCTTTCAAGATCCGCGGGGTCCTCAACAAGCTGAGCGTGCTGCCTCCAGAGCAACGGGAGCGGGGCGTCATCACGGTGTCCTCCGGCAATCATGCCCAGGCGCTGGCGTATGGCGCCTCCCTGTTCCAGGTGCCGTCCACCATCGTGATGCCGTCCTGGAGCGATCCCGGCAAGGTTGAGCGCACCCGGGAGTACGGGGGCGAAGTGATCCTGACCGATGAAGATCTGCTGGAGGTGTGCGCCTCGGTGCGCGAAGCGCGGGGCCTCACCATGGTCCACCCCTTCGACGACCCGCAGATCATCGCTGGAGCCGGGAGCCTCGGCCTCGAGATCGTTGAGGACGTCCCCCAGCCGGACCTGCTGCTGGTCAGCATCGGGGGAGGCGGATTGATTTCGGGCGTGGCCGCCGCCGTAAAACAGAAGCATCCAGCCACGCGAGTGATCGGCATCGAACCCAGCGGCGCCGACGTGATCACGCGCAGCCTCGCGGCAGGACACCCCGTCAAACTGGACCAGGTGGACACCATCGCCGACGGCCTGGCCGCGCCCTTCGCCGGAGAACACACCCTCGAGCACATCCGCCAATTCGTCGACGAGGTGATCACGGTGACGGACGAAGAGATCCGCGAAGCGCTCTGCTGGCTGCTGGAGCACTGCAAGCTGGTCACCGAACCCGCCGCCTCGGCCGCCTTCGCACCTCTGCTCACCGGCGCCGTGAGACCGGAACCAGACCAGTCGGTGGTCTGCGTCGTCTGCGGAGGAAACGTGAGCCGGGCCAGGCTGGTAAAATTCCTGCAAGAACACAACTGAATTCAGACGAGTTTTCACGCCAGCCAACCAGCCCAGCTCGCTCTCACTCACCCTCTCACATTCGAGGTTGCTTGCGGCGCCCGTCAAGCCAGCCCTCGCTGGTGAACGTCGCGCTTTCCCCAAGGCCGCTCCCGCCTTGACAAAATTTTTAGTCTAAACTAAATTTTGAGTTTGTGGCCTCGAAATCCGAGGACCGCCTGGCATGTTCTCGAGCGACGACAGGAGTGATGCAATGTCTGGCAGGATGGTGGTTACGGCTACTTTGTGTTTGTTTTTGCTCAGCGCCTGTTGCTGGGCGGAAGAACGATCGACCGAGGCCCGGCTGGAGGCCCTGGAGTCACGCCTGGACCGGCTGGAGCGCAACCTGGCGGAATTGATGCAGCTGTTGAGCCGGGGTTCGCAGTCGGGAAGCGCCGCATCAACCGCCGCACCGGTTCGGGAAGCGCTGACTCACAGCCGCCAGGAGTTGGGCGAACTGCGCTTGGGCGTGGATCCCTCAGAGGCTGCGCAGGACGCTCCAGAAGGGCGGGGCGCGGCTGAGGCGCCGGCCGCCGGCTCGCTCCAGGCAGAAGCGGCTCGACCGCGAGTTCCCATCAATGGCTACATGGAGCTGCACCTGAATCACGACAACATCAATCCAACCACCCTGGACTTTCACCGCTTCGTGCTGCTGTTCTCCCACGACTTCGGCGATCGCATCAGATTCGTATCCGAGGTCGAGCTGGAGCACGCTCTCGTCGAAGGGGGCGTAGAGAGCGGGGAAATCGAACTCGAGCAGGCCTACCTCAACTTTGCCGTCCATCCGGCCTTCAATTTTCGAGCCGGCATGATGCTCACGCCGATCGGCATCATCAACCAGTTTCACGAGCCTCCCAGCTTCAACGGCGTGGAGCGGCCCTTCGTGGACGAAGTGATCATCCCTTCGACCTGGTTTTCCAACGGGGCGGGACTCACCGGGGACTTCGGGAAAGGCTTTCACTACAAAGCGTTCGTGATGAGCTCTCTGAATGCAGCACTGTTCAGCGCCGAAGAAGGCTTTCGAGAGGGGCGGCAGCGGGGATTCTTCGACAACGCTCGCAACCTGGCCGCCATTGGGCGCTTGGAGTACCGCGGCCTGCCAGGGCTGAACCTGGGCACCAGTTTCTGGGCGGGAGAAACGGGGTTCGACTTTTCCGGGGTGAGCGGGCAACTGAAGATCTTCGAGTTCGACGGTCGCTACAGCTTCAAGCGCTTCGACACGCGGGGACAGTTCGTGATCACGGACCTGGAGGAGGCGGGCCGGATCAACCGGATCCTTCAGCTGCGCAGCGGTGTCAGCCCCAATCTGGCCGAGCGGATGCGCGGATTCTACTGGGAGGGGGCTCTTCACCTCTTGCCGTCCACGACGGCGCACGATCTGGTGGGATTCTATCGATACGAGGACTTCGACACCCAATTCCGAATGCCGCAGGGCTTTCTGCCCCTGGAGCAGTTCGACCGCTCAGCTCATGTCTTCGGGGTGACCTACTCGCCCTATCCCGACGTGGCGCTGAAGTTGGACTACGTGGTGCTGGGCAACGCCAGCAGCGTCATCGAAGCTCCCAATGGCTGGAACTTCGGGATCGGCTGGTGGTTCTGAGGCGAAACCGGAGGACGCTCATGCAATCGAGTTTGCCAAGGCTCGCGGCCGGCTGGCTGGCCGCACTGGGATTGGCCCTGGCCACGCTCCCCGGGGCGCGGCTGCCCCAGCAGCCAGAGCCTCAGAAGATCAGAATCGTGGCCCAGCGCTTTCACTTCACTCCATCCAAGCTGAAGCTGCCCAGTGGGACGCAGCTCGAGATCACGCTGGAAAGCCGCGACACGTTCCACGGGTTTCACTTGAAAGAAGGCGGGATCGACGTAGTGATCCCGGCTCGCGGGCGAGGCAGCGTTCGAGTGCTGTGGCGGACCCCCGACGAGCCGGGCCGCTACGAGTTCGCCTGTTCCAAGCCCTGCGGCGCCGGCCACGCGCAAATGCGAGGCGCCATCATCGTCGAGTAGGAGGAGCCAAGGTGGTTTCGAAACAGAGAGTCTCGTGGGGTCTGTTGCTGATCGTTCTGTTCCTGGGTGCGGCCCACTCGCAGCGCTCCTTCTGGCGTGGCTGGACCCAGCGCGCTTCGTCCCAGTCGCCGGCTCCCGTCCGCCTGGAGCTGACGGGCGAAGTGGTGGAGGCGGGAGAATTCGGTGACCCGCTGCGAGGAATCACCGCACGGGAGTTCGAACGGTTTCGACTCGGCCTGGACGATTTCCTGGAGGTCGAGGAGGCGGACGAAGGCCTCGGCCCGGTATTCAACGGGCGATCGTGCGCTCAATGCCATTCCATTCCCGCCATTGGCGGGAGCGCGACGATCACCGAAGTACGGGCCGGAATCCTGCATCAGGACGGCTCATTCGAGGCTTTCCCCGGGGGAACCCTCTTTCAGATGTTCTCCATTCCCACCCATGCCTCCCAGCCGGTGATCCCGCCCGAGGCCAACGTGATTGCGCACCGGAAGGCCTTGCCCATTTTCGGAGGCGGGTTGGTGGAGGCCGTGCCCGATCAAGTCCTCCTTGCTCTCGCAGACCCGGACGACCGGGACGGAGACGGCATCAGCGGCCGGGCCTCCCGGGTGGTGGACCGCGACAGTGGCGAGCTGCGGGTGGGGCGCTTCGGCTGGAAAGCGCAGCAGGCCACGCTGCTGACCTTCGGCGCAGAGGCCTATCGCGACGAAATGGGCATCACCAGCGTCCTGTTTCCCAACGAGGTCTGTCATGGTGCCAACTGTGATGCAGTGGGGCTGGACGATCTGGTGGCCGACCCGGAGGATGGACCCGATCGCCTCACCGGCCTTCGGGGCATCGACAATTTCGAAGCCTTCATGCGCTTCCTGGGCCCGCCCCCGCGAGGCCCGTTCTCCGAACAAGGCCTGCGCGGCGAAGCCGTTTTCGATCGAATCGGCTGCGGCGCTTGCCATCTGCCGGCCCTTCCAACGGGCCCGCATCCTTCGGCGGCCCTGGCGTCGAAGGTGTTCTTTCCGTACGGAGACTTCCTTCTTCACGATATCGGCACGGGAGACGGGATCCAGCAGGGCGAGGCCTCTCCCTGGGAAATCAGAACTGCGCCACTTTGGGGCGTCCGCTTTCGCGCCCCCTTCCTGCACGATGACCGGGCGCCTACTCTGGAAAGCGCGATCCGGCAACACGACAACGAGGCCCGCGCCAGCCGGCTGCGCTTCGAGAGCCTTTCCCCTGAGGAGAAACGGGACTTGCTGGCTTTCTTGAAGTCGCTCTGAAAGGTGGCGGAGTTTGGGCCGACCCCACCCCTGGCCGCGCCCCAAGCCCCGCGCCTCATGCCTCAGGTCCGGCAGACCACCCGTTCGACCGTCTCGAGATCGACGTTTCCTCCGCACATGACGAGCACGACCTTGCGCCCGCGAAAGGCCGCGGCTTCCCTCGAGAAGGCGGCCAGGGACACGGCCGCCGAACCCTCCACGAGAAGGTGGTGAGTGCGGATCAGGAGCCGCATGGCTTCCAGGATTTCCGGTTCAGAGACCAGGAAGTAATCGTCGACCAGCTGCCGGCACAGGGGGAAGGTGATGGCCCCCTCTTCCAGGGCGCCCGCAGTGGCATCGGATAAAGTGGGCCGGTAGGGGAGCTGGACGATTCGGCCGGAGCGTACGCTCTCGTACATGACCGGAGCATTTTCCGGGAGACAACCCACGACCCGGAGATCGGGCCTGCGGGCCTTCAGACAGGCGCCGATCCCGGCGATCAAACCGCCGCCCCCCACGGCGACGAAGACCGCATCGACTCCGGGAAGCTGGCGCCAGATTTCCAGTCCCACCGTCCCCTGTCCCCCGATCACCTGCGCGTCGTTGTAGGGGGACACGTAAACTTTGTCCTCTCCTCGGGCCTCTCGCCGGGCTCGCTGCTCCGACTCGACCGGGTCGCGACCATGCTGCTGGAAAGGAACACCCAACCGCCGTAGCGCCTCCAGCTTCCCGGGGGCAGCCCCTTCGGGAAGGTAGATGATTCCGTTTCGGCCGGTGAGCCGGAGAGCGTGTGCCACGGCCAGAGCGTGATTTCCTGTAGAGGCCGTCACGATCTCACGGCCGTCCGAGGGCGACAGGGAGAGCAGCTTCGAAAGCGCACCCCGCAACTTGAACGAGCCGGTCAGCTGAAGGTTCTCCAGCTTGAGGAAGACCTCAGCGCCGCTCAGCTCGCTCAGCGGTTGCGAATAGTCGAGGTAGGTCTCACGGATGTGGGGGCGGATGCGGTTCTCTGCCGCCTGGACCTCTTTCGAGATCTCAGCGGAAGTGGGTTGGGACATCACGAAAACCTCGCCGCATCTGCCTCCGAAATCGGCTCAGGCTCCGGCCAGTTCCTTGACGACCTGCAGGGCGGCATCATAATCGGGCTGGTTGGCCACCTCGCCGACGTACTCCACGTGGCGAATCACGCCCTGTCGATCGACCACGAAGATGGCGCGGGCCTCCAGGCGCAGCTCTTTGATCAAGGTCCCGTAGTTGTGGCCGAATGAGCCCTCTCGATGATCCGACAACATGATGACGTTGTCGACACCCGCCGCAGCACACCAACGGCTCTGGGCAAAGGGCAAGTCCATGCTGATGGTGTAGATCTGTACGTCGTCCAGTTCGGTAGCCTCCTGGTTGAATCGGCGTGTCATGACGTCGCAGACGGGCGTGTCCAGGGAAGGCACCACACTGAAGATCCGAACCTTTCCCTGGGTGTCGGCCAGTTTGACCGGCTTGAGGTCTTTCCCAATCACGGTGAAATCGGGTGCGGCACTTCCTGGCTTCAGGGCAGCCCCCACCAGAGTGAAGGGATTGCCTTTGAGCGTCACTGCGTTGGCTCGTTCAACGGTCATCTCAAACCTCCTGCTTGAAACAGTTAGGCCCGTCTCGGGCGATGCATTCCACCTCTTTCGACCCGCCGGGGCAAATCCCCCAAGCTGGCGACACATCGAATCCTCTGGGCCTCCCGCTGTGCGGGTCTACCCCCTTGTCACCGGGCGCTGGTACACTCTTGCCGCAGGCGAGTCGATCATTATACCGAAGTTGGAACATTCGTCACCGCCGCAATGATCGCGAGCCGGCGAAAAGCGGGAAGCGCGGAGCAACTCGAGAAAACCAACAAAATGTGGCGTTCGACTCATGTTTTCGAAACTTTTTGTGCGCCCCGCCGTCAAATCTAGTGGAAGGTGAGCATTGATCCGTCCACCTTCGTCCCAAAGATTCGGAAAGAGTAGATGGACGTGGCAAATGAAATCTTCAGCACTCGAGAGTGAAGGGTTGTACCCTCCGACAAAAAAGCCAGAGCCCTCGCTGAGGAATCTAGCTCTTGGCATTCTACTACAAGCGTTTCGCGACATCGTCGCACCCAAGAAATCTTCCAACAAAGAGTGGGAACTCTGGAGGGAAGATGCGATGGAGTGGTTTCACTCCGATGAGCTGCACCCCGGAAGTTTCCTATGGGTCTGCGACGTCCTGGAAATGAATCCCAAAGAGCTGCGCGAATGGCTCCAGGACTACAAGAGGAGCGACAAGAACCGGAAAAAGGAAATGGCTCGCAAGTTGATTCGCTTCCAAATCCGGCACTGAAGCCCGCTACAACGAGAATAGTTGCGACCAGCCCAGGCTCGCTCCGGCGAGCCTGGGCTTTTTTTTTGGGGAGAGAAACGGCCAGCCGCCCAGGGGCGGCAATCCCAAACAAATCTCAAACGAATCTAGAGCGCCAGGCCCCCCGGGGCAGGCCTGGCCCATGCCCCGCGCCCGCACGCCCCACACCCCACCTTTTCGACCTTCTCCTGGGTTAGAATGAGCGGAATGCTCTTCCAGGGGTTCATCATTGTCTTCGCTGCCGTCTACGCACTGATCCTGGCACTGATCTTCGCGCGGCGGCTGTGGTGGCGGAAGCAGTCGCGACCCGTGCGCGAGGAGCTCCCGCTGGACCACGCTGAATCCGAGTGGCTGATCGAAGTTGTGTCTGTCACGAAGAGCTTCGACCATCCCGTGCTCAGGGGCATCTCCCTGGGCATCCCGGAGGGGGAGACCTTGGGAGTGCTGGGTGCCAGCGGCAGTGGCAAGAGCGTGCTCTTGAAGCTGATCGCCGGCTTCCTGCGGCCCGACCGTGGCTGGATCTTCTTCAAGGGTCGCGACGTCGCTGGCATGCAAGAGGAGGAACTGCTGCACGTGCGCAAGCGGGTCTCCTATGTGTTTCAGCACGGTGCGGTCTTCGATTTTCTGGACGTGGGCGAGAACATCGCCTATCCGCTTCGAGAACAAGGGGTGACGGATGAAGAGGTGATCCACCAGAGGGTGGAGTATCTCCTGGATGCAGTCGAGCTGGAAGGCATGGGTGGGTACACCTATGACGAATTGAGCGCGGGCGGGAAGAAGCAGGTTGCCATCGCGCGGGCCATTGCCAACAATCCGGAAGTCATCCTCTACGACGAGCCCACGACGGGCGTCGACCCGATCATCGGAAAATCGATCAGCCGGCTGATTCGCAAGCTCAACCAGCAGGAGAAGCTGACCTCGGTGGTAGTGACACACGACCTGAAATGCATGGAAATCGTGGCCGACCGGGTGATCCTGCTCAAGGACGGCCTGATCCACTTCGAGGGCACGCTGCAGGAGCTGAGTGCCTCCCCCGATTCGTACGTGAGGGCGTTCATCGCGGGCCAGCGGTACAAAGAAGAGCGTCCTCACGGTGCGCTCTCACTCCCGGACGAGTTGGCCGAGGCGACATGAGCCGGCCGCGGCGCTTGGCGACGGATCCAGGGTCTCCAAGGCGTCAGAAGCCGCTGCGGTCACTCAATTGCGAAGCGGCTTGCCGGTCTCCAGTATCGCCTTGATCCTGTGGTGGGTCTTTTCTTCGCCGCAAAGAGAGAGAAACGCCTCCCGCTCCAGCTCGAGAAGATAGTCTTCGGACACGTGAGTGGCGTGGTTCAGGTCTCCACCAGTCAGGATGAAGCAGAGCTTCTTACCGATCAACTTGTCGTGATCGGAGATGTAGCCGGCCCTGTGCATCAAGTGCAGTCCCACCTCCAGCACGGCCAAGCCCGGCGCTCCGACAACCGGGACGTCGGTACGGGGCTGGGGCTGGCGATATCCGGCCTGGATCAGGCTCGAGACTTTGCGCTTGGCGCGGTGGATGAGCCGGTCCCCGTTGATTTCGATCTCGTCGGAGGGGAGCAGGTAATTGAGCTGCCGCGCCTCCTGGGCGCTGGAAGAGACTTTGGCCATTCCCAGCGTCTGGAAGGCGTGTTTGACGCCCTCCATGCGGTCCGCACCCAGGTCCTGGCCGAAGCGCTGGGTGTTGCGAATCAGCATCTCCTTGGTGCCGCCTCCCGCCGGTATCAGGCCGACTCCGACTTCCACCAGCCCCATGTAGGTCTCGGCTGCCGCCACGATGGCGTCGGCCCCCAGGACCACCTCACAGCCGCCCGCCAGAGTCCTGGCAAAGGGAGCCGCCACTACGGGTTTGGGCGAAAAGCGAAAGGACTGAGTCATGTGCTGGAAAGCCGTGACCGCCTCGTTGAGCTCGTCCCACATGCCCTGGCCGGCCGCCTGCAGCAGGAACACCAGATTGGCACCGACCGAGAAGTTGGCGCCCTGGTTGCCGATCACCAATCCTTCGAAGTTTCGGTTGACCTCCTCCAGCGCCCGCCCGGAAAACTCGATGATCGCGGGCCCCAAGGTGTTCATCTTGGAGTGGTACTCCAGGCAGGCCACTCCGTCTCCCAGGTCGACCAGACTGGCGTCTTCAACGGCGAGCACCCTCCCCTTCAACTGTTTGTGAAGATCCAACCGAATCTTGTCCGGCTCCTCGGGGACTGCCTCCAGAGACTGGCTCTGCAGGTCGAAATAGAGCCGCCCCTCTACGCCCACATCGTAGAAACCGTGGCCGGACGAAACCACCCGATCGATCCAAGCCGGGAATTCGATCCCGTCCTGGCGGCTGCGCTCGACCACCCGGTGGACGCCAAGGCTGTCCCACAGCTCGAAGTTGCCCAGCTCCCAGCCAAAACCCCAATGGAGCGCACGATCCACGGAACAAATGTCGTCGCTGATTTCAGGAATTCGGCCCGCGGTGTAGGCGAAGCTGTCGCGCAGCAGGGGCCACAGAAAGCGGGCCTCCCGACCTTCCGACTCGAGAAGTTCGCGCACGCGCTGGACGGGGGTGGCCAGCCCTCCCACCTCGGCCAGGACCGGGAGCTCGGGCGCCTTCAGGGGGCGATAGTCGAGGGTTTCCGGGTCGAGCACCAGGATCTCCTTCCCCTGCTTCCGGTAGAACCCCTGGCCTGCCTTGAGGCCGGTGGCGCCTCGCTCCACCAGCCGCTTCATCAGGTCGTCCGGGAGGAAAACGCTCTTCCAGGGATCGTCGTCCAGGTTGTCGTAGAGGTTCTGGCCCACGTGCATGAGGACATCGATTCCCACCAGGTCTCCCAGGCGGAATGTGCCTGTCTTGGGCCGTCCGATCACTGGACCGGTCAGGGCGTCGACTTCTTCAATGGTCAGCCCCACCTCCTCCCGCAAGGCCATGGCGCGGGCGGCAGCAAAAGTCCCAATCCGGTTGGCGATGAAGTTGGGGGTGTCTTTGGCCAGGACCACCCCTTTGCCCAGCAGCTGGTCGCCGGTTCGGCGAACCGCCTCGATCACTTCGGGCAGTGTCTTCCGGTCGGGGATCACTTCGAGCAGTTTCATGTAACGGGGAGGGTTGAAGAAGTGCGTCCCTAGCCAGTAGCAGCGAAACTCCTCGGGAAAGCCTTCGGCGATCTGATGCAGCGGCAGCCCGCTGGTGTTGGACGAGACGATGGCGTCGGGGCGCCGCACCGGAGCCACCTTGCTCCACAAGTCGCGCTTCCAATCCAGCTTTTCGGCGATCGCCTCGATGATCCAGTCGCACTGGGACAGCAGGGCCAGGTCGTCCTGAAAATTGCCGACCTCGATCAGGTCGGCGTTCTCAGGCGAAAACAGAGGCGCGGGCCTCGTCTTGCCCAGCTTCTGCACGGCCCGGCGCGCCAGGGCGCTCCGATCCGAGCCCTCTCCCGGCAGGTCCAACAGGAGGGTGGGGACGCCCACGTTGGCCAGGTGGGCGGCGATCTGGGCGCCCATCGTACCGGCGCCCAGGACAGCGGCTCGCTTCAATCTGAAACTCATGACGGTTTCCTCTCCACAACGTGAACTCCATTCGAACCGGCGGGAAGAGCCTGGCAACACCGCGGGGCACGCAGCTCGCATGGGAGAATCCGGGCAGGCTTACACCGCAAACGGCACCGGGAGTCCAGAGGCCGCCCGGTTGCGAACTCTCGCCATTCTTCAGCAGCTGGGGGCCGGGGCTACATCAGCTCCTGCATGACCTCCCGCAGGGCTTCCGGTTTGGGCCGCAGTTGCTCGTGCGGCATTTTGCACAGCGGAATATCCGGCAGATCCAGGACGTCGATGAAGTTCTCGGCCACCGGGTTGACGTAAATCAAGCCGGTCAAGAACTCACCCGAGTCGCGGGTGGAGCGCAGCAGCCGAAGGGCCTCGCCGCGATTCATGGGATTGTAGTCCCGCTTCAGCTTGCGCAGGCGGATCAGAGAGCCGTCCTTCATTTCGACGTCGACCGACTCCCCCTCCTGATACTCGACCTCTTCGATCTCCTCGAAATAGGGGACGAAGTCGATGTCGTGCAGCAGCTCCTCGTGCTCCTTGCCCCAGCTGTAGCTCTTGGTGGAGTCTGGGCGATTATTGAACGTGACGCAGGGGCTGATGATGTCCAGGACACTGGTGCCGCTGTGACTGAGGGCGCCCTCCAGCAGGGCCACGACTTGCTTGGGGTCCCCGGCAAAAGAGCGGGCCACGTAGCTGCAGCCCATCTCGATGGCCAGGGAACAGCAGTCGATGGCGGGAAGGTCGTTGATGACCCCCGACTTCAAGGTGGCCCCCAAGTCGGCCGTGGCCGAGAACTGGCCCTTGGTGAGGCCGTATACGCCATTGTTCTCGATGATATAGATCATCGGAACGTTGCGCCTCAGCAGGTGGCAGAACTGGCCCAAGCCGATGGAAGCAGTGTCGCCATCGCCGCTGACACCGATGCAAACCAAGTTGCGATTGGCGAGCATGGCGCCGGTCGACACGGAGGGCATCCGTCCGTGGACCGAATTGAACCCGTGCGACTTGCCCAGAAAATAAGCCGGGGTCTTGCTGGAGCAGCCGATCCCGCTCATCTTGGCAACCCGATAGGGATCCACCCCCATCTCATAGAAGGCTTTGATGATCTGATTGGTGATCGAATCGTGACCACAGCCGGCACACAGGGTGGAGGGTCCACCCTTGTAATCCATCATGGTCATTCCAATTCGATTGGTCTTGGCTCGTGGAGACTCTACTGCCATTAATGAATCCTCTCCAATTCGGCGTCTTCCACCACCTGATCGGTGATGAACCGCGCGTCTATGGGCAAACCGTCGTAGTGTCGAATCTTGTGGATCTTGTGCTGGTCGGCCCCCACCTCCAGGCGTATCAGATCGGCCAACTGACCGTCGCGATTCTGCTCGATCACGTAGACCACCTCATGGGCCGCCACGAATTCTTTCAGGTGGTCGGTGAAGGGCAAGGCTCGAATCCGCAGTGCGCTGGTCTCGACACCATACTCGTGCAACAACTGGTCGCGGCATTCCGCCATGGCGTCTTCCGTCGACCCGTAGACGATCAGCCCGATGCGGACCTCATCCGCGAGATCCAGGATGGGCTGTGGGATGTACTTCTTGGCCGTCTCCATCTTCCTCGAGAGCCGATCCACCTGGCCAGTGTAGTCCTCGGGGCGCTCCGAATACTTGGCGTATTCGTTGCGGCCGCTGCCCCGAGTCAGAAAGGCGCCTTTGGCGTCCTCGATTCCCGGCAGCGTGCGGTAACCAATGCCGTCCCCGTCGACGTCCTTGTAGCGCCCATAGTCGGACAGCTTCTTCAACTGCTCGGTTGTCAAAACCTTGCCCCGATCGAGAGGCTTTTCCGGATACACGAAGGGATCCGACATCCAGTTGTTCATCCCCAGATCCAGGTCGGTGGCCACGAAGACGGGTTGCTGCATTCGCTCGGATATGTCGAATGCCTGGTAGGCAAAATCGAAGCACTCCTGCATGTTGCTGGGGAACAGCACGATGTGCCTGGTGTCTCCGTGCGACAGGTAGTAGAGCGACAAGACGTCCCCCTGGGAGGTTCGAGTGGGCAAACCCGTGCTGGGCCCGACACGCTGCACGTCGAAGATCACGCAGGGAACCTCGGCGAAGTAGGCCAGCCCGGCGAACTCCGACATCAGCGAAATGCCCGGACCCGACGTCGAGGTCAGGGAGCGGGCTCCGGCCCAGCCGGCCCCGATGGCCATGCCGAGCGCTGCGAGTTCGTCTTCTGCCTGAACGATCGCGAACGTGGGCTTCCCCGTCTCCGCATTCATGCGAAAACGGCTGGAGTAGTTGGCCAGCGCATCACACAGGTCGCTCGAGGGGGTGATGGGATACCAGGTGGCCACTGTGAAACCGCCGAAGACACAGCCCAGCGCACAGGCCGAGTTGCCGTCGATGATGATCTTGCCCTGAGTGGCCTGCATGGGCCCGATCCGGTAGGGATCGCTCTTGGTCAACTTGTCGCGCGCATATTCTGCGCCCTTGCGGGCCGCCGTGACGTTGAAATCGATCGCTTTCTTCTTGGTCTTGAACCACTTGCCGATCGCCGACTCGACTTCCTTCATGTCGATGCCGAGCAACTGGGCCGCACTCCCCACGTAAATCATGTTGGCCACCAGTTTGCGCAAGCGGGCGTCCGAGACCACCTCGGCGGCCAGTTCCGAGAAAGGAACGGGATAGTAGACCAGGTCGTCGCGAATCTTGGAGAGGCGGAGTTTCTCTTCGTAGATCACCACCCGGCCCGGGTCCAGAGACTCCACGTCTTGGCGGGCCGTCTCCGGGTTCATGGCGATCAGGATGTCGATCTCCTTCTTCCTGGCCACGTAGCCCTGCTTGGAGGCCCGTATCGTGAACCAGGTGGGAAGTCCGGCAATGTTGGAAGGGAAGAGGTTCTTACCGCTGATCGGAACACCCATCTGAAAGATGGCGCGCATCAGCACGTTGTTGGAAGACTGGCTTCCCGAACCGTTTACGGTGGCCACCTGAATGCTGAAATCGTTGACGATCTCCCCGCCCTGCCCAACAGCGGCCTGCTGAGATTGGGGAGCCGTCTCAGTCGTACTCACTTTTCGCTCCTTTTAACAAAGCCCGCACACCCCGCCGGAAAACCCAGAACTGCCAGGTGTCCCGTTGAGGCAGGCGGGCTCGGTTCCGTTTGCACACCCCTCGGTATGGTAGCAATTTCGGAGGGCCTATCACAATGTTTCGCAACCCACAAAACGACTTCGATCCGCGAAGTTAGGGGTGGGGTCAGGTGAAGTTCGCGGGAATCGGGGACTTCCCGGCCTCCCGGCCCGCGCGGTGACCGAGAGAGCAGGCAGACTCGGACGCGCACAGCACTGCGACGGGCGTCCAGGGCCGCCCGATTCTGGGAAGCACGTCTTGACTCAGACCACTACTGAGGCACTCGAGAGGACCGGCCGCAGTCCGCGGGGGGTGCGCTCCACAAGACGAAACGTGAGCGTTCCGTTTCCAGCAGCTCTTCCAAGTGTCTTCTTTCACCCGGTCCAAAACGCAAGAACCGGAGTCCGAATCCGGGAGAGAGTTCAGGCCGCTCCCGGGAGGAAATCGTGTGCACGACCCGGGCAGCCACTCTCGTCTCCACTCCCGGGCTCAACCGCAATGTAACGTCAGCCGAGGCCCCCAAGGGAGGGCAGTCCGAGGTCTTGACGAACGCTCCCTCCTGGGAGAGATTGGTCACCAGCCCGTGGCCCGCTGAGCGTGGCGTCTCGAACAGGCATGCCATCGTCACACAGCGCCGCGGTCCCGCCCTTCGGTCTCTTGAATCGTCCATGAGTTCTGTCCTCTTGCTGGTCCTAGCGTGCCTCAAAAACTTGCGGGCGTCGCGTCGGTGGGAGGCGGGAGTCTGCAACCTCACCGCTGGCGACGTCATTCCAGGAAAGTTTATCAAATGCGCGCGCAGAGTTAACCCAGTTTTTCGACGGCTAAGGCTTTTTTTTTGGGGGTGTCAACGGCGCGTCCGGGAGCGGCTCGGCCCTTGTAGAGGGGCCGGGAATCGGCGCCGCAGCGGTGAGCTTGGACAACCAGGCAGAGTTTGTTGGAAACAGGGATTCAAAATCGTCGAGTCTTGGTGAGCCGGCGCCGCGGGCCCGTAAGCCCTCGAGCATCGGC
>JBFKLX010000073.1:0-23084 GCA_041630155.1 Acidobacteriota bacterium
CGCCAACCAGCGCTTCCCCGGAACCCGGCTCGCCGGGAGCGTCCAGTTGGACGGTCTGCAGGCGGCCTGGTTCTTCGAGCCTCAACGCTTTCATCTTCCCGTCTCCATTTTCCAACAGCCGGCCGGCCAAAAAGACTCGGCCCGATCGGCCTTCACCCTTGCCTTCACCCTCGCCCTTCCCGCACCAATGCCTCGCCAGGCAAGGACGCACCTTTTTCCATCAGCCGCGTGCAGGTGTCAACTCCTGGCCGGCGTCGTCGCCCGTCACAATCGGGTGGACGTCGTCCGGGTCGTGTCTGAGCGAGGGGCTCGCAAGAAAAGGCTCGAGCAAGAAACCTGGTGCGGGCTGTCTGTTGTCGCCGAGTAATTCCGTTTTTCGAAAAGAGAGGCGTTCATTCTTGGGTCCCTGCCGCTATAATTCGATCAGGGTTTCGTTTCCGGGGGTGACCCTGAGGAATTTGAAACAGAGCCCGCAGCAAACTTCTGCTGCAGGGACGATGGGGGACCAATGGGAATGTTTCGGGCAGCGGGCGTCGGGTTGGCCGGATGGATCGCAATCTCCGGTTTCCTGGTGGCCCAGGACCTGGACGTCCAGGCCGTGCTCGAAGCCAACCGGGACAAGTCGATCGGCGCGTACCGGGTCGAAGAGAAGATCGTCATCGACGGCCAGCTGGACGAGAACTCCTGGGAGATGGCGGTTCCCGCCGGAGACTTCATTCAGAGCGAGCCCGAGTTCGGCAAACCCGCCACCGAACTTACGGAAGTCCGGCTCCTCTATGACGACGAGAACCTGTACGTGGGGGCATTCTGTTTCGACTCAGAGGGGCGGAAGGGAGTCCTGGTCAACGACATTCGCCGGGATTTCAACACTCGCGACAGCGACGTCTTCGAGATCGTTCTGGACACCTTCGACGATGACCGCAATGGCTTTGTGTTCGGGACCAATCCCGAGGGAGCCCGCTTCGACGGGCAGTTCGGCAGTGAAGGGGGCAGTTTCAACCGGGACTGGGATGCCATCTGGTACACCCGGGCCAGGATCACCGAGCGGGGCTGGCAGCTCGAGATGGCCATCCCGTTCAAGACCCTCCGCTTCCAGAAAGCGGAGGCCCAGGTCTGGGGCGTCAATTTCCTGCGCCGCATCCGCCGCAAGAACGAGGATTCGTTCTGGTCTCCCATACCGCGGGCCTTTCGCATCACGAGGGTCTCACTGGCGGGTTCGCTGACCGGTATCCAGGGCGTCCGCCAGGGGCGCAACCTTTACGTCAAACCGTATCTGGTGGCCCCGATCACCCGTTTCGAAGAAGACGATGTCGACTTCCGGCCGGAAGCAGGTCTGGACGTCAAGTACGGCCTGAATTCGCAGCTGACCCTCGACCTCACCATCAACACCGATTTCTCTCAGGTGGAAGCCGACGAGGAACGCATCAACCTGACGCGCTTCAGCCTTTTCTTCCCCGAGAAACGAGAGTTCTTCCTCGAGAACTCGAGCATTTTCGAGTTTGGCCCGGGGCGCAGGGGCGGTGGTGGCGGCGGCCGGGGTCCAGACCTGGTTCCGTTCTTCAGCCGCCGCATCGGCATCTCCGACGGTGAACTGGTTCCTATTCTGGGCGGCGCCCGCCTCACCGGCCGGATCGGAAACTACACGCTGGGCCTCCTCACCATGCAAGCGGATGAGACGGGGGAGGTTCCGTCGACGAATTTCACGGTGCTGCGCGTTCGCCGCGACATCTTCCGGCGCTCGGACGTGGGCGCCCTGTTCGTCAACAAGCGGGATGCAGACGGATACCAGAATCGAACCATCGGGTTCGACACGAACTTCAAGTTTTTCGAATACCTGGACGTATTTGGGGCCGTTCTGCAGACCGACACTCCGGGCGTGGACCAGGGAGAATCCGCCGTCCAGGCCCAGGTCGAGTGGGACGACGACGTCTTTCGGATTCGGGCCGGTTATCTGACCATCGACGACGAGTTCAACCCCGAGGTCGGTTTCGTTCGGCGGGTGGGGATCAAGAAGACCACGGGCAGTTTCGAGTGGAGCCCGCGGCCGGGTGAGCGAATTCCGTCGATTCGAAGCCTGGGCCCTTCCATCCGCGCCGACTACATCACCAATCAGGAAGGCGAGCTGGAGACGAGGCAGCTGGACGGGGGATTCGAAGTCGAGTTTCAGGACAGCGGCTTCCTCAGGTTCAGCCAGGAATACAACTTCGAGCGGCTGGACGAACCCTTCGAAGTGCGCGACGACCAGTTCATCGCCCCCGGCGATTACCGCTTCAACGAGTTCAGCGCTTTTTATTCGAGTGACCGGAGCCGGCTGTTCAGCGGCAACCTGAGGTTCTCGACCGGAGGGTTCTACGATGGGGACCGCGATTCCTACCGGGTCGGCATGCAGCTGCAGCCCAGCTACCGCTTCAACGCCGGCATGACTTGGAGTCATGACAAGATCGATCTCCCTTCGGGCGATTTTTCGACCGACCTGGTCACCAGCCGAGTGGCCTACTCGTTCAACACCAAAATGTTCCTCAACGCGCTGATTCAGTACAACAGCGCCAGCGGCGAGATCACCAGCAACGTCCGTTACAACTTCAACTACAAACCCCTCAGCGACTTCTTTCTGGTGTACAACGAGCGCCGCTCCAGCAGTGGCGAAGTCCTCGATCGCGCCCTGATCGCGAAGCTGACTTACGTTTTCAGCTTTTGAGGCCCATGACCAGCATCCTGCTTCCCGTGCTGCTTGCCATCTCTGTCCAGGGACCGCCAGGAGTCGAGCAGTCGCGGGTGGCTGCCATCGATCTCAGAGAGGGGGTCATCGTGTCGGCGTCGGCCCGGACCATTCCCGTGGCGGCCACCGAAATGCTCCAGACGGAGATCCGGAGGCGAACCCGCCTCGGTCTCGACACGAAGACCGAACTGGCCGGGGTCGCCGGCGTCGCCATACTGGTGGGCACGCTGGAGGAGCTGGCCGGCATGTCGTTTCGCCCCCCGGCCGGACTGGAAATGCCCCGCAAGGCGGACGCTTATGCGCTCTGGATCGATCGGTCCAGGGGTCAGGCAGCCACCACGGTCTGCGTGGCGGGTTTCGACGACCGGGGGAGCCTTTTCGCCGCCGGCCGCCTGCTCCGGCTCCTGGAGATGAGCCGGGACCGGATCTCACTGGATGGCGAAACCAGGCTGGCGTCTGCCCCTCGCTATTCGCTCAGGGGTCACCAGCTCGGCTACCGGCCAAAGACCAATTCATACGACGGCTGGGACCTCGAGACGTGGGAGCAGTATCTCCGCGACCTGATCGTCTTCGGCACCAACGCCATCGAGCTGATTCCTCCGCGGAGCGACGATGACCTGGACAGCCCCCACTTCCCCGAGCCGCCCCTGCCAGTGATGATTGGCATGTCACGGTTGGCGGCGAAATACGGCCTGGAGGTCTGGATCTGGTATCCGGCGATCGACCGGGACTACTCGGACCCCGCCACACTCGGGCGTGCCCTGCAGGAGCGCGAGGAGGTCTTCAGCGCCCTGCCGAAGATCGACGCGCTGTTCGTCCCCAGCGGCGACCCGGGTGAAGTGCATCCCGACACGCTCTTCCCGCTCATGCGGAAACAGAAAGAGATTTTGAACCGCTACCACCCCACCGCCACCATCTGGAGCTCGATTCAGAACTACGACGACGAACCCAGGACCATGGGCTGGACGGAGGCCTTCTACTCGAAACTGCGCTCGGGCGAGGCCGACTGGCTGGATGGAGTGGTCTTCGGACCGGCCACTGAAACGACTCTCCCGGAAATGAGAAGGGCGGTCCCGGATCGCTTCCCGATTCGCCGCTACCCCGACATCACCCATTCCAAGAACTGCCAGTATCCGGTGCCCGGCTGGGACTCGGCGTTCCGCAACACCCTGGGACGGGAAGCCATCAATCCCCGGCCGCGGGACCACGCCGAGATCTTCCGGAATCTTCAGCAGTATTCCTTCGGGTTCATCAGCTACAGCGAAGGCTGCAACGACGACGTCAACAAGATCGTCTGGAGTTCACTGGGATGGGACCCGGAGACACCTGTCAACGACATCCTCGAGGAGTACAGCCGCTACTTCGTCGACCTCCGCTGGCAACGCGAGTTTGCCGAAGGGCTGCTGGATCTGGAGCGAAACTGGGAGGGCCCGCTGCAGCACAACCAGAGGGTTTTCCAGACCTTGCAGCGCTTCCAGAGAATGGAACGGGAGGCCGCTCCCCGAGATCTGCTGAACTGGCGATTCCAGCAGGCGCTCTACCGCGCTTATTACGACGCCTATGTCAAGGCCAGACTGGACTACGAGACGGAACTCGAGAACGATGCCATGGAGGTCTTGCGGACGGCTGACCGGATCGGCTCCTGGAGGGCCATGCAGGAGGTCGAGCGGATCCTGGGCGGGGCGGTGACGCAGCGTGTCAAGCCCGAGTGGCGGGCCCGAGTCTTCGAACTGGCCGAAGCCCTGTTTCAGAGCGTCCGCATGCAGTTGAGCGTGCCCAAGTACCAGGCCACCCAGGTCGGCCGGGGAGCCAATCTGGACATGATCGACCTGCCGCTCAATCACAGACGCCAGATCGAAGAGATGTTCGCTCAAATTCGCAACCTCGATTCCGAAACGGAGCGGCTCGCGCGGCTGGCCGACATCGCCGCCGGCCGGTACGAGAGGGTCGAGTACGAATGGGAGAAGATTCTGGACCGTCAGTTCCGCGAGGCCCAGAAGTAGCGGAAGTACGCAGGGGGAAGCCAACGAGAGGGAAAATGCCCAGAACGACGGTGGTCGGAAGCTTTCCGGTTCCCAAATGGGTCAAAGAGGACCCCAGCCGGTTCCAGGAGGCGCTGACGCAGATTCTGCGACTCCAGGAGTCGATCGGCCTGGACGTGATCGGCGACGGCGAGTTGACGCGCTGGGACTTCGAGCGGAATGCGCCGGGCGGCATGGTGGAGCGCTTCGTCCAGCCCATGTCGGGGATCTCGACCGAGGTTTCTCCGGACCAGGCGGCCCGCTACCGCTCGAGACCCGAGACGGCCTATCGGAAGAACGTCCCGGGAGTCGTGGTGGGGAGGCTCGGGCGAGGCTCTCTCGACCTGAAGGGTGAATTTCAGCGGGCCAGCCGGCTGACCGGCCTCCCTCTCAAATTCACGGTGACCAGCCCCTACATGCTGGGCCGCCTGCTGCTGGACGAATTCTATCGGGACCCGGAAGAGTTGACGATGTCGATTGCCGGCCTCCTGGCCCGGGAACTCGACGGAATTGGAGCCGCCGTGGTTCAAATCGACGATCCTCATCTGGTGGGCGATCCAGGAGGAGCCGCGCTGGCGGCACGATCGGCCAACCGGGTGCTGGATGCCGTTCCCGATGGCTGCGAAAGAGCCGTTCACCTCTGCTTCGGCAATTATCACGGTCAGACCGTCCAATCGGGAGACTACCGGCTCATCGCCCACTTCATCGACGATCTTCACTGCGACCATCTGGTTCTGGAGACCTGCCACCGGGAACCCGAGGAGATCCGGGCCCTGGCCGGCGTCCGGCCGGACCTGGGCTTGGGGATCGGAGTGGTGGACGTGAAATCGCGTGAAATCGAAAGCCCTGATCAGATTGCCGGGCGGATCGAGGCGGCGGCTCGCCTGATCGGCCCGGAACGATTGGCCTACGTGCACCCCGATTGCGGGCTGCAGCATCTGCCGATCGAGGTGGCCTGCGAAAAGCTGAAGAGCCTGCAGGAAGGCCGTGACCTCTACCGGGGCCGTCGCTAGCCCGGGGCAAGTGCCGAGCGGGGAGCGTTGTCAGAGCTGCTCTGATTGGAGTATGATCTCGCAAAGGGTAAGGCTCGAGGACGAGCCCTGCGCACCAGGAGGGAGCATGACGAGTTCGAAGCAAAAGGCGATCCTGGTGCAGTCGCTCACGACAGTCGTCTTCCTCTTTTTTCTCGTCCCAGTCGCATCGGCTCAGAAGCAGGAAGAGGCCGAGGACTACTTCAAGAAATGGCTGAAGCAGGACGTTTTGTACGTCATCACGGAGGCGGAACGGGACGTCTTCGAGCGGCTCACCACGCCCGAGGAGAAAGAGCGGTTCATCGAGCAGTTCTGGTTCCGGCGCGATCCCGATCCGCGCACCAGCGTCAACGAATTCAAAGAGGAGCACTATCGCCGGATCGCCTACGCCAACGAACACTTTTTCAGCAGCCGGCCCGGCTGGATGACCGACCGGGGCAGGATCTACATCATTCACGGCCCTCCCACCGAAATCGAAACACACCCGACGGGGGGACCCTATGACCGGCCCATCTGGGAGGGCGGAGGCACGACGGTCACGTTTCCCTTCGAAGTCTGGCGCTACCGCTACATCGAAGGCATCGGCTCGGACATCGTGCTCGAGTTCGTGGACCCCTCCTCGACACGCGAATACAACCTGGCACTGAGACCGGAGGAAAAGGACGCCCTGCTGCACACCCCGGGCGTCGGTCTGACCCTGGCGGAAGAATCGGGAGACGCGACCCGCGCAGAACGCCCGTACCGCACCCACGACGCCCGCATCAACCAAGCCTACCCGGGCATGTTCCTGCGGGCCAAGGACAGCCCGTTCGACCGCTACAAGCAATACGCCTTGATCGAACGGCCCAAGGAGATCAAATACAAGGACCTCCAGGAACTGGTCGACATCCACGTCACCTACCAGAATCTTCCCTTCCAGGTGCGGCAAGACCTGATCCGGCTGAACGAGGACCAGATTCTGGTTCCCGTCACGGTGCAACTGGACAACCAGCATCTCACTTTCGAGAAGGGAGACCGCTCTTACGCCGCTCGCATGGCGATCTACGGCAGGGTCACGAGCATCACCAATCGGGTCGTACACGAATTCGAAGAGGACGTTCGGACCAGTTATGCGGAAGACCGGTTCGAAGCCGGCCGCACGCAGTCGTCGATTTACCAGAAGGTACTGGTGCTGGGTCAGAAGAACCGTTACAAGCTGGAGCTGGTGGTGAAAGACCTGGTGAGTGGAAAGATCGGGACGGTCAGCCGGGCCATCGTGGCTCCGGCCTTCACCCCCGAAAAGCTGGAGAGGAGTTCGCTGATCCTCTCCAATTTCATTCGCCTGCTGGACGAAGTCCCCAAGGACGACGAACGGTTCGTGATCGGCGACGTCTGGATCCGGCCGAGCCTGGAGCGGGCCTTTTTCAGGGAAGAACCTCTGGGGGTATACCTGCAGGTCTACAATGCCGGTCTGGATCAGGCTTCTGCCGCTCCCCTGCTGCGCGTTCGCTACCAGGTCTTCCGCGACGGGGAAAAGGTGAGGGAAATCGTGGACGAACAGGGACAGTCCACACAATTCTACTCGTCCCAACGGGTGGTTCTGATCCGGCAACTGGCACTCGATGAGCTGGCTCCCGGCGACTACCAGATCCAGGTCGAGGTGGCCGACCTCGTGAGTGGGCAACAGGTTTCTGCTCAGGAGAAGTTTCGAGTGCGAGAATCGGATCGGCGAGTGGCGCTGGGGCGATAATCGAACCTGCCTGCTGAGGCTGAAGTGTCTTTCGAAATGAGTTTCAAAAGGAGCTATCCAGTTTCGAAAGCCGCCCTCATTTGCGGATTTCTGGAGACCCCGGTTCAATTTCTTGAACCTCAAACCAATTTTTTGGATTTTTCGGACTTCCACGGATCGTGTTCCGCACTTTTCGGGGTGGAATAATGGTACGTCTTTTCAACTATTTACGGAGCGATCCCGAGAGAAAGGTGGAGGGCGGCATGAAAGTTGCCTCGTAAGTCTTCCGTGTGAGGTGTATCTTTCGGGGGAGACTGGAGCTTTGTCGAAATATCGGTTCATGAACCCAAAACGCTGAGTACGAAAGGGGGAGTAAGTTTATGAGACGTCTGATTTGCCAATTTATTGTCCTGGTGGGGGTAGCAGGATTATTGGCGACTCCTGTGCTCTCTCAGGCGACCACGGGGACCCTGTTGGGGCGGGTTCTCGACCAAACCGGTCGGGTGGTCCCTGGTGCTGACATCACCGCCACGAACGAGGAGACAGGAAGGCGCCTCTTGACCGTCACGGACGACCGAGGCAACTATACGATCCCCTTCATTCCCGGCGGTATCTACACGCTGAAGGTGGTCTTGCCGGGCTTCAAGTCCCGCACCGAGACTGGTCTCAGGATCTCTGCGAATCAGAAGGTCAACAAGGACTTCGTCTTGGAGGTGGGCACACCCGATCAGTCCATCACGATTGTCTCGGAGACGCCCCTGCTCAATTCGGTGAATGCCCAGCAGGAGGTGGGTCTGGACAATACCCAGGTCGAGAGCCTTCCGATTGCGCGCCGCGACTTTTCCACGGCTCTCACGCTGGGTCCCGGCACCAGCGGCGGCGGTGGTCAGATCACCATCAACGGGCTGGCCCCGCGAGGGTTCACCTTCACGGTGGACGGGGTAGACGCCTCTCCTGATGCCGAGTACAACTCGATGGCGCTCTATCAGAACTTCAACTACATCAAGGGCGTGTCGATGGAGGCGATCCAGGAAGTCGAGGTCACGAAGAACGTCTTCTCGGCGGAGATTGGACAGACCATCTCCGGCAACGTCAACGTCATCACCAAGGGCGGGACCAACCAGTTCCATGGTAGCGCCTTCGAGTACTACCAGTCCGGCGGCCTGATGGCGGTGAACCACTTCGGTGTTTCGGCGACTCAGAGTGGGAAGGCCCCTCAGGTCTTCCATCAGTTCGGCGGTTCCATCGGCGGTCCCATCGTCAAGGACAAGGTCTTCTTCTTCGGCAACTACGAAGGCTACCGGCTGACGGCCAACACCGTTCAGAACGGGGATGTTCCTTCCCGGTGGCTGCGGGATCAACTGGTCGGTGTTCTCCCCGGAGCAGACACCTATTTCTCGCTCTGGCCGCTGCCCACCGATCCCGAGCAGCCCGGAGACGTCAATGCGGGCTACACGGGGATTCACCCGGAGGAGAGAGACGACGATCATTTCTCAATCCGCGGGGATTACAACATCACCGACACCGACTTCTTCACGGCTCGCTTCACCTACGCGGACCCGGATCGGTTGCAGCCGCGCCGGATGCTCGGGAACCCGAGACTGCGGGCTGGATTCACGCGCAACTTCTCGACCAACTACACCCGGTCGTGGAGCCCCAAGGTGACCTCCGAGTTCCGTTTCGGCTACAACAAGTCCAACGTGGACCGGATCGATCTGATCTGGCAGTCGCAAGTGCCCAGCCTGGAAGTGGCCGGCAGTGAAGACTCCGGCGGCGAGCTCTTCATCAAGAATGGCTCCACTGCCTCTTTCGAGAGTGCCTGGTCCTGGACGCGCGGAAGCCACGCCTTGAAATTCGGCGGCCTGCTCCGCTGGCACCGTGGCAACCGCATCAATGAAGAGGTGCCCAACTACACGTTCGACACGGTCGCAAGTGCCTTGATGAACACGGCCGATTCGGCCGCGTTCCAGTTCGCGCTGCGGGAATTCTCGATTCGCAACCAGTTCTTCGGACTCTACGTCCAGGACGACATCCGCTTGAAGCCGAACTTCATCCTCAACCTGGGTCTGCGCTGGGATTACTCTGGCGTGCCCAACGAGAGGGACGGGAGGCTTTTCAACCGCACGATCCTGCCGTGGGATGTGCTGAATCCTGATTCGATCCAGCCGTTCCGCGATCCGGACAGCCCCTGGGAACCGAACTATGCCAACTTCTCGCCGCGGGTCAGCTTCGCCTGGACCATCGACGATTCGAAGAAGACGGTTCTGCGGGCCGGCTACGGGATTTTCTTCATCCCCTTCAACCTCTTTTCGGGGCCGGTGGAGATCGTCAAGAACGGCCTGAACGAACCGGTGGAAGCTCAATTCCGGTCGCCCGATTCTCTGACCGGGCTGGACATCCAATACCCGGATTACAACGATGACGTAGAACCCAAGGTGGCGGCGGCCGGCATCGATGCGGACACCAAGATCCAGACCAACTGGGATACCCCCTACAGCCAGCAATGGACGATGGGAATCCAGCGGCAGTTGACCTCGGACATGGTTCTCGATGTGGCTTACGTGGGCAACCACGGCACCAGCCTGCTCTACTACCCGGAGGTCAACCGGCCGATCTCGCAATACGGCGGCCCCGGTTGGGCGGGCTTCAACAATCCCGCTCTGCTGCCCTTGCCGCAGGACAACGACTTCCGCTTCTACAACAGCGCCGAGTCGAGCGTTTACCACAGTCTCCAAGCGCAGCTGAAGAAGCGGTTCTCCCGGGATTTCTCGTTCAACACTTCCTACACCTGGGCCAGCAATCTGAGCTTCATGCGGGCCGATTTCACCTGCTGCGGTTCCGGAGAGCAGCCTCAGGACATCTTCGACCTGAACTCGAACCGGGGTGCCACCGAGTTCGCTCTGCGGCACCGCTTCACCACCGACTTCCTCTACGAGGTGCCGTGGCTGCGCAATTCCGACAATGCTGTGGCGAAGGCCTTCCTGGGAGGCTGGTCGATCAGCGGGATCATCGAAGCCCAGAGCGGAGACTCGATCCAGATCGAGCAGCGGGGGACCCGGACGGCGGGCGCCCGGCCCGATCTGGTCGGGACCCACGACTCCGCCGTGTTCAACAACTGGGATAGTTCAGTGGACGGGTCGGCGGTGGCGAACGCCAACGGCTGCAACGATCACTGCTACTTCTACCTGAACGAGGCAGCCTTCGCGGCCGCACCCACGACCACGGTGACGGACGTCAACGGGACCACCTACACTATCCTGGCTCGCCCGGGAACGATGGGACGGCGTTCCATCTACGGACCCGGCGAGTGGACGGTGGATCTGTCCCTGGCCAAGAACTTCACGGTGACCGAAACTTCCAGGTTGCAGTTCCGGGCCGACTTCTTCAACGCCCTGAACCACACCAACCTGGGGAATCCTCGGGATAGGATCGGGAGCAGCCGCTTCGGCCAGATCACCGGCGCCAATTCCGGGCGCGTCGTCCAGTTCAGCCTGAGGTTCGACTTCTAGGAGCCCAGGCCAGACTGGCCTTTTCACAAGGGACCGGCTTCGGCCGGTCCCTTCATTCTTCGAGCCGAGTTCCGGGGGAATCTGGCCCGCGTGCCGGGTTCGTTTCCGGGGCCGGCGCACCGCGTTCCCAGGCTTTCGGTGCAGCTCTCCGGACGGGGTGCAGCCATGAGCAGCTCACCATTGAGGGTGCCCGTCGCTCTGCTTTCCCTCCTCCTGTCCCTGGCGCCGGCTTTCGCGCAAGGCCAAGTCACCATCGACATTCCCGTGACCCTGACGGGCAACGTAGTCAGGGAAGACGGCAGCCCTCTACCGGAGCCCATGCAGGTGGAGATGGTGTGCAGGCAGCGGGTCGTCTCCCCCTACCACGTGGGCGGTGAACTCGCCCCCGTGGAAAGCCCGGAGTTCAGCGGCAATCCCATGAAAGAGGCCGTGACTACTTCGGCCAGTGGTGATTTCGGCTTCCGATTCAACGTCCGCCGTCGCGTCGAAGCCCGCTTTCAATACGCGTCTCAGCAGGTCGATCTGACGGGTTGCGAAGTCTCGGTCACGCATTCTGACTTCCAGTCCGATGTGATCCACCTGGGAATCTGGCACCGTGGTGACAACCCTGATATCGGCACGTTAGTGATTCGCCGGCAACCCACCCGGCGAGGCATTGTGAGCGTCCGCAGCCTGCAGGCGCCCGAGAAGGCCCGCAGGGCCTACGAGCGGGCCCGCGGAGAATTTCAGAAAGAGAACCCCGACCTTTCGAAGGCCGCCGAGAGTCTCGAAAACGCTGTCGCCATCTATCCCGAGTATGCTTCCGCCTGGCATCTTCTGGGGCGCGTCCGTCTGGCCCGCGAGGATCATCGCGGAGCCCGCCAGGCGTTCGAGAAAGCGGTGGCTGCGGATCCCGACTTCACAGCCCCCTATCTCGGGCTGGCCTCGATGGAACTGCGTGAGAACCGCTGGCAGCAATTGGCTGACCTGAGCCAGCGGGCGCTGGAGCTGAATCCGGACAGCATCAGGGCCACCTACTATCTGGCATTGGCCAGATTTTCGCTGGGCGACCCGGAGACTGCGGAGGGCTTGGCCCTGAAGGTCCGCGAGAGCGAGCGGGCGGCACGATACCCGGTGATCCACTACATCCTGGGGGCCATCTGGACCCAGCGAGGGGAGATCGGCGCCGCGGCGGCCGAATTCCGGCGCCTTCTGGAGCTCAAACCGGAGGGGAGCATGTCCGATCAGGCCAGGGCAATCCTCGCGCACTGGGAGCGGCAGGGGATGCTGGAGAAGGAGTCGGACAAGCAACCCTGAGGGGGAGCTTTCCTCGTTCGCAGCAGCGGTCGCCCGCCGACCAGTTTGGCCGTCGGCCGTCGGCCCGGACGCGATTCACAGATTCTGAGAGGACTATCGAATGACTCGCACAACTCCGGCAGGATTCGCCGGTATCCTCGCATTCATGGGGCTTCTGGCGGGATGCGCCGCGCCTCGGGAGCCGCAGGCAGCGCCCTCCCGGCAAGACGTGATCGTCTACCATCAACCGGAGAGGTTCTGTGGATGGCCGGCCAACAACGGAATGTGGAGCTGGGAAGACGAGATCCTGGTCGGCTTCACGCTGGCTCACTACAAGGAGTACCCGGATCGACATTCCTATGACCGGGACAAGCCGCGGGAAACCGTGATGGCCCGGAGCCAGGACGGTGGCAGGACCTGGCGCCTGGAACGGCCTGAAAGTCTGGCGGACAACAGCGGAGAAGAGCCGGTTGCCTGCCCGGGCGGCATCCGGTTCGATCACCCCGACTTTGCCATGCGTTGCCGCAACGACTCTCTCCAGGTCTCCTACGATCGGGGAAGAACCTGGGGCACGCCGTATCTGCTTCCCGACTTCGGTCAGATCGACATCATGCCTCGTACGGACTACCTGGTGAGCGACCCGGAAAGCAGCCTGCTTTTTCTCACGGCCACCAAGCAAAACGGCCGAGAAGGCCGCCCCTTCGTGGCCGAGGCGATGGGCGGAGGAAAGACCATTCGGTTCGTGTCCTGGATCGGGCCGGAACCGGAAGGCTTTTCGATCATGCCCTCCACCGTGCAGATCTCCCCGGAACACCTCTTGTCGGCGATTCGCCGCTATGACCGCGAGAGCATCGAGGAGGGCTGGATCGAGGTTCACCGATCAGAGGACGGCGGGGAAAGCTGGACCTGGCTCAGTAAAGTCGCCGACAACGGAGCCCACGCCGGCAATCCCCCCAGCATGATTCGGCTCCGGGACGGTCGAATCGTGGTGACCTATGGCCGGCGATCGCCGCCCTACGGAATCCGGGCCAGAATCAGCCGGGATCAGGGAAAGACCTGGGAGCCCGAGCTGGTGCTGAGGGATGACGCACGCAGCTGGGACATCGGCTATACCCAATCCGTTCAGCGTCCGGACGGTCAGGTCGTGACCGTCTACTACTATTCCACGGAAGAACACAGAGAGCAGCACATCGCCGGCACGATCTGGGATCCCGGGGAAGCCGGGGGATGAGGCACCCGCGCCGCCGGGCGCCGCTCCGTCAGGCGAGAGCCTGAGTGAGGACTTTTCCGGCCACGTCGGTGAGGCGGAACTCGCGCCCCAGGTGCCGATAGGTCAAACGCTGGTGGTCGAATCCCAGGCAGTGCAGCAGAGTAGCGTGGAGATCGTTCACATGGACCGGGTCCTGGACGATCTCCAGGCCGAATTCGTCCGTCGCGCCGATCACTTGGCCGCCTTTGATTCCGCCTCCCGCCAGCCAGATGCTGAAAGAGTTGGGATGGTGATCGCGCCCGGCGGCTTCGTCCAGCCGTTCCCACTGTCCCATCGGCGTTCGGCCAAATTCGCCGCCCCAGACCACCAGCGTCGAGTCGAGCAAGCCGCGCTGTTTCAGATCCTTCAGGAGGGCGGCGGCCGGCTGGTCGGTCATCTGACAGTTCTTCTTCAACTTTTCATCGATCTCGGAATGATCGTCCCAGCTGGCATGTACGAGCATCACGAAGCGCACCCCACGCTCCACCATCCGGCGGGCCAGCAGGCAGTTGGTGCCGTAGGGACGGGTGATTTCCTGATCCAGGCCGTACAGCTCGCGGATGGACGCGGGCTCGTCGGAAAAGTCCAGCAGCTCCGGCGCCGCCATCTGCATTCGAAAAGCCAGTTCGTAGGCGGACATTTGGGTGGCGATCTCCAGGTCGCCGGTGGCGGCGAGACGTTCCCGGTCGAGGTCGAGGATGGCCTGGATTCGCTTCTCCTGCGCCGCGCGGTCGATCCCCGGGGGATTGGGCAGGTAGGGGATGGGTTCCCCGACGCTGCGAAAGGGCACGCCCTGGTAGATGGAGGGGAGAAAGCCGCTCGACCAGTTGCTGGAGCCTCCGCTGGCGCCGCGGCCCGAACTGAGAACCACGAAAGCAGGCAGATCGTCCGACTCACTCCCCAATCCGTAGGTCGTCCAGGCGCCCACCGTGGGCCGGCCCAGCACCGGCGAGCCGCTCATCAGCAACGACTGCCCGGGATGATGATTGAATGCCTCGGTGTGCAAGGAGCGGATCAAGCAGATCTCATCGGCGCAACTGGCGATGTGAGGTATGTAGTCGGAAAACTGCGTGCCGCTCTGGCCCGAAGGCGTGAATTGCCGCGGGCTCGCCATCACTTTGGCACTGGGCTTGGTGAAGGCCAGCTTCAGGTCCTTGGTCAGCGAAGCCGGAAAGGGCTGCCCATGCCATTTGGCGAGCTCGGGCTTGGGGTCGTACAGGTCCAGCTGGCTGGGGGCGCCGGCCATGAACAGGAAGATCACGTTGCGGGCCTGGCCCGGGAAGTGCGGCGGCTTGGGTGCCAGCGGATTCATGGATTCGGGAGTGGCCGCGGCCATTCCGTCACGCCCCAGCAGGTCGGCCAGCGCGAGCATTCCCAGCCCCCCCGCGCATTTCTTCAGGAAGTCGCGGCGGGTGGCCGCCATCAGGAGACTGGTCAGATCCATTTTCTTCATTCCCGTGTGATGAACTCGTTCAAGTTGAGCAAAACGCTGGCCAGGTTGGTCCATGCTCCCGCCTCGATCGGGTCGACCCCTGGCAGCGGGATCGGAAAGCGGCTGCTGGCCGCCTCCGGATCGAGACCGGCCCGCTCCTCCTCGAAGTATTGGCCCAGCCGCGCCAGCTCCGAGGGGGAAGGGTCTCGGGCCAGGCACAGACGGAACGCATAGGCGATGCGCTCGACAGGCTCTCCCTTCGATTCGGTCAGAATCCGAGCCGCCAGGCCTCGGGCGGCCTCGTCGAAAGCCGGGTCGTTGAGCAAGTTGAGAGCCTGCAAGGGCGTCGTGGAGCGTTCGCGCCGGCACACCGTGACGCTCTTGTCCGGGGTGTCGAAGTTCATCAGGAAAGGATGGGGGACGGTTCTCTGAAAGTGGACGTAGAGTCCCCGGCGATAGAGGTCTCTTCCCTGGCTGGTCTCCCACTGCACGCTGTTGGCGTAGGACAGCTCGGTCAGGCCTTGGGGCAATGCCGGCCGGACACTGGGGCCTCCGACCCGCGTGTCCAGCAGACCGGCGGCCTGCAAGGCCCCGTCACGGATCAGCTCAGCGGGCAGGCGCAGGCGACGCTGCCGGGCCAGGAGGCGATTCTCTGGATCTTTGGAGTCGATTTCCGGGCGCGCCCGGGAGGACTGCCGGTAGGTGGCCGAGGTCACGATCCGCTGGAGCAGCGACTTGACGCTCCACCCCCGCTCGATGAAGTCGCCGGCCAACCAGTCCAGCAACTCGGGGTGCGTCGGTTCTTCCCCTCGAGCGCCGAAGTCTGCGGAGGTCTTCACCAGCCCGGTGCCGAACAGTTCCTGCCAGACACGATTGACCGCGACACGGGCCGTGAGCGGGTTCTCGGGAGAAGCGATCCAGCGGGCCAGCTGGAGTCGATTGCTGACCGGAGGCTGGTCGGGTGAGCCGAGAAAAGCGGGAATTGCGGGCTCGACCTCCATGCCGGTTCGATTGTACTGGCCCCGGATATGGACATGGCTGACCCTGGGTTCGGCTCGTTCGGCGATGGTCTGGGCCTGGGTGAGTCCGGGAAATTCACGATCGAGTTGCTGCAGCACCTTGAACAGCTCCCGGTACTTCAACTCCTCAGCCCGAGGCTTGCTGATCACCCGATGGTAGTTCTTGACGAAGTGATCGACGAGGCCTTTCGTCTCCTTGGCGGATCGCGCCGAAGGTTCCTTCAACAAGATTCCGTAGCCGTTGTCCAGATATTTTTGAAGCGCGTCGAAGGCATGATCCCAGTCGGTCCATTTGCCAGGGCTTTCCGCCGCCTCCCGCATCTGGGCTTCCCAGGGCGGCATCAGCTCGAAGACCTGGTTTTCCTCGAGCAGGGCGCGTCGCCGCGCCTCGAATTCGGCACGAGTGTTCCAGTAGGGTCCGAGTTCTCCATCCAGCGGAGCGTCGATGTCGGCTTCGTCTGCGCTGTTGAAGAAGGCGAAGAAGCTGTAGTAGTCCTTCTGGGTGATGGGATCGTACTTGTGGTCGTGGCACTGGGCGCATCCCATGGTCAGGCCCAGCCACACCGTTGCCACCGTGTTGGTGCGATCCACGACCTGCTCGAACCGGAACTGTTCGATGTCCACCCCGCCTTCGCGGTTGGTCAGAGTGTTGCGATGGAACCCCGTGGCCGTTCGCTCCTCGACGCCCGCCCCGGGAAGCAGGTCTCCTGCCAGCTGCTCGACCGCGAAGCGATCGAAGGGCATGTCCTGATTGAACGCATCGATGACCCAGTGGCGGTACCGCCAGGCGTAGGGACGCACCTGGTCCTTCTCGTATCCGTCGCTGTCCGCGTAGCGAGACTGGTCGAGCCAGTGCATGGCCCACTTCTCGCCGAAGTGGGGAGAAGCCAGCAGCCCCTCCACCATCCGTTGGTAGGCGTCGGGGCGGTTGTCCCGCAGGAAGCGGCGGACCTGTCTGGGGGAAGGGGGCAGTCCCGTCAGGTCGAGGCTGACCCGGCGAAGCAGGACCGCCTTGTCGGCCTCCGGAGAAGGCTCGATTCCCTCGGCCTCGAGACGGCTCAGCACGAAAGCGTCGATCGGGTTGCGCGGCCAGGCCCGATCCCGCACCCAGGGCGGCTCTGGTTTCGTGACGCGCCGGAAGGCCCAGTGGGTGGGTTGGGGAGCGGCTTCACCGACGGGCAGGACGGCGGCCTCAACGCTCATCCCCTCTTCGGGCCAGACGGCGCCCTGATCGATCCAGTCCCGGATCAGCTGGATTTGCTCGTCCTCCAGCGGAAGGCCCGTGTTGGGCATGCGCAGCCCCAGGGTCTTCCCCTCGAGTCTGGCGATCAGGGGACTGGCATCGCTGTTTCCCGGATGGATCGGCGGACCCGAGTAGCCCCCTCGGAAGGCATCGCCGCGCCGATCCAGGCGCAGGCCTGAGCGCTGTTGCCTGGGGCCATGGCAACCGATGCACTCTTTGACGAGGATGGGCTGAATGTCGCGGGCGAAATCGACCTGCGTCGCGGCCTGCTTCCCCGGCTCCTGTACGAATCCGAGCAAGAGCGGCAGCAAACCGCCCAGTAAGGCGAACGTCTGAGTCATCTTTTCTCAACCGGTGGTTCCTGCCGGCCCGAAGAAGTGACCCTCCAGCCCCCTAGACTAATCAGAGCGCGTGGAAAATTCAAGGCTCGACCTCACAGCACCGAAGAGCGGCGAATCAGGTCAGGGCGCTTCAGCACCTCGGGCTGCAGTTCAGTCCCCAGGCCAGGCCCGCAGAGGGGATGAGCGTGACCGTCCTCGATCCGGGGCAGCTCGGTCACCAGCTGCGGATACCAGCTGCTGTAGTACGCCCGCACGAATTCCTGAATGATGGCGTTGGTCAGGTTGACTCCCAGGTGCACGTCCACGGTGAAGTTGACCGGACCGGTGCAGTCGTGGCAGGTGGCCGGCAGCTGGTGAGCCTCTGCCAGGCTGGCAATCTTCTTCGCCTCCGAGATGCCTCCGGCGTAGGAGGGATCGAAGATGATCACTCCCGCCGCCCGCCGCTCGCAGAGTTCGCGAAAGGACCAGCGGGTCCCCAGGTTCTCGCTGGCCGCCACCGGGACTCGCGTGGCCCGGGCAAAGCAAGCCAACGCGCCCAGGTCGTCCATCCGGATCGGGTCCTCGTACCAGAAGGGCTGGAAATCGTCGAGCGCAGCCGCGATTCTCTGGGCCGCCGGCAGGACCCAGAGGGAGTGAAGCTCCACCAGGATTTCCATGCGATCGCCCACCGCGGCCCGGATTTTGCGAAAGGGCTCGAGCCCCTGCTTCAACTCTTCCAGCGAGATGGAATGTCCCCCGGACCGCTCGGCGTACAGGTCGAACGGCCAGATCTTCATCGCGCCGATCCCCTCGTCCAACAGGCTCTGGGCCAGCTCGTCGGGACGGTGCAGGAAGGCGTCCAGGTCCTCGTAGGGCCCCGCCGCCTCCGGGTCCAGGTTCCAGTCGCTCACCGACTGCCGTCCGCCCTTGAACACGTTGCGGACGTAGCGGTGTCCGGCGCAGGTGTTGTAGACGCGAATGCGGTCCCGAGTGGCGCCTCCCAGCAGCTGGTAGATGGGCTGCCCGGTCAGCTTGCCCAGAATGTCCCAAAGCGCGATGTCGACCGCCGATCGTCCCCGAGCTTCGACTCCGGTGCTGTTGAAGCCGATTTTCGGGTCGAGGGCCTGCCAGTGCCGCTCGATCTGCAGAGGATCCCCCCCCAGCAGGCAGGGTGCGGCGCTCTCGTGCAGCCAGGCCGCCACGGCGTCTGCACCGTTGTGGGTCTCACCCAGGCCGATCAGCCCCTCGTCCGTGTGAATTCGCAGGTAGGTCAGATTGGGGAATTCTTCGAGCTGGATGGTCTCGAGACGTGTGATGCGCATTCTAGCCGGGTCCTCGTTTCTCTCACTTTCTCTCTTCTTTGCCCGATGACATCGAGCGCTGCAGCGGATGGAGGAGCGGTTCGCCGCGCTCCAGACGCTCGATGTTGTCGAGGATTTCCACCATCCGATGGTCGAACGTCTCACGCGTCACGCCCGAAATGTGAGGCGTCATGATCACGTTCGGGAGTGATGCGAAGGGGAGATGGGCGGGGTCGCAGCGGTGGTCCTCGCCGGGATAGCGATACCATACGTCGAGGGCGGCCCCGGCGATGCGGCCGCTGGCCAGCGCTTCGAACAAAGCCGTTTCGTCCACCAACGGACCCCTCGCCACGTTGATCAGGCAGGCGCCGGGCTTCAGCATCTCCAGCCGGCTCGGGCCGATCATTCCCCGGGTGTCATCCGCCAGCGGTAGCGCCAGCACCACAAAATCGGCCGACGGCAAGAGTCCGTCCAGATCCGGCGCCGCGGCTGCTTCGTCGAAGGGCTCCACCCGCCGGCCGGTTCGGTTGACGCCCACGGCGTGCATGCCGAAGGCGCGGCAGAGCCGAGCCACGTGGGTTCCAATTTCGCCGGTCCCCAGGACCAGCACGCGGCGACCGGCAAGAGTGGACGGCAGGGCCAGCTTCTCGTCGCGGAAGGCGTTGAGCCAGTTACCTTTGCGGAGACGGCGATCGACGGACAGGAGCCGGCGTGACAGCGCCAGCATCGTCATCACCACATACTCCGCAATCGAGGAGCCGTGACCAAAAGTCTGGCAAACCGGCAGGTTCCGCGGCAACGCATCCAAAGCAATCTTTTCGAAACCGGCGCCCCCGACCTGAAGCAAGCGAAGATTTCCGGCATGGCGAGCCTGTTCAGCCGAGAAGAACGAGGTCACGATGACGTGCGCTTCTCGGATGAGTGGGACCAGATCCGGAGAGTCTTCGAGCCCCCCGAAACACACCCGGTGGCCCTCGCCCAGCCGTGCCTCGGCCATCTCGCGGTACTGACGCCACACCGGGCCCAAAAAAAGAATCGTCATCTTCGGGGTCCTTGGCTCACGATTTCGGTCAGGGCGGCCAGGAGCAGGTCGATGTCGCGAGTCGAGTTGTAGAAGTGCGTCGAAACACGGACGGCATCATGGCCGTCGCGAACGTGGTCGTCCACTCCGATACCCATGCCTTCCAGCGCGGCTCGCAGATCCAGCGCCCCGAACTCCGCCACTTCGAACAGCGTGGAGCCGCACGACGAGACCTCTTCCGACGTGGAGCTCACCAGCCTGGCCTTTGGAATCTTGACGACCTCCTCTTTCAGATAGTTGGAGAGCGCCCGGTTTCGAGCCGAGATCCTCTCGATCCCGATCTCGCCGATGAACTCGAGCGCCTCCCCGACTGCGGCCCGCAAGGGGGCCGGAAAGGTCCCGGCCGGCTCGAACCGCCGGGCTGAGGCAGAGTCCGAGGCGGACCGGCCTGCCAGAAACCGATCCTGGAAATCTCGGCGCACGTAGAGCATCCCCGTCCCCATTGGGGCCAGCGTCCACTTGTGCAGGCTGCTCGCGTAGAGGTCGCACCCCAGCTCGTGGAGGTCAACGGGCGTCATCCCCAAAGCCTGGGCCCCGTCCACGGCGGAGACGATGCCCTGGCGGCGAGCCATCTCACACAATTCGCGGACCGGATAGAGCAGCCCTCCCCGGGTGACGTGGCAAAAGAAGAGGGCGCGGGTCCGGCTGCCGATGGCCCGGCTCAAGGGATCCAGGACGTCCTCTTTGCTCCGGATGGGACTGGCAATCGGGATCTCCCGAACCATGATGCCCTGCTGTTTGGCTCGCAGCCGCCAAGGATTGATGCCGGCTGGATGTTCGTGACTCGTCGTCACGACTTCGTCCCCCGGCTCCATGGGAATCCCCGCGGCGATCAGCCTGAGCGCCCCGGAGGCATTTCCGGTCAGAGCAACTTCCTCGGCATCGGCTCCGGCAAAGGCGGCCAGACGCGGCCGCACCACTTGCTCGATTCGTTCCAGCAGTTCGAGCTTGCCCAGCACCGGATGGGTCGAAATCCGCCGGTAGTAGCGGGCGACCGCGGACGACACCCTCTCAGGCGGCATGCCCAGGCTGGCGTTGTTGAGATAAACCAATCCCGATTCGAGCAGGAAGCGGGCTCGCACTTCTCGCCAGTCGACCTCGCCGGTGGCGCCTGCAGTCCCCTCTTGCCTCCCGGTGCTGCCCGACGGGACCGTCCCTGCAGTCAGACTCCCGGAACCCACCAGCGCGGCCAGGCCGGATCCAATGAACTGGCGCCGGTTCGAAGATGGACTCAGTAATCTTGCAGGATGAGATTTTGATGCCATGGTGCCCCGCCTCCAGGAGGAACTTACCGACCCGTTTCGGTTGGCGCCGATGGTGCCGCGCACGCCGGCGGAAGCGGCCCGCACTCGGCCCGCCTTTCTCATGAGGGCTCACCTGCGGCACCGGAATCGTCCGCGCTGCTTGCGTTGCGCTCCCTCGGGCTCATCGACGTATTGTACAGTACGGCTCCCGGGCCCTCGGTCGCGCCGACCCCTGATGAGGAATCCGGACCGGAACGATCGGCGAGAGCGGTTCGAGAGAATCGGTCGTCCACTCAGCTTGCCCGTTTGTCCCCCGCTGCGCTAGCATCTGTCGGGGTAGCGGTTCCCAACTCGCAGGAGAACGCGGTGATCAAGAGGCCCCTCGAGTGAAGCATTCCCGGTCCAGCCTCCTCAACTCTCTGCTTGCAGGCCTCTTCTTGCTTCCTCTGTCCGGCTGCAATTCTGCACCAGTTGAATCCGTTGCACCAACCCCCGGCCAGCCCAACATTCTCTTCCTGCTCCTGGATGACGTGGGGTGGAACCAGGTGGGCTACCAGGGCACTCAGTTTTATGAGACCCCGAACATCGACCGGCTGGCGCGCCAGGGCATGCAGTTCTCAGACGCCTATTCGGCCGCACCCATCTGCTCGCCCACCCGAGCCAGCATTCTGACGGGCAAATACCCCGCCCGGCTCCATCTGACCGACTTCATTGCGGGCGCTCCTTTTCCATGGAGCAAGCTGCGGCAACCGGAATGGACCCCGTTTCTTCCGCTGGAAGAAGTGACGCTTGCCGAGGTCTTCAAGGAACATGGCTACGCCACGGGGAGCTTTGGCAAATGGCACCTCAACCGGGACAAGAACTACCAGCCTGGCCGCCCCATGGACCCCGCCTCACAGGGATTCGACGAGGTGTACACCTCGGTGAAACCAGACTCGGACACCCCGGCCGATCGGGACCCCCACCATGTTCGAAGGATTACCGAACACGCCCTCCGCTTCCTGGACGAGAAGAAGGATGAGCCATTCTTCCTGTACGTTTCCCATCACGTGGTCCACACGCCTCTGATCGAGCGCGAAGCGTTGATCGCGAAGTACCGTGGCAAACCGGGTGCTGATCGACCGGAGAACAATCCGACCATGGGCGCCATGATCGAAACCACCGACGAGAGCATCGGGCTGCTGCTCCGGAAACTGGACGAACTGGGGCTGTCGGACAACACCCTCGTCGTCCTCTTCTCGGACAACGGCGGAAAACAGGACGAGCAGAGCCAGGTCCCTCTGAGAGGTGGAAAGTCCGAACTCTATGAAGGCGGAATTCGGGTGCCCCTGGTCATACGCTGGCCCGGGGTGGTCGAGCCCGGCAGCGCATCCTCGGTTCCAGTCACGAGTGTCGACTTTTTCCCGACCCTGCTGGAGATCGCCGGAATCGAGAACACCCTCGACGACATCGACGGCGAGAGCATGGTTGGCCTGCTGCGACAGACCGGACCCCTCGAACGAGACGCGATCTTCTTTCACTATCCCCACTATCACGCCTTGGGCGGACGACCCTCCAGTGCGATACGCCAGGGGGATTACAAGCTGATCGAGTGGTTCGAAGACAGCCTTCTGGGAGGGGACCACCCGGTTGCACTCTACAACTTGAAGGACGACTTGGCGGAGGGGAAGGATCTCTCCGTAGAGATGCCGGGGAAGGTACGTGAACTGAGGACGATGCTGGAACTATGGCGCTCGGCCGTGGGCGCCCAGCTGCCAACCGAAAACCCCGGCTATGACCCCAAGAAAGCGGGAAACCGGAGGTGAATTTTGGACACTCCACGGGCCCAAGCCGGCCGCTCGATGATCGTATTCTGCGTTCTTTGTTCGGGTGCCTCTCTCGCGGAGCCGCGCGAAGACGCGCTTCTGGAGCAGGCTTCGGCCTCGCTGCGGA
>JBFKLX010000074.1:0-22912 GCA_041630155.1 Acidobacteriota bacterium
CCAGCGCACGTCGGCGCCGAGTTCGCAGAGGGTTTCGATCAATACGGCTGTCTGCACCGTCATGTGTAAGGAACCCATGATACGAGCGCCCCGAAGGGGTTTCTGATCCGAGTATTCCTGGCGGATCGCCATCAGGCCGGGCATTTCGTGCTCGGCCAGCTGGATTTCCTTGCGTCCGAAGTCGGACAGGCTGAGGTCGGCGACTTTGAAGTCGGTCTTAACGCTGGTGGTTGCCATTCCAATTGCTCCTTTTTCTCGTGTTTTCAAAATGATCGATCACGGAAAACTCAACTTCGAACGGGATCAGACTGGCCGCACCCCTTTGATGACGAACAACTCCGGGGCTTCCTGTCTGGGTCCTTCCGGCAGATCGGAGGGAGGCGGCGGCAGTGAGCGCGACACTTCCACCCGGAGGCCGGCCTCGCGGAGCCCTTGCCTCACGATCTGCGGATCCACTCCAGCTCGAGGATCTCCCATTTCCCTCTGAAACTCCGGTATGGCGTGAGGGTGGAAATCGACCACGAGGAGGTTTCCGCCAGGTCGCAACACCCGGTGCAGTTCGACCGCGGCCCTGCCGAGATCTTCGCAGTGATGGAAGACCAGGACGGCCAGCGCGGCATCGACGACGGCCGGCTCGAGAGGCAGGTCTTCCAGCTGCCCAAACGAGAAGACGAGGTTGTCGAGGCCTTCCCGCTCGGCGCGTTGCCGGGCCAGGCTCAGCATGGCGGGTGAGGGGTCCACCGCCGTGACTCTCCGAAAGTGACGGGCCAGGGTGGGCAGGAGGTAGCCGGTTCCAGTGCCGACGTCCAGCACGTTCCACTCCCGCGGCAGCAGCGCCAGCAGCGCCTCGAACTGAAAGATGCCACCGAAGTAACGCCGCCGCAGGTCGTCCCATTGGTGAGCCAGGCGCTCGAAGGCGTCCTCGCCGCCGTTGCGGCTTTCCAACACCCTCTCCAGCCGGCTGCGCACGACTGCCGAGAGCGGCTGGGCGCGGAGCCACTGGTTGAGTAGGTCCGGCAATCGTGCACGACCATTGGACACGGGCTCGACCAGGGTGCAGAAGGTGCGGTTGCCCTGGCGGCGTTCGTGCAAGAGACCCGTCCCCCGGAGGGCCTTGAGTTGCCGGCTCACAGTGGACTGCGGCATTTCCAGGATCTCCACGATTTCCCCCACCGTCAGCGCGGCCTCGCTCAAGAGACGGAACAACTCCCGCCGTCCCGAGTCGCCGAAAGCCCGAAAGAGATCATCGGCGGAGTAATCCATATATCCGAATATACGGATATGCAATCCTTATGTCAAGGCAGAAGACGGTGCCGCGCCCGGGATCGTTCGGGACCAGTGCGGTGCTCTGACAGAAGCATTTGCCGGGCCTTGAAGAAAGTCCTATCATTTCGCGATATGGGGGTCCGGCTCGGGCGGGATTTTTTTGGCCGCCCCACCTTGACGGTGGCGCGAGAGCTGCTGGGCCAGCGACTCGTGAAGCTGGAGCGCGGCGGGGAGCGTTCGAGCGGCCTGATCGTCGAGGCGGAAGCCTACATCGGCCCGCAAGACCTGGCCTGCCACGCAAAATCCGGACGCACGCTGCGCAATGCGGTGATGTGGGGGCGGCCCGGCCACGCCTACGTCTATTTCACCTATGGCATGCACTGGATGTTGAACCTCGTGACGGAGCGTGACGGGTTTCCCGCTGCGGTGCTGATACGAGCCCTGCTTCCCCGGGAGGGACTGGACCGGATTCGCCGCCGCCGCCGCAACCGGCCTGAGCTGGCAGACGGGCCGGCCAAGCTGTGCCAGGCGCTGGCCATCGATGGGGACTGGAACGGGCACGACGTGGCGGTTCCCGACGCGCGGCTCTTCCTGGAGCGCGAACCCCAGGCCCCTGAACCCGATGTCTGTACCGGGCCGCGGGTGGGAATCGACTCGGTTCCCGAGCCCTGGAAGAGCTTGCCCTGGCGGTTTCTTCTGCGGTTCAACGGGCAATCCTCACGCCGAGAGGATGGATGATGACATCACGTATCGGTTCGATTCCGGGATGGTTCTGCCTGCTGGTCCTGGGGATGGGAACTGGAGCGGCGGGCCCCGCAAACGACTGGTTGAACGAAGTCCACTGGATCATTGCCGCGTCCGAAAAGGAGGAGTTCCTGGCTCTGAGCGATCAGGAGGCGCGAGAGGCCTTCGTGGAGCACTTCTGGCAACGACGCGACCCTACTCCGGGTACGCCGCGTAACGAGGTCAAAGAGGAGCACTACCGGCGCCTGCAGTTCGCCAGTCGCAACTTCCGGGAGGGGATTCCCGGGTGGCGGACGGACCGGGGCCGGGTCTACGTCCTGCTGGGCCAGCCCGACGGAGAGGAGACCTTCGGGCAGTCGGGAGGCAATGCCTTCGGGATCAGGCACGAGTCTACATCGATTGTCTGGAAGTACGACCACCTGGAGGGGGCTGCGGGACCTGTCGTGCTAATTTTTCAGCCGGATCGCGGACGCCCCTCCGGATCCACCCCAACCCGTCCCCAGGGGGGAAGCCCGAGCCGGGGGCCAAGGCCTATTTTCAGTCGTTCGGGGACGAAGTATGACGTGCCGGTGGACATTTCGGCGCGCTATCGGCTGATCGCTGCCGGGCCGCCCAGTTTACTGGGCGGTTCGAGCTTTCGCACAACGCCACAGATCGAGCAGGAATCGGCGCGTCTGCTGAACGATCTGCTGCGTTCTCCTGGAGAGAGGCTGCGGGAGAGGGAACGAGAAAGGGATCGTCAGCGAGAGAGCCGCAACGAACTGCAGCAGCGAATCGAGGCTACCGTTCACATCGATCAGCTGGACTTTCGGCTCGGAGTGTTCGGCTTTCCCGGCAGCGGGGAGGGGAAACTTCTGCTGGTCTGGGAATGGCCGCTCGAATCGGCGTCCGATGCAGCCGCGAAGTTTCCGGTGGGCAGAGTCGATCTCATCGCCCAAGTCTGGGACCTGTCGGGAGCTGTGGTGGACGAATTCTTCCAGTCTCTGTCTCCGCCGCAGGCCCACGCCCACCAAAGTAGCGGCGCACCATTCCAATACCTGAACGAGTTCAATCTGCCCACTGGCGACTACACGATCTTCTCGCTGCTCAAGGAAGTCTCGTCGGGCAGGCTGGGGTCGCGCCGGTCGGAAGCCGAAGTGCCCCCTCTCGTCGAGGGAAAGCTCGGTATGAGTTCCCTCATGGTGGGTTCCGGCTTGACGCCCGAGACGGGGGACCAAACACTGGGAGAGGTTCTTGTCGTCGACCAGTGGCGGCTGAGGCCGCGGCTCAGCCGCAGCTTCGCCTCGACCGAATCTTTGATCGTGCTGGCCCGGATCTACGGAGCCGCTTCCGGCCAGCAGCCTGCCCAAATCGTGGCCAGCCTGAAAGTCCTTCGGGATGACCAGGTGTTCCGGGAAAGCCCCGCCCGGCTGCTGGACCAGTTCGCGCGGTCGGAGGAGAGAGTTCTGCTCTACTCTTCCATCCTACCTCTGGACGGCTTCCCGGCCGGCAGCTACCAGCTTCAGGTGACCGCGGTCGATCTGCAGGGCCGGCGCTTCGCCATCGGCCGGAGTGATTTCGCGGTTCGCTGACCCGCTTGACCGAACCCCCAGTTGACCCCTTCCGAAAAAAGCCCTACCCTGGCAGGCAACTCTCTACTCCGGATTTCCATGAGGGTCGTCGCCGAGGCGCCCAAGGCGTCCGCCCGGCAGGTGGTGTGTTCAGCGCCTTAAAAGTGCACTGGATCGTTCCATCAATGCGGGCGGAGGCCGGGAAGCGCGAGTCACCGGAGTGATGCGGGTGCGGTCGACGATCTCTCGCGAGAAATGCGGGCTACACTCAGACGTGGTTCGAAAGAGGAGATACCAACATGACCCATCCGCTCAAAGACCTCAAAGACGACGACATTGTGCTGGACCATCTGCCGGAAGACGTCCTCGCGACCATGGAGCAACGGGACCGCTGGCTGTCCAGCATTCCGTACGATGCCGGCGGCCTGGAGTTCTTAGTGGCCGACACCCAGGCCTGGACCCCGGGGCAGACCATCCGGGTCGCCTTCCTGGGGGGCTCGACCCAACTGCACCGTAGAATTGCCGAGACCGTCACTGAGATTGCCGCGGTCTGCAATCTCGAACTGGACTTCGGCCTGGATCAGTCCACTGGAGCCTATCGGACCTGGTCCGAGCAAGACACTCAACACGCCGCGGAGATTCGAGTTTCGTTCGATCAGAGCGGTTATTTTTCTCTGGTCGGCACCGACAGCGTCAATCAGGCCATCGGGAGCGTCTTCGGACCCGTGGGGGGCCGCCCCAACCAACGCAGCCTCAACCTGGGGGGGTTCGCCGTCAACTGGCCCGCTCGCGGCCGCGGCACAGTCCTGCACGAATTCATGCACGCCCTGGGATTCCACCACGAACACCAGAACATGCGCGGGCCCTGCGAGAGCTCGTTCCGTTGGGAAGACGATCCGGGGTACGTTCCCACGCAGGACGCCCGCGGCGCCTTCGTCCCCGATGGAATGAACAGAAGGCCCGGAATTTATACGTATCTCTCGGGTTTCCCCAACTTCTGGTCCAAAGGCCGGATCGATCACAATCTTCGGACGCCCAGCGAGAGCAGCGCGTTGACGGCGGGTCCCTTCGACCGTGCTTCGGTGATGCTCTACCGGTTCCCGGAACTCTTCTATCGAGTCGTCCCGAGCCCTTGTTCGCCTGCTGGTGACGGGCTGGACCTCTCCGATGGCGATTCCCGTGGGCTGAAGCTGCTGTACCCTCAAACGGCCGGCGAGTTGGAGGCGATCAGCACGCGTCGTGAAAACCTGCTTGCCACTTTGCAACCCGAAGAGGGTGGGATGGCCGGACTCGAATCGGCGGGCGGCGGCGGACTGCCGCCCTCACCCTTCGCCCACCAGGCGACCAGGATCCTGAGCGAGAGCCTCGAGAAGTTGAGGTGAGGCAGTGCCGGCCGGCCCCGGGGCCAGAAAGCTTTCAAGGATCTGTCGGGTCACGGGAGGCACGTCGCGGGCGTCCCGCAGCTGGCACCTGCAAACCTGACTGCAGCGTGCCTCCCGGAAGGGCGTGGGCGGACAGGTGCCGGTTCGGCTCAGGGTTTTTTCGACTAATCCTCCAGGTTCCGCGGTTGGGACGATTGGGATCGGTGAACGCGCGCACACTGCTGCATTGGGATTCTTACGATTGGGCTCTTCCGGCTATTCGCCGTTTGACAGAGCTGGGCGGTAGCTGGGGAGCATCGTGGCGGAGGTGTTGGGAGGCGAACGGGCTGAAACTACTGGTTGGCCATGATCTCGTTGACCCGTTGTTCTCCTCGGGCCAGGGCTTGCCCGGCATCGCCCCCGGTCAGGACCGTATGGACGGCCGTCCAGTAGGCTTCGGAAACCCGGGGATACTTATTGCCGGCGATCGCCGAAGGCCGTCTGACGACCTCGTTCATCGTGACGTCGAAATTCCCGAAGAAGGGAACGGCCTGCAGGATCTCAGGGTCCTTGTAGAGAGCCTCGATGGTGGGGTTGTGGCTGCCTTCCAGGGCGCGAATCTTCTGTTCCGATTCACTGGCCAGGAAGCGCACGATCTTGGCCGCCGCTTCGGGGTGACGCGAGTATTTGGAGATCATCAACTGCCAGCCCCCGAGCACGGCTCCGGCGCCCCCCTGTCCTGTCGGCATTCGGGCGACGTCGAACTTGTCGGCGATCGCCGTCGCCTTGGTCAGAGCATAGGCGTAAGACCAATTGCGCATGAAGGCGACGTCCCCTTTTTGCCACAAGAAGCGAGCATCCTCTTCCACCCACTCCACTACCTGGGGTGGAGAGATCGTACCCACCCACTGGGCGGCCCGTGTGAATGCAGCCGCGGCTTCCGCATTGTTGAAGGAGGGCTGGCCCTGGGCGTTCAGGATGTTGCCGCCCCCTTGAGAGCTCTGCCACTCCAGAGCGTTGCAGGTCAGCCCCTCGTAGGGGCGACCCTGCCAGACGTAACCCCAGAAGCCCAGGTTGCCTCCCTCCCGTTCGCCTTGCTGGATGCGGCTGGCCATTTGCTCCAGTTCGTCCCAGGTCGTCGGCGGTCGTTCGTATCCGTACTTCTGGAGAAGGTCGCGGCGGTAGTACAAGACGGGGGCGTCAGTGAACCAGGGGAGTCCGACCAGCTTCCCTTCGACCGTGTTGTTCTGGACGATTGCCGAGAAGTAGCGTTTCAACTCCTCGTCCGAAAGGTAGGGTTTCAAGTCGAGCGCGTGAGGCGCCAGCGCCTTGGTCCAGACGACGTCGATCTGGAAGATATCAGTGTCTGTCGTCCCGGTCTCGAACAGTTCCCGGTAGAGGTTGAGCCGGTCTTCGTAGAGGCGGGGTGTAGGAACGGGGTAGACTCGGACGTTCGGGTTGGCATCCATGAAGCGCCGCAGGGCCGCATTGGTCAGGTCGAGCTCGCGGCCGGTGGCGGTTCCGGAAAAGCTGAGAGTCACGACATCGCTGCCGAAATCTCCTCCGGCACAGGCCGGTAAGAGAAGCAGCAGGAGAGCCAGGATCCAAGTCCAGCGATCACGGGTCTGCATGCACCCCTCCCGAGGGTTTTGCCCGCCCCTCACAATCCAGTCAGTCGGTCGGAAATACGTCCTCCTGTGAGGCGCGCCAATTTAGGGTATACAAGTTGATGATGGCGGTCAAGCACCCTCGGCCGGGCGGAAACTGTTGATTCGGAAAGGGTGCAGGCCCTTCTTCGAAAGGTTCATTGGAGGGACTCGAGCCCCGTGCCTCTTGCCGCCGACCACCCTCTCTCTTGCAGCTTCGCCCGAGGCGCGACCGGGACCGAGACGGACCTGCGGCGAAGGGCCGAGGTTGCCCGGTCCCGAGGCTGCGGATACACTTTGCACGGCAATGCGATCAGCAATCGGCAGGCAGTCGGCAGCCCTCTTGTGGATGTTCGCCCTCTGGCTCGCAACCGGGACGGAGATGCCGGCTCGTCGCGCTCAGGATGCGGCTACCCGCCAGCCCTTTCAGTTGCTGGCGGTTTTGGATGCGGGAAAGAATCCGCATCAGATTGCCTTTTCATCGGACGGGCGGACGGCCTATGTTGCGGCTGCAGGATCCAACTGGGTGGCCCGGGTCGACGCCCTCACCTACCAGGTCCGCGACTACCACCGGGTGGCCGATGCGCCTCTGGGCGTCGCAGCGCTGCCGCGGGACCGCATTGTGGTGAGCCGTTTCGCGTCCGACCGAGTCTCCCGCTACTCCTTCAAGAGTGAGACGCCAGACAATCATCTGGTCACGGGCGCGGCCCCGTCACTGCTGGTCGGACCTCTGGCCCAGGGCGGGTATCTGGTGAGTTCGGAGGGCAGTGACCGGCTGTGGCTGCTGGATCTGGACGAGATGACTCCTCTGTCGAGCGTCCAAACGGGTCGCCGCCCCTTTCCGCCTGCCGTGACTTCCGACGGGCGGCTGGCGTTCGTTCCCAACTATGACGACGGGACGGTCTCGGTGATTGAGCTCCGGCAACGCCGGGTGGTCCGGACCGTCCCAGTGGGAAAGAACCCCAGTGGGGGTGTGGTGTTGCCCGGAGACCGCACCTACGCGGTTACCGTGCGAGGTGAAGACCGCGTGGCGCTCCTGGACATCGAGCGCCTGGAGGTGACGGGGAGCTGGAAGGACGGCGTCGGGAACTCCCCTTTCTCGGTGGTGCTGTCCCGGGACGGCCGACTGGCCTTCGTCAACAACACGTCCAGCCACGACGTCTCAGTGATGGCTTTGCCCCAGGGGCGTGTGGTGGCCCGCATCCCAGTGGGTCAGATCCCGATCGTCATGGCCGTTCACCCCTCGGGTCGAACCCTCTGGGTGAGTTCCGAGGGAAGCCACACCGTGTCGGTGGTGAAGATTCCGCCGCTCGGGTCCGGCCCGATCGAGAGGCTGCCGGTCGATCTGGACCACTACCGTCCCTCGCAGGGGACACGAGAGTCGGAGCAGCGCATGCGAGAGGCTTGCTTGCGAGAAGTGGTGGAGTTGCATGAGTTCTTCCAGAAGTGGCTGAGTGGCGAGGTGCCGCTGCGCGCAAGCAACCTGGAACGGGTCGGCCGGGCCCTGGCGAAGGACTTCGAGATCGTCTCTCCTGCCGGGAACTTGACGCGGCGCGCCCAGCTCCTGGAGTCGCTCGAGTCGGGGCACGGCACGTTCCGGGAGCCGCCCCTGCGCATCTGGGTGGAAAACATCCGGGGCCGGGGACTGGGAGAGGGACTCTACCTGGTGACTTACGAAGAATGGCAACAGGTGGGCGGCCAACCCAAACGGGGACGACTCAGCACGGCCGTGTTCCGCCGCGAGCCGAGCGCCCCTCAGGGCGTGCAGTGGGTGCACGTGCATGAGACCCGGATCGAGTGAGGTTTCGGGCTCCTGAAAAATGGGGCGGTAGCGCGTATCTGAGTCGACACGGGATATGCTGGTACTCTTCAACGTCGTTGCGTTCTATGTGTGTTGGCTGGCGTGTGTTCTGGGAGCGGCACGCGGCTATCCCTGGCTGGGCCCCCTCGCCGTTGCCCTCTTTCTAGCCGTGCAGTGGTGGTGGGGCTTCGTGGGGCGCACGCACCGGCGCCTGATTCTGTTGGCGATGGTGTTGGGCTTCCTGCTGGATTCTTGCCTCTCTGCGCTTGGCTGGTACCAGTTTCTGACCAACCCCGCAGGCGCCTGGTGGGCCCCTGCCTGGATGGTCGCCCTCTGGGCCAATTTCGCCTTGGCTCTGCCGATATCCATGTCGTGGCTGCGTGGGCGTTTGCTGGCCAGCGCTGGGCTGGGAGCGTTGGGAGGACCCATTTCCTACCTGGCCGGAGAACGCCTGGGGGCAATCCTGCTGGCGGACGGTGCCCTGTGGCTCCTGGCGGTAGTGTGGGCGCTGGTCGTTCCGCTGCTGGTCTGGCTCAACCATCGCGGGGTGGAGTCACCATGAATGCCGATTGGCGGGTCGTCTGCGGGGCTTGGCTGTCGATGGCAGTGGTCATGCTTCTGCTCTGGGCCTGGCAGCGGCGCTCCGGCGACGCCGGAATTGTAGACGTGGGCTGGAGCGGGGGACTCGGACTGCTGGCCTGGCTCTACGCCGGTTGGCAGCCGGGCTGGTGGCCCCGGCAAGTGCTGGTGGCCCTGCTGGTCAGTATCTGGGCGTTCCGACTGGCCGGATACCTGCTGCGTGACCGGATCGGAAAAGAATCCGAAGACCGTCGCTACGCCAAGCTCAGACAGCAATGGGGCGGCCGTGCCCAACTCTACTTTCTCTTCCTGTTTCAGAGCCAGGCCATTCTGGACGTTTTGCTCTCACTGGCCTTCCTGCCGGCCATGCTGAACCCTCAGGACGGCTTCACGTGGAGGGAGCCGCTGGGTGTGCTGGTCTGGCTGATCGCCCTGGCAGGAGAGTCGATCGCAGACCGGCAGCTGGCCCGTTTCCGGGCCGATCCCGCCAACCGGGGCCAGGTATGCCGGGACGGTTTGTGGCGTTACTCCCGCCATCCCAATTACTTCTTCGAGTGGGTCCATTGGTGGGCCTACGTGATCCTGGGGTTCGGACTGCCCGGATTCTGGCTGACTCTGGTGGGTCCGGCCCTGATGCTGTTCTTCCTGCTGAAGATCACCGGGGTCCCGCCCGCCGAGGCCAGTTCACTGGCCAGCCGGGGCGACGCCTACCGTGAGTACCAGCGCACGACCAGCATGTTCTTCCCCTGGCCGCCGCGAAAGTGAAAGGCGCGCCGGTGCAGCGTAGCAGGGGCTTCGTCTGCCCTGGGAGCCGCTGGTCGAGCGCCCCTAGTCAATGAACCCTCCATGTAGCGCCCGCACCGCGGCTGCCATTTGGCGGCGCGGCACGATCCAGCTGATCCGGAACGAGGAGGTGTGGCATGCCAGGGGGGCGATCCCTTCCCGTTCGAGTAGCGAGGCGGCCTCGAGCAGGATGTCGTAGTGTTCCGTGATCCCGCTACCGATCATGGAAACCGCTGCGCAGTCCGGGACGATCCGGAGGTGGCCCGCCAGGGACTCCCCGAGTTCTTGGAGGGCTGCGGTGAGATGATAATTCTCCTTTTCGGGCACGATGAGCGAGAGAATCCCTTCCCTCTGGTCCTGCAGGTGAAAAGAGAGCTGCTTGGTGCGGAGCCGGAGTCGCCGGCAGAGTTCGAGCAGCTCTTTGGGAAGCTGGCAGGTGGCAGGGTCCGCCCTGCCGGCCAGGAGCACGACTTTCTCCTCCGATGCCACGCCCACCACGCGGGGCCGCAGCCGGCCTTCCAGATTGCGGATGAGCGTCCCCGGCGCCTCGGCATCCTCAGTCGAACGGGCGCACAGGATCGTCCCTTTGAGCTTGGCGAACTCCACTGACTGGGGGTGCAGAACCTTGGCTCCTGATTCGGCCATCTCCTGCATCTCCTGGTAAGAGATCTGGTCGAGCCGTTTCGGCTGGTCCACCAGGCGAGGGTCTCCGGAGTAGATCCCGTCGACGTCCGAGTAGATCTCGCAACGCACTGCATCCAGGGCGGCCGCCAGAGCCACTGCTGAGGTGTCCGAGCCGCCGCGCCCCAGCGTGGTCACGTCCTTGCGAAAGCTGACCCCCTGGAAGCCTCCCACCACCACCACATGGCCGCCCTCCAGCGCGAGCCGGACGCGGTAGGGGCGAACTTCGATGATGCGGGCGTTGGTGTGCTGGTCGTCGGTGATGATCCCGGCCTGTGACCCGGTCAGCGAAACGGCCGGGATCCCCAGATGATTGAGCATGATGGAGAAGAGAGCGGCGCTGAGCCTTTCGCCGGCCGACAGCAACATGTCCATCTCACGCGGCTCTGGTCGCGAGGTGACCTGCCGTGCCTCCTCGATCAGCCGGTCCGTCAGGCCCGACCGAGCCGACACGACCACCACCACGCGATTGCCCTGCCGGCGCCGCAGGGCCGCCAGTGCCGCCGCTCTGCGAACCCGTTCGGCATCGGCAACCGAGGTCCCCCCAAATTTCATGACCAGGACTGGCTCGAGATTGGATGATTTCACGGAGACCTCGTTCAGGGATTCTGACAACGCGCCGCGTGCACAAGTTCCGTAGAAGATCGCACACCCACCGGCATACGGCCGGGAATGCCTGGAGCGACCAGCCGGCGCGCGACTTGTTTCGGGTGGCCGGCTTTGATAGTTTACCTGAGAGTTTCAGACCCGAATTTTTCGTGCCTCGAGGGCGTCGAGTCCGAGCCGGCGGGCCGGGTTGCGGCTTCCGCCCTCCAGTAATGGTCGAAACCGTTTCTATTCGGGAGCGAGGCGACTGGTCGACCTCGAGCCATCCGAGAACACAGCCCGGCCCGGCCCCGCAGCCAACCGGCGAGGAATGCGCCGGTTCGGGTCCTGGGAGGGTTCTCTCCCCCGTGAATCGGGCTCGAAAGGAGTGGAATCATGTATGAAGCGGAACTGAGACGAACCGCCCAAGAAATGGCGTCCCCCGGGCGGGGTATCCTGGCGGCGGACGAAAGCTCCCCTACGATCAAGAAACGCTTCGATTCGATTCAAACCGAATCGACAGAGGAAAACCGGCGCGCCTACCGGGACCTGCTGCTGACGACCGCCGGAATGGAATAGTACATCAGCGGGGTGATCCTCTTCGACGAAACCCTTCGGCAGAAGAGCTCCGACGGCACTCCTTTCGCCAAGCTCCTGACCGGCAAGGGTGTGGTTCCCGGGATCAAAGTGGACAAAGGCGCCAAGGCGCTGCCTGGGGCTCCTGGTGAGAAGATCACCGAAGGCCTGGACGGTCTGCGCGACCGCCTGGCCGAGTATCGGGAACTGGGAGCTCGTTTCACCAAGTGGCGTGCCGTAATCACGATTGGCGACGCGATCCCCTCCCAATATTGTATCGACGCCAACGCCCACGCCCTGGCCCGCTATGCTGCCCTCAGCCAGGAGGCCGGACTCGTGCCGATCGTCGAGCCTGAAGTCCTCATGGACGGGGCTCACGCCATCGGCCGTTGCGAAGAAGTCACGGCACGGACCCTGCAGTCGGTATTCTCAGCGCTGTTCCAGCAGCGCGTCCTGCTCGAGGGCATGCTGCTGAAACCCAACATGGTTCTGCCGGGGAAGGAGTGTCCGCAGCAGGCCGAGCCGGAGGAGATCGCCCAGGCGACCGTGCGCTGTTTCCTGCGCCACGTTCCGGCCGCCGTCCCCGGAATCGTTTTCCTGTCGGGGGGTCAGAGCGACCTGGAGGCCACCGAGAACTTGAACGCCATGAACGCGCTGGGATCCTGGCCGTGGCAACTCAGTTTCTCTTACGGGCGGGCCCTGCAGGCTCCCGTCCTGCAAGCCTGGAAAGGACGGCCCGAGAACGTAGGTGCGGCACAGAAGGCGTTCTACCATCGAGCCAAGTGCAACGGCGCCGCCCGCACTGGGAATTACTCGCGGGAGATGGAGATGGAAGTCGCCTGACCTGAGAGATCCGGGGCACGGTGCCCAGCGAATCCGTGCCTCAAAGCCCTACACCCCAAGCCCCTTCAAAAGCCCGGTTCGTCTGCCGAGGGACCGTAAATGGAGGGCACGGGCACGTCGTTGAGCCGCAGGTAGACCGTGAGCTGGCCGCGGTGCTGGATGGCGTGGTTGATCAGCATCGACTTGATCACCCCGATTCGGGGAGCTTCCCAGAGCACGTCGTCCCCGGAACGGATCCGCCAGGTCTTTCCCAGCTTCTCGGTGGGCGCCTTCTTCATCAGCTCGACCGCCTGTTTCACGTTTCGATCGAACGTGTCCAGGAGCTGCTGCCTGTCCTGGGCCCGAAAGGGCTGGTAGTCGCCCTGGGCGGTCACGTCCATCTCATCCGTCTCCAGGATCGACCCCAGCCAGACGGGGATCTCGGCCAGGTGCGACGCCAATTGGACGAGCGTCCAGGACTTCTCGTGAGGTTTCCAGTCGAAGCGGTTCTCGGGGACGCGCTCCAGGGCCTTTCTGGTGTTGGCGGATTCCAGTTTGAATTCGGTTAGAATCGGTTCAATCAGGCTCATCGCTCATGGTCCTCCTGAAACATCACGGAGAGTAGCGGTAGTGTGTATGCTTTCCGCCCGCCGGTCAAGGCGAGCGGTAGTCTCGAGGAGCGTCTTCTGTCGGCTGCGGGCATCTTCTCCCCCGTGGCCCGGCGGTGCGACCGCTCCGTTGGTGTGGATTCGGTTTTGAAAATCCCGTCCTTTTGCGGACAATGGTGGCGCTATGTTGAATTGTCTCAAATTGGCTCGAACGCTCTCACTTCTGGTTCTCTTGTGTAGCAGCCTTTCTCTGGCGGCGGGTGCTCAATCCCTGGTCGATCCCGAGACGGAGCAACGCATCAGCGAGTTGCTCGAGAAAATGACGCTGCCAGAGAAGATCGGACAGCTCAACCTGTACAGCAGTACCTTTGACGTGACTGGTCCTCCGCCCGCGGAGGGTGCAGCCCAGGTGCGCTATCGCAATATCAGTCGGGGCCGGGTGGGGGCGATGCTCAACGTGGTGGGCGCCGAAGCGACCCGTCGCGCCCAGCAGCTGGCCGTCGAGAACAGCCGGCTGGGCGTGCCGATGCTGTTTGGTTTGGATGTCATCCACGGGTTTCAGACCATGTTCCCCATCCCTTTGGGCGAAGCAGCCAGCTGGGATCTCGAGGCCGTCGAGTCGTCGGCGCGAGTGGCGGCTGCCGAAGCTTCTGCCGCGGGTCTGCACTGGACCTTTGCGCCTATGGTGGACATCAGCCGGGACGCCCGCTGGGGTCGTATCATGGAAGGCGCCGGCGAGGACCCCTACCTCGGGTCACGAGTAGCGGCCGCCCGCGTCAGAGGTTTCCAGGGGAGTGACCTGGCCGCGCCGGACACGATCGCCGCCTGCGCCAAGCACTTCGCCGCCTACGGTTTCGCCGAGGCGGGACGAGATTACAACACCGTGGACATTTCCGAGCGGACCTTGCGCGAGGTCGCGCTGCCGCCGTTCAAAGCCGCCGTGGACGCCGGGGTGGCCACACTCATGAACGCTTTCAACGAGATCGGCGGCGTCCCAGCCACCGCCAGCTCCCACCTGCTGCGCGACATCCTCAAAGGGGAATGGGGCTTTGACGGTTTCGTGGTGTCGGACTGGGACTCCGTGGGCGAGCTGATCCCCCACGGTGTGGCCGCCAACAAGGCCGAGGCTGCCGCCCTTGCCTTGAGAGCCGGCACCGACATGGACATGGAGACCTCGGCCTACGTGGAAAACCTCGAGCAGCTGGTGAAGAGTGGGCGCCTCGAGGAGGGGCTCATCGACGATGCCGTCCGGCGCATTCTGCGCGTCAAGTTTCATTTGGGCTTGTTCGACGACCCCTACCGATACTCCGATGCGGAGCGGGAAAGACAGGTCATCGGTAGGGCCGAACACCTCGAAGCGGCCCGCGACGTGGCCCGCAAGTCGATCGTCCTGTTGAAGAATCAGGGCGGACTCCTGCCGCTGGACAAGCAGCGAGGCACACTGGCCGTGATCGGGCCCCTGGCCGCCGACAAGGATACGCCGCTGGGCAGCTGGCGTGGCCGAGCCATCACCGATTCTGCCGTGTCACTGCTGGAGGGGATCCGCGCCGCAGTCGGCCCAAGCGTGACGGTCCTGCACGCCCCGGGAGCCAAACTGACCGTGGGCGAGCGCAGCTTCCTGCGCGAGCTGACCTTCAACCTGGACGATCGCTCGGGTTTCTCCGAGGCTGTCGAGGCAGCCCGCAGGGCCGACGTGGTCGTGCTGGCCATCGGCGAGGACGCCTGGCAATCGGGCGAAGGCAGGAGCCAGACCGAGATTGGGCTGAAGGGTGTGCAGGCCGAGCTGTGGCGGGAAGTACATCAGGCCAATCCAAATGTCGTGGTGGTGCTGATGAACGGTCGCCCTCTGGCCATCCCCCAGCTGGCCGAACAAATCCCGGCCATCCTGGAGGCCTGGCAGCTGGGGTCGCAGGCCGGACACGCCATCGCCGACGTGCTCTTCGGGGACTACAACCCGTCGGGCAAGCTGCCGGTCTCCTTTCCCCGCTCAGTGGGGCAGGTGCCGATCTATTACAACCACAAGAGCACGGGGCGGGGCAACCCCACCCCGATGGTCTTCTGGTCCCACTATACGGACATGCCAAACACGCCGCTCTATCCGTTCGGCTATGGCCTCAGTTACACCACCTTCCAGTACTCCAATCTCCGGCTCAGCAGCCCCGTTCTGGACGGGAGCGGGGAATTGCAGGTGTCCGTGAACGTGACCAATACCGGGGAACGGGCCGGTCATGAAGTAGTTCAGTTCTACGTGCGCGACCTGGTGGGAAGCGTGACACGTCCGGTCAAGGAGTTGAAGGGTTTTCAGAAGATCCACCTGGAGGCCGGCCAGACCCGCGAAGTGGTGTTCACGCTGGGCGCCAGCGATCTGGCATTCTATACGGCTTCGGGCGAGTGGAAAGCGGAGCCAGGGGATTTCAAGCTGTTCGTGGGGACCAACTCGCAAGAGCTGCTCGAGGCGGAGTTCAGGCTGAGGTAGGCCGTTCGACTCATCCGGGTGAGATTCCCCAACCAAACGGGTTTTTTCACGTTGGCGGGCGGAGCCTTCCGGCCCCAATCTCCCAGACTGGACCGCCCCAGCGCCGCGCCCGGCCTCCCGTCGTAGCGTGCCGGCTGACGGCGGGCTCCGCTCACCGGCCCGTACTCGATCTGAACTGCCCCCAGAGGAACCGGACTTGCGTGTGAATTCCCCGAGAGGTGCCCCATGGAAGTCAAGTTCTTCCGGTTCGGCCAAGATCGGCTCGCATTCGATGTTTCGAACGTAGCTCTGTTCGAGGTGGACGAGGAGGGTGCAAGCGCTCTTCGGGGGAGCCGGGTCGACGGAGAAGCGGTCGCCGAGCTGCGGGATTTTCAGCAGCGGGGCTTCTTTCGCGGACGCCCCAGTCCCGGCCAAGTGCTCGTTCCGACCAACGTGCGGAGTCGCATCCAATCGATCACATTCGGCCTGACCCATGAGTGCAATCTCCGCTGCAGCTATTGCTTCGGCCAGCGCTATCTGCAAAGCGAGCCCGAGCCCGACGCTCAGTTGCTGGCGGTAGGGCGCGCCTGTCTCCAACTGCTGCACGAGAACTGGCGGCGCGGTCTCGAGGCCGTCGAACCGCGGGCCGGAGAGGCCTGGACCGGCTGTGCGGACGTTCCACCCCACGCCTCCTTCAGCCTCATTTTCTTCGGCGGGGAGCCGCTGCTGCGTTTCGACGTGTTGCGCAGTCTGGTGGAATACGGTCGAGCGCTTTTTCACGAGTCACCCGACCGCCTCACGTTCGGCCTCACCACCAACGCCCTTCCGTTGGATGAGGAAAAGGCGATTTGGCTTCGCGAAAAGGGAATCACACCTTTGGTGAGTGTCGACGGCTTTGGTGAAGCACACGATTTCTATCGCCGGGACGCGACGGGCAACGGGTCGTTTCAGCGCCTTCGCCGCAACCTCGAGAAGGCGCGCCGAGTGGGCCTGCCCTACGGTGCCCGGGTCACGATCACCAACCAGAACGTAGATTTGGTCGGCACGATGCGGCAGCTGGACCCGCTGGGGTTCTTCTCCTACAAATTCTGCCCGCTGTGCGGGCAGGACCAGTACGCCCTCACTCCGGCGAACCAAAGACGACTGGCCCGATCGATCCATGAACTGGGAGACTTGTTCCTGCAGCGGCTGCGAGACCAGGAACCGATCCGCTTCGATGCTTTCGACCATTGCCTGGACTCCCTGGCCAACTGCCGGGCCATGCCCTGGTGCTGTGACGCCGGCGCCAACGAAATCAGCGTGAATCCTCTCGGCGAAATCTTCTCCTGCTACAAACTGGCCGGTGAACCGGAGGTCCGTATGGGCCACGTCTGGGACGACTCCCTCTGGGCCTACCGCCCCAACCTGGATTATGCCGATCGTGTCGAGCATATCGACGCGTGCTCCCAGTGCTGGATTCGCTATGTCTGCAGCGGCGGCTGTTTCGCCGACCGGCACGTCTCGGCCAAATACGGCGAGACGCGCTGCTTCGACAATCACTGCCAGCTCAACCGGGTCTTGACGGCCGAAGCCATTCGCGTCTATCAGCAGGCCAGCCGGCGCTGCCCCGACCTGCTCGAGCGGTTTCTCCGGAAAAGGAGTTGACAACATGACTCACACGCACATCCGCCCCCTCAGTCGAGGAGATCCGAAGGACAGCTCTGGCTACCTGCTGGCCTGCGAAGAACATGTCTGCCCCACCCACCGCCAGATCTGCCGCCGCCGGCACGACGACAAAGATTGCGCAGCCGTCTACGGCTGCGGAGGGAGCAACATCTTCTACTGCAAGGAAGCCGAACACGGCTGCAGCCGGAAGTTCAAGTGTTTCGATTTCCGGCAATGAGGAGATTGTGGGGCCTGGGGGCGTGGGGCTTGGGGAATCAGCCCTTTCTTAATCCTTCTTTCATCGTTTCTTCGGAGAAAGTTCCGGTTCTGAGTTGCCAATTCCTGAGATAATCAGAGTTCACAGAAGCGAAGTCGTTCCGGCTTGAAAAGGATGGGCGTCCAAGCTTTGGCGCTTCGGGCAGCGGACTTCTGCCGCGCCGGAAGGTCCTGCCCATTCCTGCGGAATACGATCCCGGCTGCCTTGCTGTTCCGGCGGCACTGGGACTTTGGAAAAGTGGAGATCCTACAATGACACCCCAACTGAGAAGCTCGTGCTCCAACCTCTGGAAGTCCTTCGGCCTGGCGGCCGTGATCGTGCTGGCCTGCCTGACGGCGGCCCAGGCGGGAGACACACCTGATCCTGCCACCGTGACGATCCCGGGCAACTTTCAGGATGAGCTCGGTTGCCCCGGGGATTGGCAGCCGGACTGCGGCGTCACCCACTTGAATTTCGATGCTGAGGACGGCGTCTGGCAAGCCCTCTTTTCCATTCCGGCAGGGAGCTGGCAGTACAAGGCTGCCCTGAACGACAGCTGGGCCGAGAACTACGGCGCCAACGCCCGGCGCAACGGCCCCAACATCGGGCTCAACCTGTCCGACCCGTCCGATGTGAAGTTCTACTACAGCCACCAGACACACTGGGCGGCGGACAACGCCAGCCAGGTGATCGCGGTGGCTCCCGGCAACTTCCAGAGCGAGTTGGGCTGTAACGGCGACTGGGACCCCAGCTGCCTGCGCTCCTGGCTGCAGGACCCGGACGGTGATGGCATTTTCACCTTCCGCACCCGAGCCTTGCCGGAGGGCAACTATGAGGGAAAAGTCGCCATCAACGAGAGTTGGGACCTCAACTTCGGTGCCGGAGGCCAGCAGAACGGCCCCAATATTCCTTTTTCCGTCCCAGCCGACTGCACCGAGATGCTGTTCGCCTTCGACTGGTCGACCAAGATTCTGACGATCGGACCGGCCGCTGCTCCTCCTCAGCCGTTTGCGGTGACCATTCCCGGCAACTTCCAGAGCGAGCTGGGCTGTTCTGGTGACTGGCAGCCGTTTTGCGCCGTCACTCACCTGGGATTCGACGGCGAGGACGCGGTCTGGCAGGGGACGTTCTCCATTCCGGCAGGGAACTGGGAATACAAGGCCGCCCTGAACGACAGCTGGGACGAGAACTACGGCGCCAATGCGCAACGCAACGGCCCCAACATCGGGCTCAACCTGTCCGACTCGTCCAATGTCAAGTTTTACTACAGCCACCAGACTCACTGGGTCACCGACAACCGAGGCAGTCTGATCGCGGTGGCTCCCGGCAACTATCAGTCGGAAATCGGCTGCAGCGGCGACTGGGATCCCGGCTGCCTGCGCTCCTGGCTCCAGGACCCGGACGGAGACGGGCTGTTCTCCTTTTCCACCTGGCTGCCGGCGGGGGACTACGAGGTGAAGGTCGCCCACAACGAGAGCTGGGACGTCAACTTTGGAGAGGGAGGCGTTCAGAACGGGCCCAACATCCCCTTCTTCGTCCCTCAGTCCTGTACGGAGATCTCCTTCACGTACGATCCGGTGACGCACATCCTGAACGTGGGCACGGGTTCGGGCGCTCCCCGGGGCAACCTCAACGAAGCGCGGGCTCACTGGGTGGCCGAAGACCTGATTGCCTGGAACTCGGGAGGCCCCGGCGACACCTTTCAGTTGCACTACGATCCAAACGGCGACCTGGCACTGGAGGGCAGCGGCGTGGTGGGGGGCTCGCGGCTGGCGCTGAGCTTCGATCCCACCGGACTGCCGGCCTGGGTGCTGCAAGACTTTCCCCACCTGGCGGGCTTTCATGCGTTGCGCCTGAGTCCCGGAGATCTGGCACTGGTGCCGGATATCTCGAGAGGCCAGATCGCGGTCTCGGTGGAGGACGGGGCCGGGAGTCCGATCGACGCGACCTCGATGCAGATCCCGGGCCTACTGGACGACCTTTATTTCTTCGATGGAGCGCTCGGCCCGGTTTACAGCGGCGGTGTTCCCAGTCTGCATGTGTGGGCGCCGACGGCGCGTTCGGTATCTTTGCACGTGTTCCACGATTCCGAAGGAGCTGTTCCGGCCATGGTTTTGCCCATGGCTCTGGACCCGGCCACCGGTGTCTGGAGCATCACCGGTTCCTCCGACTGGGATCGCAAATTCTACCTGTTCGAGGTCGAGGTCTACGCTCCTTCTACGGGACGAGTCGAAAACAATCTCGTCACGGACCCGTACTCCGTGTCGCTGTCAGCGGACAGCGGCAGGAGCCAGATCCTCGACCTGGCGTCCACCGACTCGAAGCCGGCTGGCTGGGACGCCCTGGCCAAACCACCCCTGAACGCCCCCGAGGACATCGTGCTGTACGAACTCCACGTTCGCGACTTCTCGATTGCCGACGCGTCACTCCCGGCCGCTTTGCGGGGGACGTACCGTGCGTTCAGCCAGCCGGGGTCAGACGGGATGCAGCACCTGGCCGGGCTAGCCGAGGCCGGTCTGACCCATGTTCACATCTTGCCCAGCTTCGACTTCGCCACCGTGCCCGAGCGGCGGACAGATCAGCAGAACCCGGACCAGGCCCTGCTGGCTATGTTCCCTCCCGACAGCGACCAGCAGCAGGCCATTATCGGGGCAGTCCGCGACCAGGACGGGTTCAACTGGGGCTACGACCCCTGGCACTACAATGTGCCCGAGGGGAGCTACGCCACCGACCCCTCCGGCGTGACTCGCATCCGGGAATTTCGGGAGATGGTCCAGGGGCTGAACCAGGCGGGACTGCGCGTCGTCATGGATGTGGTGTACAACCACACCACTTCGGCGCAGCAAAACGACAAATCGGTTCTGGACAAGGTCGTTCCCGGCTACTATCACCGGCTCAGCCTGAGTGGCGCCATCGAGACGAGCAGCTGTTGCCCCAACACCGCGTCCGAGCACCGGATGATGGAGAAGCTGATGATCGACTCGGCGCTGATGTGGGCGCGCGCCTACAAGGTGGACGGCTTCCGCTTCGACCTGATGGGCCACCACATGAAGCGCAACATGCTGGCGCTGCGCCAGGCCCTGGACCAGCTGACGCCGGCATCCGATGGAGTCGACGGGCGCAGGATCTACGTCTACGGCGAGGGCTGGAACTTCGGTGAGGTCGCCAACGGGGCCCGCGGAGAGAACGCCATCCAGCGCAACATGGCCGGAACCGGTATCGGGACGTTCAGCGATCGGCTGCGCGACGGCGTTCGTGGGGGCAATCCCTTCAGCGATTTGCGCGAACAAGGCTTCATCAACGGCCTGGCCTACGACTCCAACGGCTATCCACAGGGCGACGAAACGGGCAGGTTACGCCACCTTTCCGACTGGATCCGGATCGGCCTGGCGGGTGATCTGGCCGACTTCATACTGGTCGACTCCAAGGGCAACCTGGTTCGCGCCGACCAGGTCGACTACTTCGGCCAGCAGGCCGGCTACACGGCCGATCCGCAAGAGAACATCAAGTACGTCGCGGCCCATGACAATGAGACTCTCTTCGACACGACGCAGCTGAAAGCGCCCCTGTCCAACTCAATGGCCGAGCGGGTCCGCATTCAGAACCTGGGCAACAGCATCGTGATGCTGGGGCAGGGGATTCCTTTCTTCCATGCCGGCCAGGATTTGTTGCGCTCCAAGTCGATGGATCGGGACAGCTTCAATTCCGGAGACTGGTTCAACCAGATCGACTGGACGGGCCAGGCCACCAACTGGGGCCACGGGTTGCCCAACGCGGAAAAGAACCAGTCCAACTGGTTCTTGATGCAGCCCCGGCTGGCCGATCCCGGTCTGGCGCCGGGGTTTCCCGACATCCTGAGCTCGGCTCGCCACTTCCGAGAGATGCTGCGCATCCGCAAGAGCTCGCGGCTGTTCCGGCTCCAGACAGGGTCGGAAGTCAAGGCTCGTGTGAACTTCTACAATACCGGACCCGCCCAGATCCCGGGGCTGATCGTCATGAGCATCACGGACGACGAAGGGGCGGTGGATCGAGTCGTCGAGCGCGTCGTGTCGCTCTTCAACGCGCGCAACGAGAGCGTTGTGTTTGACGTTGCATCGCTGGCCGGGTTGAACTTCCAGCTGCACCCCGTCCAGGTCGGCTCCGGCGACCCGGTGGTGCGCACTTCGTCTGTTGACGCGGCCTCCGGCAGCTTCAACGTGCCGGCCCGAACGGCCGCGGTCTTCATTCAGAAACGAGCGGTGGCGGAACAGATCGACCTGCTGCTGGCCGATCTGGACGCCTTGCAGGCGCAAGGGGTGCTCAACCGGGGCCAGGCCAACGCCCTGCGCTCCAAGCTGGAGAACGCTCAGGACAGTCTGGCCCGGGGAAATACCCAGGCCGCGGCCAATCAGCTCGGGGCCTTCCGCAATCAGGTGCGGGCCTTTGCCTCCAGCGGCATTCTGAGCGAGCAGCAGGCGCAGCAACTCGACGGTGGGGCAGGGGACGCAATCGCCTGCCTCGAGGGCTGAACGCCAACTCGAGCGATTCCGGCAGACCGCTCTCTCGAAGAGCGAAGCTTCGAGTTTCGCCGATGCTCGGTGAATTCCCGAGAAGCCATGAAAAGCGAACTCCATCCCAGCGCCCGGAAGGTCCAGGATGCGGTCCGGGCCCTGGGTTTTCCCTGTCAGGTCAGGGAATTGCCCGACTCGACCCGCACGTCGCGAGAAGCGGCGCAAGCCGTCGGCTGCCAGGTCGGCCAGATCGCCAAGTCACTGATTTTCAAAGGTGTGAGAACTGGACGGGCATTGCTGGCGATTGCCAGCGGTTCCAACCGCGTCGACGAAGCGCGGTTGAGCCAACTGGCAGGCGAGCCTATCGCGAAGGCTTCTGCCGACTTCGTCCGCGAGAAAACCGGATTTGCCATTGGGGGCGTGCCTCCATTGGGGCACGTGCGGCAACTCTCCACCTGGATCGACGAAGACCTCCTGAGCTACCCGGTGGTCTGGGCCGCCGCCGGGACTCCGCACGCCGTCTTCCCGCTCGACCCCACCCACCTTCCATCGATGACCGGAGGAGAGGTCAGCCAGATAGGACTTCGGGAGTAAGTGTGACACCGCAATCTGCTACGATCCAGGCCATGGAGTCACCCGTGATGGCTGGTGTGAGCAGGAAGCCTATTGTTGGTGTGATGGGGTCGGGGACCGACCCGCATTTGGACAAGGCGAACGCGGTGGGGGCGCTTCTGGCCGCTCTGGACGTGCATCTGCTGACGGGAGCAGGACGCGGGGTGATGACGAGTGTGAGCCGGGCCTTCGCTGAAGCTCCCGAGCGGAAGGGCCTGATCTTGGGGATCTTGCCGGCTCAACCGGGAGACGACTCCTGCAAGCCTCCCTCGGGGTATCCCAATCCTTGGGTGGAGATTCCCATTCGGACTCACCTGCCGCTGAGTGGCGAGCGGGGTCAGGAAGCACTCTCCCGCAATCATATCAACGTGCTCTCACCCGACGTCATCGTGGTGTTGCCCGGAGCCGCGGGCACGGCTAGCGAAGCGGCCCTGGCGCTGCGCTACCAGCGGC
>JBFKLX010000075.1:0-22895 GCA_041630155.1 Acidobacteriota bacterium
CCGCGGCAGCCGCCAGGGAGGGTCATTGGCGCGACAACAACCGCTCGCGGAGCACGGGTGGAACCTACCCGTTTGCTCTTCTCCCCCGGAAGACGGGTGGAGCGGTTGGCATCCCCGCCGATCACTTTTCAAAAATAGCCCATGTGTTTCAGTTTTTCAACAATTTATCGAAAATTTGAAACGAATGGGGCGAAGGAGGCGTGGGACTCGGACTCGCGGGTTGGGGTGGGGGCCCCAGCCTCATTCCTTGCGAGGTCCTCAATGGACTACACTGCCTCGATCAGTCCTGCCTCGAGGCACCGGCGGAACTCCTCGATGGTGGTACGCACTCCTTCTTCGAGAGGAGTTTGATGAACGCTCGAAAAGCTCTGGCGCAGCCGGCTGTCTTCCAGGCTCTCGGGAAACGGCAATTGAACGTCGCTATGGGAAATTTTCGCCCCGGGGGCGATTCGCCCAATCAGCTCGGCCAGTTGGGGCATCGAGGGGCACTCGCCTCCCAGGTTGAAGGCCCAGGCCCCTTCCAGTGGATGGAGGCTGGCCTCGAGGAACTGCAAAGCCACGTCAGAAGCCAGCTGAAGCTGCAAGCGGTTGGCGAAACCGATGTGAAAGGGCTTGCCGGCCGCGGCCGCCAGCATTGCCTTGCTGGGATCGCTGGTCACGTCCTGATCCCGCCCCAGACCGTAGACCGTGTGAGGGCGCAACGCCGTGCTGTTGAGCCTGGCCTCGTACCAGTAGGCCAGGGCCGTGCGCTCGTTGGCCTGCTTGTAGGCTCCGTAATGGGTCCGGGGAGCCAGCGGGGCGTCCGCCGGAAGCGGCCCAGGGGGATAGTCGGAGGGCGGGCCGTACACAGCGGTCGAGGAAGCGTAGACGACATGCCCGAGGGCGCACTGCCGGGCGGCCTCCAGCAGGTTGACAGTCCCCACCACGTTGACTCGGGCGCCGCCGACCGGATCGGCTCGGCAGAAGGGAACCTGCAAAGCGCCCAGATGAATGACGTGGGTGATCGAGTGGTCGACGAGAGCCCCTCGAACCTGATCGAAATCGACCAAATCTCCCCGCACGAAGGTCGCCCGGCTCTGCTCTTCTGGCGTCAGCAGCAGCGACAGGCGATGGCGATCGCCGCTGAGGTCGAAGCCGACGACCGACTCTCCCTGTTTCACGAGGTGGCGGATCACCCAGGCGCCCAGGCAGCCCATGGCGCCGGTCACGAGAAAAGTCCTCTCTTGGGGTTCCTCTGCCATCAATGACCATTCATTCGCAGCGACATCGATTGGTGAGCCGGCCGATCCTCTCGATCTCGATCTCTACCACGTCGCCGTCCTGCAGGAGGACCGGAGGATCGCGAAAGATCCCGACGCCGTCGGGCGTCCCCGTCAGGATCACGTCGCCGGGCTGGAGCGTGAACGCCTGCGAACAGTAGGCGACGAGTTCCGCCACCCCAAAGATCATCTCCCTGGTGTTGCTCTTCTGCAGATATTCGCCGTTGACCCGGCCGCTGATGTCGAGCTTCTGGGGGTCGGGGATCTCGTCGGCGGTCACCAGAACCGGGCCGAGTGGGCAGAACGTGTCCAGGCTCTTGCCCCGCACCCACTGCCCGTCGGAAAACTGCAGGTCCCGGGCGCTCACGTCGTTCCCGCAGGTGTAGCCGAAAACGTGGCCGAGGGCCCGCGAACGGTCGACCCGGCGGGCGGTCTTTCCGATGACCACCGCCAGTTCGGCCTCGGAGTCGACTTTTTGAGTGAGCTGGCTCGACCAGCGAATCTCGCCGCCCGGATGGTTCAGGGAGGTGGCGAATTTGCAGAAGATCACCGGCTTGTCGGGGGGGTCGAGGTTCTGCTCCCGGCAGTGATCCATGTAGTTGAGGCCGATCGCCACGATCTTGCCAGGCCGGGGAACCGGAGCCAGGAGACGTACCGCATCGAGTTCCACCTGGAGAATCTCATCGGGAGCTTCTCCAGCCAGGATCCGTTCGAAGGAGAGGGAGCTGGCCGCCACGACTCCGTCGCGCAAAACACCGAATCGCTCGGCCCCGTCATGTGAATAGTGAACCCACCTCAACCGTCACCTCCTTTTGCCGTGATCGGGCGCGGCTTTCCGTTCACTCGGGGACGGACGAGGCCGGGCCGGGATTCCAGATCGTGGCAGCGATATATCGTTCGGAGTCGTCCGAGTCATTGAAGTAATAGACGGTGACCAGCTTGCCGTCCGCCCTCTGAACCGTGCGGGGGTAGCCGAGGTCCTTGCCTCCCCCGTCCGCGCGAAGCACGATTTCCCTTCCCCAGGTCTCGCCGCCGTCCGAGCTCAACCTGGCGCGGACGCCGTAGGGCTCTTCACGCCATCCGTAGGTCACGCAGAGGCGCCCGTCCCGGAGCAGTACCAGGCTGGGCGGATTTCCGCTGTTGCCGGTCGGGGCGGAGATCGTACTCAGAAACTGCCAGGTCTCCCCGCCATCGTCTGAATGGTAGCCCTCGATGAAGTTGCGTTCCTCCTCCTGGCGGCGGACGGCCGTCACGATTCGTGCGTCCGAGAGGCGGACGCTGGAGGGCATGATGGAAAATCCTTCCGGCTGCGGGGTGATCCAGGAGACGAACTCCCAGGTCTTGCCGCCGTCCTGCGTCCGTGCGCACAAGACCCGTCCCTCTTTTCCGTTGGGCTTGGCCGCCGTCAGAAAGACCAGAGCCTCCTGGCTGCCGTTGATCAGGTAGTCGGTGCGGGCCGCGACTCCCGGCGTGCCGAAATCAGGGAGTGCGAAGGGGCCCTCCCAGGTCTTGCCCCGATCGTACGAATAGGCGAACCGGGAGGGTCCGATGTGGAAGCTCAGCATGCGAAAGGTCATCGCAAAACCGGGCCGGCTGAAGTCGATCCCGCCGGGGCAGTCGACCGGATCTCTGCCGCCCTCCGGCGTCGGCACCCCCGCCACTTTCTGGCCGGGCGGAGGGATCAGGCCTTCCGGCCGTTCGATCGACCAGCTCTCCCCGCCGTCCAGGCTGCGTGCCAGCAGATGCTCGGCCGGCTGCGCGTAATCGATGGCGTGGAACTTGTCCTGGCTCCTGAAAACACCGGACTCGAAACCGACCAGGATCTCGTCACCCCAGGACCAGATGCCGTGGTTGGCGGGCCACCCGCCAAATCTGCCGGCCTCACGGTACACGACCAGATGGCGCGGCGGGGAGGCGCTCTCCGTCTCCTCGGAAACGGGAACCTGAGACGCACCGCAAGAAGCCGCCAGACAGAGCGTGAGCAACACCAACTTTGAAGAAGACTTTTTCATCTCGCTGCACGAGGGCGGAGGGCTCAGGGCGTAGGGCCTCAAGCCGGACCTTTCCACGGCCAGGTTTGAATGCTAGTCCACAGGAGCTCGGCTCGCAAGGCCCCCCGGATCGGTTTCAGCATGTTCGGCCCTCTGTCCGACTATTTCAGGAAGCCGCTGCGGTTGCTTCCTGTGGAACTCAGTTGGTCGTTCAGCGGATCATCGAGTGCCAGAAGCTTCCGGAGCTGGGGACTCAGCCGCTCCTGGACCTCCGGGCGCAGGAGCTTCCTCTGATACTGCTGTTGCGGCTTGTCCCATCGAGTGTAGAAGGCATGCATGGCCCGGCGTGGAGAAGCGGTTCGGTTTTCCGTCCCCCCGTGCCAGATGTGCGCATTGATGATGACAACCGCACCGGCACGCGCAGTGATCAGAATTTCATTCGGATGGGGAGCGAAAGGATCGTCGAGAACGTCTTGCGGCAGCTCGCCCCGACGGTGCGACCCGGGAACCAGGCGGAGGGCCCCGTTTTCACTCGTGAAATCATCCAGCAGCCAAATCGAGTTCCCTACCCAGTAACCTCTTTCATCGGGGACGGCGCCCAGGTCGGCATGCAGTGGTTGCCGGATCTCCGAATGGGGGTTGGTCGATCGGACATTCAAGCTGCTCAGCTTGAACCTGGGCCCCAACAGGTGTGACATGTATTCGAGGATCGCAGGCATGACCAGGATCTGCTCGAAGACTTCTCCTTTGTCGACCAGGTTGGCCAGACGGCGAGTCCCCGGCTCTTGTTTGAATTCCGATCCGGCCCGTTCCCCTTCCTCGGCGAAGAGCTGCTCGACGCGAAGGCGCAGGCCTTCCAGCAGGTCCCGGCTCATGAATTCCTTCAGGACCAGATAGCCTTGGTCTTCGAGCTGCTTCCTCTGATCGTCTCTCATCCCGGTGGTCGAACTTCCCGATCCCGTCCTGGACTTCATCGGATCTGCCTCCCCGAATCTTGCTCCGCAAACCCCGGCCTCAGCGGGCTGCCACCGTAGTAGGGGTATTCGTCGAAGCGCTCGCCGCCGCCCAAAACTCTCGGGTCTCGGCTTACTCTGAGTGCTTCCAGGAGCCGGTCGGCAAGATCTTGTCTGACCTGGGTGTAGGCCGGATCTTCCGCCACGTTGTGCAATTGATCGGGGTCGCTTCTCAGGTCGTACAGCTCTTCGGGCGGACGCCTCTCGAAGGCCAGCTCGAACAGCCGCCTGACGGCGGGGTCTGCCCGATGGTCAATCATATAGGCCTTGGTGGGTCCATTGTCGACGTCTCCGTACCAGGAGCCCTTGATGAAGGCACGCTCGAAATGGGGCGTACCTGCCGGCCACCGGTCGGGCCGGAAGTTGCGAATGTAGAGATACTCCCGCGTACGGATGGCCCGCATCGGCGTCCCGCCGGAGTCGGGTGCTTCCTGGCAGGGCACGTGGCGCTCCTTGCCGGTCAGGACAAAATCCCGGCTCGATTCAATCCAGCCCGAACCGCCACTGCGGAGAAGGTTCAGCAGGCTGCGCCCGGTCATCTCACCCGGGGGTGCCAGCCCCGCCGACTGGAGCAACGTTGGAGCCAGATCGGTCAGGCTCACGAAATCATCGACTTGCCTCCCGCCCTTCCCGGCTTCGGGCCAGCGAATGGCCAAAGGCACCCGAGTACCGGTGTCGTACAGGTTCCCCTTGCAGCGAGGGAACGGCATGCCGTGATCCCCGGTCATCACGACAATGGTGTTGTCCAGTTCGCCGAGAGCCTCCAGGGCCGCCAGCAGTTCGCCGACTTCTCGATCGAAACGCTGCACTTCCCAATAGTAGTCGGCCACATCGCCACGAACTTCGGGACTGTCGGGAAAACAGGAGGGCAACCGGATCTCATCGGTCGGAATGCCACTCGATTCCCCCGATCCCACTTCGTAAGGACGGTGGGGATCGCTGCTGCCAAACCAAAAACAGAAGGGTCGGTCTGCGGGACGCTGGTCGAGAAACTGGGCGAAGTTGTCAAACGAGGGGCCCGCCGGGTTGCGTGTTCGGCCACCCGGCTCCAACCGGCCCGGCCCCCAACCCTTTCGGGTAAAGCCGACGAAGTAGCCCGACTCTTCGAGCAGGTCCGGGTAGACTGGATATTCGGCTCGCAGAGTGCTCCACAGATTCCCGCTTTCCTCCAGCCGCCAGTGCCACTGTCCCGTGAGCAGTGCCGCTCGGGAGGGAGTGCAGGAAGGAGAAGACACGTAGGCATTCCGGAAGAGGATTCCTTCCTCGGCGATTCGGTCGAAAGTGGGCGTTTCGACTACCGGATCCCCATAAGCGCCGGCGTGCGGCCAGCCCCAATCGTCGGCGATGGCCACCAGGATGTTGGGACGCCGCACTTCGGCCGGGCCCTGGTGGCAAGCGAGAAGCGGGACCAGCAGGAATGCCGAGGCCAGCATTGCAAATGCCCTCGACGCCCTGCCTGCACAGGTTTCAGGAATCATCGGTTCAGTCGCCTTCTCGCCGTCGTTCGCCTGTCCACCAATGGTGAGCGGCGGCGCACCCGGAAACGATCTCAGTCTGGTTGCCGAACTCTACCTTGAAAGACCCGCCGTCACAAGGCCGGGCACCGTCGTCCCGGAGTCAGTGGCGGGGAATTTCAGAAGCCGGTTGCCGCGAGATGACGTAGAATCTCCTCGCGGGCTGGGATACTCGTTTCGAATGGGCGGCCAGGTTCGAGCTCGAATCGCGATCGAGACGAGCGCCTGAGAGCGGGTGCTGCCGCCTTTCAGAAAAACCAAAGTCAACTTCCCCAGCCTCGTGGGAAGAAGCGCCATGTCCATAGCTTCCTTGCGAGACTCCTTGCGCCGTCTGACGTACCTCGCGACGCTATTGGCAGTCTTCTGCACTGCCACTTCCGGCCAACCCCTGGACAGGCCGAATATCCTCTGGGTCACTTCCGAGGACATGAGTCCCAACCTGGGGAGTTTTGGAGACGTTTACGCCGTCACTCCCAACCTGGACCGTTTGGCGGACCGAGGAGTCCGCTACCGAAACGCCTTCGCACCCATCGGGGTTTGCGCACCCGCTCGTTCTTCGCTGATCCTGGGGATGTACGCGCCCTCGGTCGGCTCACACCACATGCAATCCTGGGCCCGGCTACCCGATTCCATCCGACTCTACAGCCAGCATCTTCGGCAGGCCGGCTATTACTGCACGAACAACTGGAAGCAGCACTACAATCTCGAAACAGTGCCGGAGGACGCTTGGGACGAATCCAGCCGTCAGGCCCACTGGCGCAACCGCCGGCCCGGTCAGCCCTTCTTCGCGATCTTCAACTTGAACTTTAGCCACGAGAGCCAGATCCGCCTGTCCGAGGAAGCCTATCGCCAGCGCGTCCAGGGTTTCCAGCCGCACGAGCTCCACGATCCGGCGCTGGCCGATGTGCCTCCCTACCACCCCGACACTCCCGAGGTCCGGCGGGACTGGGCTCGCTACGCCGACATGATCACCTACATGGACAAGCGCGTGGGGGAGATCCTTCAGGAGCTGGAGGCTGACGGTCTGGCGGAGGACACCATCGTCTTTTATTACTCCGACCACGGCGCCGGCATGCCGCGCTCGAAGCGCTGGCTTTACGACTCGAGCCTGAGAGTTCCCTTGATCATCCACTTCCCTCCCAAGTATCAGCACCTGTCAGAGTCCCAGCCGGGCGGCTTGACCGATCGTCTGGTCAGTTTCGTCGACTTCGGTCCCACCTTGCTGAGCCTGGCCGGCGTGGAGATTCCGGATCGGATGCAGGGAAGCGCGTTTCTGGGCAGCCGGACGGCAGAGCCGAGACGATACATTCACGGGTTCCGGGACCGCATGGATGAGCGCTACGACATGGTCCGAGCCGTCCGCGACCAGCGATACAAGTACATCCGGAACTACATGCCCCACCGGATCTACGCCCAGCATCTCAATTACATGTACGAGATGCCGACGATGCAGGTCTGGCAGCGCCTCTACGATCAAGGCAAGCTGATCGGGCCGCAGAAGTTTTTCTTCCAGCCCAAAGCCGCTGAGGAGCTCTACGACACCTGGGCGGACCCGCACGAGGTGAACAATCTTGCCGGGCAGGCCGAGTTTCAGGCGATCCAGGCGCGGCTGAGCGCCGAATTGCGGCGCTGGATCCTCGAAATCCGCGATCTCGGCTTTCTTCCCGAAGCCGAAATGGAGCGCCGATCGGCGGGCACTACACCCTACGAGCATGCGCAAGACTTGAGGGAGTATGAGCTCGTGCGGATCCTGGAGGCTGCCGAGTTGGCCTCGCGACGCCAACCCTCGGATCTCCCGCGACTCGTTCGGCTGCTGAAGGACGACGACAGCGCTGTCCGGTACTGGGGAGCAACTGGTCTGGCAGGTCTGGGGGCAGAGGCCGCCCCGGCCGCTACCGAACTGCTCTCCGCCTTGAAGGACGAAGCCCCCGACGTGCGGATCACGGCGGCGGAGGCTTTGTGCAACTTCGGCCAATATGAGCGGGCGCTCCCCACCCTGGCCGCAGCCCTTCAGCACGAGAGCGAATGGGTTCGCCTCCGTGCAGCCGGCGTTCTTTCCGACCTGGGTGGCGAGTCCAGGACCCTGCTGCCGGAGATCAAACAAGCCTTTGAGGACAATGAGCGGAGGCGCCCCAGCAATTACCCGAACCGCATTCTGGGCCGGCTGCTACAGATCCTGGGCGGGTGACGATCGAAGGCGCGCCTCGGGGTTGGGCCAAATCCATCGCCGGAGGATCCCTGGATGGTCCTCAGGTGGGCAAATCGACTCGTCGCCCTTCGGCGGCTGCGCAGTAGGCGGCGTACACGACCCGGACGACTTCCAGCCCCAGATCTCCCTGTGCTTTGGCGGGCCGTCCTTCAGCCACGGCGGAGACGAAATCGCGACACATTCCCAGGTGGCCGGAACTCCAGTCTTCGTCCGGGATAGGCGTGTTCCAGCCGGCCTTGGTCTCGATCTTTTCCATGATGTATTCCGCGTCGAAGACGGTCGGATCTGGGGCGAAGGCCTCCACCAGGTTGTTGGGACTCATGTTGCACTTCAAATGAGCGTTGGACAGGAAGATGTCCAGGCGGCTCTCCATGCCTCCCAAGGCGGTGTCCGAAGCCCAGATCGTCCCTCGGGCACCGTCCTCGAAGGTCAGGATCACCGAGGCCCAAGTTTCCACGTCCTTCCAACCGGTGGCGATGCCGGACTTTTCTCCAGCTCCCAGGCCGGGCCGCTGGGTGAGGTCTCCGACTTCCGCGATCACCGAAGCCGGCCGGATTGGCCGGCCCAGGCGGCGCATCCCTTCCACCTGCTTCAGGTAGAGCATGGCCCCAATCGGATGAGAGCCAAGTCGCAACATGGCGCCCCCACCCGCGTGTCGCCAGGACTTGGAGTAAGCGGAGTGAGACCCGCTGTGGCACTCTCCACCCCGCATCTCGAGAATGTTGCCGCTCGAGGCGAGGATGAGATCCGTTGCCTTGGCGATCGAGGGTGAGTAGATCCAATTCTCGCCATACATCAACTGAACCCCGGCTCGCTGGGCGGCTTCGACCATGGCACTGGCGTCGCGTACGGCCGCCTCCAGCATTTGTTTCCGGTCAGTCCCGGACACCTCATCGTCGCTGGCGTCCGCCGGGAGATCCTGCCCCGTGTAGGCGGTCAGGGGCTTCGTGCAGATGACGTGTTTTCCCGCTTGGGCGGCCGCCTCAGCGACCTCCCGGTGGAGATGGTTGGGGATACACAGGTCCACGACCTGCACCTCCGGCAGCCGCAAAAGCTCTTGATATTGGGCGAACGGTTTGGGCACAGCATGCTTTTCGGCAAAGGCTCGGGCACTTTCCCCGGTTCGGGCGGCCACAGCCACGATCCTGGCACCCAAGCCTCCGATTTGCCCGTAACAGCGCGCCCGGGTCTCCGCCAGAAATCTGGCCCCTACAATTCCAATTCCAACTTGTTTTTCTTGCTGCACCTTACGTTTCTCCAAATTCAGTTTCGAGCTCGAGGAGAGTCTCTTCATCGCGGCGGCTCTATCAACCGGCTCATTGTACCGAACGATCTCGCGGCATGGGGAAAAAGGGCCTTGCGCGAGGAGCGGCGCGGGCCGGCAAGATTGGCTCTGGAGTTGACAGGTGGGGCCGGTTGTGGGAAGACTTTCTGGAACCGGCAGAAGTTAGACGAAGGGAAAGCGACGTGACCACTCCACGAAACCTCGATCAATCAGCGGAGTCGCAAGACCTCGCGCAGATCAACGCCCGCCCCTGGGCGGGACGTCTGCTGGGGTACGCCCGACTCTCCGGCCCCGGTTGGATTCAGGGTGCCATCACGCTGGGCGCCAGCACTGCCACCACCAGCTTTTACCTGGGCTGGAGATTCGGCTACCAAATGCTCTGGGTGAACGTGCTCGGCATGTTGATGGGCGTCATCATGTTCGCTGCTATTGCGCGGCCCACGCTCTACGGGAAGGACTCCGTCTACCGCGCCATGGGCCGGCACGTCTCTCCGGCTCTGGCACTGGCTTGGGCAGTCGCCTCTCTGGTGGCCTCCGTGTTCTGGTGCATGAACCAGTACGCGGTGGCGGCGGCGTGTTTGGCCGATGTCGGCCAGGCCTTGGGCTGGCTGGCGGATTCCAATCTCATGGCGGGCAAGTGGGTCTTTGGCTTTTTGATCCTGGGGTTCAGCATCCCGCTGACCTGGACCTATGGCGGCGAACGGCGTTCCGGCGTCAGGTTTTACGAAGCGATGCTCAAAGGGATCGTCTTCTTCATGATCGTTTGTTTTGCTCTGGTGGCCTTGAAGACCGGCATCCGCTGGCTGGATGTTTTCAAGGGACTGATCCCGGGGGATTTCCCTGCCAGTGCCGAGGACCGGACCCTGGTTCTGGGCGCTTTGGGCTGCGCCGTAGGCATCAACATGACGTTCCTCTTCCCCATCACGCTGCGAGCCAGGGGCTGGGGGAAGAATCACCTGGGTCTGGCGCGTTTCGACCTCATGACGGGCATGTTGCTGCCCTTTGCGGTGGCCAGCTCGCTGGTCATCATCACCGTCGCCAATGTCCTGGGCCAGAGTTCGGGCCGTCCTGACGAACCGGTTGCGGTTGCCCAGGTGATGAGCCCTCTGTTCGAGGGGACCTGGTTTCCGGCCGTGAGCGGACGGATCCTCTTCGATTTGGGCGTGGCCGCCATGCCGCTGACGACGATCACAATCCTCATGCTGATCAGCGGTCTCGCGCTTTGCGAAATCATGGGAGTGCCGCATGAGGGCAAATGGTTCAAGCTGGGCACGCTGCTGCCGGGAGTGGGCATCCTTGGGGTTGCCTACCAAGCCCCCTTCTGGCTGGGGCCGCTGATCTCCTCTTTTGCGCTGATCCTGCTGCCCATCGCTTATCTCGGCTTTCTGATCCTGTTCAACCGGCGCGATTACCTGGGCCCGGATCTCGAACCGCCTGGCCGGCGGTGGATCTGGAACGCGGCGATGGGAGTCGTCCTGGCGATCGCGGTGGTTGGTGCGACAGTGAAAGTCATCGACTCGATCAACGCTTTGCTCGGGAGCCTGTAGGTGGAATCGTGAATACCGATCAGATTCTGATTCGAGACACTGCCGGAAAAAGAGGCCGTCACATCATGATCGGCCCGGACAACACTCCGCTTCGGTTTCTTTCTTGTGGTCGCATCATCTTGGAGGGCGACGAAAAAGCCTCGGCCCGGTCGGAGGGCCGAGAGGTCGCCCTGATCTGCATCAAGGGCGCCGGCGAGGTCCGTGTCGACTCCTCTGCCTATGCCATGACGCTCTACGACGCACTCTACATCCCCCCGGGGAAGCAGTACGACGTTGCAGCCAAAGGCAGGGTCGACCTGGTGGAATGCTCGGCGCCGAGCGAAAAGGCAGTAGAGACGCAGTTCGTGCCCTTCGAAAAGGCGCGCCACGACCCGGCTCTGCATCTGACCGTGGGCGACAAATCCAGCACTCGCGAGGTCTACAAACTGATCGACGACAACGTGGAAGCAGCGCGGCTGGTCTGCGGCTTGACGTTCGGTAAACCGGGACACTGGACCAGCTGGTCCCCTCACGAGCATGGCACCACGAGGGAAGAGGTTTACCTGTATATCGACATGCCCAAGCCGAATTTCGGGCTCCAGATGATTTACAGCGATCTGCAGAACGTCGATTTCGTCGCGCCGGTGTTCGAAGATGACGCGGTAGTCATCACCGAGGGGTACCATCCCAACGTGGGCATTCCCGGCTGCGGAATCAATTTTGTGTGGATGATGGCGGGGCTCCGCCCCGACGTGGATCGCGAATGGGCCGACATGCATTTCCAGCCGGAATTCGTCGGGAAAGGCTAGGCTGACTGCAAATGTCATTGCCACGGCTTTCCCAGCAACTTGCGCGTGGTGCGGAGGGTCGGGTCGCTTTCCCTCCCCTGAAGTCTTGGGATCTCCCCGAGAAGGTCCTTCAGTTCGGTACGGGCCGGTTCCTGCGCTCCTTTTTTGGGGATTACGTCGATCGGGCCAATCGCCGGGGGCTGTTCAACGGCCGGATCGCAGTGGTGCAGTCCACCGACCATCGCGGCGCCGATCTGCTGAACCGCCAGAACGGGCTCTATACCCTGGTGGTCCGCGGATTGGCGAGGGGAGAGAAGGTCGACTCGCAGCGGATCCTTTCGGCGATCAGCCGGGGCCTGAGCGCGAGCCGGGAATGGGGAGCGGTCCTGCAGTGCGCCGAGAACCCGCACTTGGAGCTGATCGTTTCCAACACCACCGAAGTGGGCATCCGGCTCGATCCGGACGACTCTCTGGAACTCGAGCCACCCCGGTCCTTTCCAGGAAAGCTCACGGCTCTTCTTCACCATCGCTACCAGTTTTTTTCCGGGGCGCCGGACAAAGGCGTCCTGGTCATCCCCTGTGAACTGATCATCGACAACGGCCGCGTTCTGCGGGAGATCGTCCTGGAGTTGGCCCGAGTCTGGAAGCTGGAGCCCGCTTTTTTGGACTGGGTTGCGACCGCGAACAGGTTCTGCAATTCCCTGGTCGACCGGATCGTCACCGGTTCGCCCGAACCGAAAGAACTGGAGCGTCTCTGGAGCCAACTCGGCTTCTCCGATGAACTCCTGACGGTGGCTGAGCCTTACTCTCTTTGGGCGATCGAGGGGGACCAGTCGGTGCAGAGCCGTCTCGGATTCGCCGAGTCAAACCCGTCGATTGTCGTGGCACCAGACATCTCTCCCTACCGCGAGAGGAAACTCCGCCTCCTGAACGGCATCCACACGATTTGCTCTCCCGCTTCGTTTCTTACAGGCAACGACACCATTCTAGAGAGCATGCGGGACCCGCTCATCTCCCGGTTCATCGAAGGCTGCATGCTGCGGGAAGTCGCCCCAAGCCTGGATCTCGACCCGGAATCGACGCTGAGCTTCGCGCAAGAGGTCCTGGAGCGCTTCCGGAATCCGTTTCTCGAGCACAGGCTACTGGACATCACCTTCCAGTCGACCTCCAAAATGCGACTTCGGGTCGTTCCCGTGATCCAGTCCTATTGCGAGAAGAACAGGAGGCCGCCGCTCCGCCTTTGTCTCGGCTTTGCTTTCTATCTGCTCTTCATGAAGGGGGCCGAAAAGCAGGGGAAACAGATCCTCGGTCGCCGCGAGGGCCAACCCTACCGCATCAATGACGACCAAGCCGAAAGCTTCTTCGAGCGCTGGAGCCGGGTTGAGGAGAGCAGCCAAGCACAGGTCCGGAAACTGGCTCGAGAAGTATGCGCTGACACCGACCTTTGGGGGATGGATCTGACCCAGCTTCCGGGAGTCACCGAGACCGTGGCGGAGAGCCTGCTCAACCCCCTCCGCCGGCTCCAGGAACTGAATCAGGGAGAGGCTTGACCCTCGGCTCGGGCCCTGGGGTTTGGGTTCTGGGTCTTGGGCCCTGGGTCTTGCGGGCCTCGTGATCGCTTTTCGCGCTCAATAGTGCGGAGGCGAGGAGAGCCGGAATCGACTCCGACAACGAGACGCCCATCGTACGCTCTAAGCCCTACGCAACTAGTCTCCTCTCAACCGGGCGTCTCTGAGCCATAGCTTCAGAGTCGCAAGGTCCTTTCGCATTGCTGACAGCACCACTTCGCTATTCTCGGTCAGCTCTCGGGATCCTCGGTTGGCGCCACCCAGGGGATACTCGAAGTGTGTCGAGACAGGCCCCCTAAAACCCGATTCCTTCAACAGTGCGAAGAAGGACTCGAAGTCCGCAACTCCCTCGCCCAGCGGGCAGTTGGCGATCGTCGCTCCGGAGCCCGACGTCTCCCAGCGGAAGTCCTTGGCCACGATTGTATGAGTTCGACTCGAGATGAGCCGGAAGGCGACAGGCCAATTGAAGGCACTTTCGACGGTGGCGTGGCGGAGGTCGAACTGGCAGCCGAGCCGGTCCGGATCGAGCTTCCTGGTCGCCGCCCACAGATCCCAAATTGACGCCCCAAAATAGTCCTTACCCGCATGGTTTTGGTAATCGCCGCAAAGGGCATATTTCTCATTGAGCCGGGCCAGACCCTCCAGGTTTCGCTCCGCCCGGGAAAGTGTTTCCAGAACATCGGTTGAGTCTTCGTAGCGAAAATACCCCAGGCGATAGAACCGAATGCCGAGTCCCGCCGCCGTTTCCAGAATTCGCTCGGTATGCGGTGCGTTGGGGTCGTTGATGGCGGTGGTCATCATGGGGGCCGTGAGCCCAGCTGCTTTGATCGCTCCGACTGCTCTGGGCAGGTCCTGCTCAACCCGTTCCGGGAGCACATGGCCCCCGGGACGCACCGTCAAATCGACGCCGTCGAAGCCAAGTTTGGCAGCCGTGACCGCCATCTCTTCGAAATCCAGCCACTGCAAATGCTTCGAAAAAATGCAGATCTGGGAGGCTTCGGGCTGGCTGGCCCGGCTCCAGAGTGCAGTGGCTGACCGGGCCGCCACCGCCGTCGCGACGACGAACTGGCGGCGTGACCACTCGATCCTTCGCTTTATCATTTCAACCTCATACTCGCTCGTAGTCGCGAACCGAGGTCGCCGTCAGACTTCCCGGCCGCGCCCTGGCCTTTCGCCCGGAACACATTCATCAGTCCGAGGAGCCGCGGCCCACGAACTCGACCCAGATCGGACTCGTCCAGGCCATGGCGATTCGATTCCGAATCTGTCCATCCTGCCGAAGCCTGACATAGTAGATGGAATCTTGCCGGAAGCTCCGGTCGAGACCGCTCCAGCGAAAATCGAGGGCCTCCGGATCCAGGCGATAAATCACTTTGAAGGCCCCGTCAGCTTTGCAGTAGCGCAGTATCTCAACAGTGTCGATCGTGTCGGTTCCGTGAGCTTCGATCTGCAGCTGCGGTGGACCGCCGGCGCTCAGTTTCTCTCCCATCCGGCGGCCGTTGATGGAGAAGTCCAGCAGGATTCGAGCTCCAGTGGTCCCGTAGGTGCGCCTTTGATGGAGAGCATCGAAGATGTCCTCTCGCTTCAGTGCGGTAGCGCTTGCCGCGGTGAGGCCCCAATGCGGCTTTCCGGGCTGAGCCCGGTGATCGTCGGAGGCGGCAACGGTGCTGAGCTCGAGGCCCTGCATCCACGCGTCCTGTGCGAATTGGCGACCTGGGGCCGACCGACCGGGGGACGTGAAATCACTCTGTTCAAAAGCGAGGGGGTGGGCCGGATCATACGACTCGCTCAGTCCGTGGGCCGAGTAGATCTCAAAGTTGCGGCGAAAATCCGGGTCGTGAGGCTCCCACCGAACCGGGTTGGGGAATTTCCCCGTATGATGGGGAATCGTCAGGGCCGCACCCGCCTCCAGCTGCTCCCAGAGCTGCGGGAGAGAGACACGGCCAGGCGCAATCAGTGGACCCGGCTTTCCCCTGAAGTAAATGTTGTGATGGCCGTGAGGAGCACCGAACGAAGCCTCATAGGCGTGGAGAGTCACGAACTGACCCGGGGCATCGTATTTCTCGGTGAGAGCAGTATACTCCTCCCAGACATGAGGCCCGAGTCCCCGGGTGAACGCGCCGTCCGGCAGGCGGCTGTGATCGGTCATCGCATAGAAGTCGAGCCCGGCGATGTTCCGCGCATACTCGAAGGGGTTCGTACCCACGCCGTCCCAGCTGTAGTGACTGTGGGAATGCAGATCGCCCCAGAACATCTTTCTTTGGGGCTCCTGGGCCGCGGCCTTCATGGGATTGGTCCGCGCTCGAAGAATTCCCCCTAGAGTGGAGGCTTCGATTCGCAGGATCCCTTCCAGTGACGGAGTGAAAGGCACACTGGTCCACCCCTGCGGCAGAGACACTTCCAGGCTGTCCGGGATTTCAGCCCGGCCCTGCAGCAGCTGGAACTGGACCTCCCCCTGGAAGGAATGGACGGGGTTTGAGTTGGCATCCACTACCGCCAGTTGCAGCCGGGCGGGCCGGCCCACCACCAGATCCGAGCGGCCGGTCAGGAGCAGTTCGGCCGGCGGTCCGCTGATGGACTGCAGTGAGGGCCGATCGGGGTGAAGGCGATATTGCCCGGATCCAGCGGAGTCTATGGCGACCAGTATGGGCTCGGGCGGAGTGGCGATGATGGCCGCCCGCATTCCCCGGCTGCCCCGCGAGGTGTCTCCATAGACGACCGACAGCGTGTCTCCTTCCCGCAGGCCCCCCTGCAACAGCCGGACCCGAACCACGAAGACGTATCTCTCGGAACGGCCGTCCAAGCCCGGCCGTGAACTTTTCACCAGAATACGGTCCGACTCCGACTCGACAACCGTCTCGAGTCGTACGTCGCTGCGGGAGGAGCCGGCTGAAACATAGTGATCCCCGGCCGGATTGGACGCCTGCAGCGGATTCGCGGAGTTGCGCGCTCCAGCGTGCCAGGAGTCGGGGAGCTGGACTCGGATACCGCCTCCCTGGGCAATGCCTTCAGACCCGACCCGATAGCTGAGGACCCAGGTGCCGAAGTGCCCCGCCACCCCACGGGTGGGCGTCACCTCGATCCTGCCCTGGTTGGGTGTCATCAGCCAAGGAGCCAGGGCCAGGACTATGACGATCGGGGTTTTCGTGAAACGCTTCATCAGTCGACTCCCGCAATTCTCGAGCCGTCAAAGGCACCCGGGCGCCGGAGGGACGGGCCGACCTGCTCCGGCTCAAGCGCCGGCCAGCGCCCGCCGCACCTGACCCAGGAATTTTGGCACCTCAGTCGTCGGGTTCACCTCCCCCAGCGTCTCAACCAGGATGTAGCCCCTGAAGTCCACCCGCCGCAGAATATCGACGATCCTGCTCAGATCGGTGGAGACGCTCTCGTCCCGGGGGTGGACGAACTGCTTGATTTGCCAGGTCACGGAGTAAGGCGCTGCGCGAGCAATCTCCGCGTAGGGGTCTTCAGACCGGAAACTGCCGATGTCCAGATTGACCGCGAGCCAGCCCGAGTCGACTCTCTCCAGGATGTCGATCAAGTGATCGGGCGTCTGAATGAAGCCCGCATGATTCTGCAGCGCCAGCATCACGCCGGCGGCGGCGGCGGCCTGGCAGCATTCCTGGATGGACTCCACGACCCAGCCGGACACCTTGCTTCTGTCCTGACCTTCGGGCAGAGCGCGCCCGGCGAAAATCCGAAGCACGGGCGCCCCGAGGTCCCGCGCCACCTCGATCCACTCCTTGATGTGGTGGACGTCCGCCGAGCGTTTTTCCGGTTCGGGTTGCGTGAAATCATTTCTGACGCCGGTCCCGCTGATCTCGAGGCCCAGCAGGTACGCCCTCCTCTTGATGTGAGAAACGTAGTCCCGGGGCGGCTTGGAGGGAAAATTCGGGAAATAGTATCCCGTCAGATCGACGGCATCGAAGTCGAGCCGGGCACAGAACTCGAGCAGTTCATCCAGGCTCATCTCCCCATTCCTCAACGAACGGTTGAAGGAGTAGGCGTTGCAGCTGACTTTGATGCGGGGGCCGCCGACGCGATCGATTGGCTCTCCAGGCAGCCCCGCGACCGCCTCCCATGTCCCGCTTGCAGCAGCCAACCCGGACAGAAACACCGACTTGTGAAGAAATGACCTTCGGGTGATGCCGGTATTGGGCTGTTCCGGCAGTTCGCATTTCGAGACTCGCGCATCACACTTCATGTCTAGCCCCCTGTAGTCATCGAGAGCCTCGCGGTTGGCGAGGTCTGACCCCGGTTCCGCAAGATAGGGTTTGAGTCTACCCCGTGCCACGCCGACTTTGAAGTCTGTCGAAGTTCTTGACGACACCTCAAAGGGTGGACCCGGGGACGGGGCACGAAAATCGGCCCCAGCCCTCCGCTCTCCTTGGCAACACGAACACGTGAGTTGGGCGTGGGTTGTACAATGGGCGGACACTAGCCTGAGTCAGGTGTCGATGAAAGGGGAAGACAATGGAGAAGAATCAAAGTGTGAGCCGCAGAAAGTTCCTTCAGACCACCACGGGGTTGGGTCTGGCGGCGGCCGCGGCTCCAGAGGTGGTGTCGAGCCGAGTGTTCGGCGCAAACGATCGCGTTCGAGTGGCCGTCCTGGGAGTCAACGGACGGGGCCGCAATCACATCCGGGGGTTCATGGGTCTGGACGGGGTAGAGGTCACCACGATTTGCGACCCGGATGGGCAGCTTCTGGACCAGCGGTCACAGGAATTCGAGAAGAAGTACGGCCGCAAGGTCCAAACCGAAAAGGACCTGCGCAAGGTCTACGACGATCCAAACATCGACGCAGTCAGCATTGCCACGCCGAATCACTGGCACTCCCTGGCTACCATCTGGGCTTGCCAGGCCGGCAAAGATGTCTACGTTGAAAAGCCCGGCTCGCACAACGTCTGGGAAGGCCGCCAGATGGTCAAGGCGGCAAAGAAGTACGAGCGAATCGTTCAGCACGGGGTCCAGTTGCGAAGCTCTCCGGCGCTCCAGGAAGGGGTGGACCATCTGCGAAAGGGGACCATCGGAAAGGTCTACATGGCGCGCGGCATGGTGTTCCGCTGGCGAGACGACATTGGCAAGAAAGCCCCTGAGCCGGCTCCCGACTATCTGGATTATGATCTCTGGCTGGGACCCGCTCAGGAACGCCCTTTCTCGCGCGATTTCGTTCACTACAACTGGCACTGGCATTGGGACTTCGGGAACGGAGACGTGGGCAACCAGGGCGTCCATCAAACGGACATGTGCCTCTGGGGTCTGGGAGTCGGTCTTCCGGAGAAAATCACGGGCATGGGGGGGAAGTTCCTCTGGAACGACGCAAAGGAGACCCCGGAAGTGCTCTCCACTCTGTTCTCCTATCCCAGCCAACAGAAAATGATCGAATTCGAAGTCCGGCCCTGGTGCACCAATCTGGAGGACGGAGCGGGTGTCGGGAACATATTCTACGGTTCCGAGGGGTACATGGTCGTCAACGGCTACGGCAAGTACGCGATCTTCCTGGGCAGGGAGCGAGAGCCCGGACCCAGCCGCCAGGAGGAAGGGAACCATTACGACAACTTCGTCCAGGCAGTCCGCAAGCGGGACACCTCGATCCAGAATGGACCCGTGGAGACGGCTCATCTTTCTTCGGCGCTGGCACACCTGGGGAACATCGCGTTTCGAACCGGGCGGGTCCTCGAGTTCGACCCCGAGACCGAGCGCTTCCGGAACGACGACGAGGCCAACCGCCAGCTCTCTCGGAACTACCGGTCGCCCTTCACGGTGCCGGAGAAGGTCTGAGGTTAGGGAGGGCGTAGGGCTTGGGGCTCAGGGCTTAGGGTCTAGGGTGTGGGCGGTCCGGGTTGTTCGCTGCGGCCCGGATTGTTCACCACAGAGACCACAGAGGGTCCAGAGGGTCTCGCCAGGACTCATGACTCCTGAGCCATGACCCCCTCAGGAGTCCACGGCGCCCGGTATTCGCAGTCCAGCATCGAGTTGGCCGTTTCGGGTTCGAGGATGGTTTCGGTTTGCGGGTCCCAATCGATCCTGGCACCACTTTCCAGCGCGATATTGGCGAGCAGGGCGAAGGAGTTGGATCGATGTCCGGTCTCCAGGTCGCAGTGGCAGCCTTCACGGGAGCGCAGGCAGTCCACGAAGTCACGCAGGTGAAGCGCCGTGGCGTCCCGTTCTCGTTTTTCCACGGAACGAGCCTTCCCTCGGCTGTTCCAGCTCTGGAACTGTCCCGCCCGGGTGGGCTCGATCCGGTAGGAGGTCTGCGAGCAGTAGAGGTTGCCGTGGGTGCCGCGCAACTCGATTTCACCGCTCGAGAGAGCCGATCCGCCGCTGGCCTCGTACTGTCCGAAGATCAGCAGTCGGCCCGAAGCGAATTCGAAGATGACCTCCGCGGTATCGGGGATGGTGCGATCGTCCTGGACGGCATACTGCCCGCCATGAGCCGAGATCGACACCGGGGCTTCTTCATCCAGCAGCCAGCGGATGGTGTCGAAGTAGTGAACGCCCCAGTTGGCCATCTGTGAGGAGTACTCCTTCCACCAGCGGAACTTGTAAGGCGCGATGTTCTCTCGATAGGGACGCCAGGGGCGCGGCCCCAGCCAGAGATCCCAGTCGAATCCGGGGGGGGGCTCGCGATCGGCTGCCCGGCCGATCCCGCCTGGAACCATGTTGTTGATTCGGTAGGCTCGGGCGACGGTGACGTACCCGATCTCACCGCCACGGACCACTTCCGCGAGCTCTCGGTAGATGTCCGAGGAGCGGCGCTGGAGACCCACCTGTACGACCCGGTCGTGCCGCCTGGCGGCCTCCACCATGCGCCGCCCTTCGCGGACGCTCACACAGAGCGGCTTCTCGACGTACACGTCTTTCCCTGCTTCGCAGGCCATGACGGTCTGAAGGGCGTGCCAGTGGTCGGGCGTGCCGATGATGACGGCGTCGATGTCCTGCTGATCGAGGAGTTGTCGAAAATCCGCGTAGCGTGGCACGTCCCGGCCGAATTGTTCCGACATCTTGGGAATGCGACCGCCCAGAGCCTCGACCCATCCTTTGTCGACCCGGGAGAAGTCCCGCATCCGATACGGCTCGTACACATCACAGAGTGCCGCAACCTCCACGTCCGGCATCGCCGTGCAAGCCTGCAGCAACTGCGAACCTCGATTGCCCACTCCGATGAAGCCCAGACGGATGCGATCGTTGGCCCCCAGAATGCGGCTGCGAGCTTCGAGAGCTGCAGTCTGGAGCGCCACGGGGGCGGACGCTCCGGCCACCATGGAAGTCTTCAAAAACCTGCGCCGCGTCAATTCACGTCGATTCTCAGCCATGCTGCAACTCCAATCACTTTGGGGTTGAGTGTCTTCCGAGGAGGGGGATCGGTTGGCGGAACTCCGGCGAGTTTTTCTCTGCCACGGTCAAAACCCTCGGTGATGTGCTCATTGTAGCCTCGCAGCGAATTCAGTCAAATTCTCCTAGCCTGGGAAAGACTCCCGTCTTTTCAGCATCGACCAGTCGGGCAGGGCGCCGCAGGCGAAGCCGGGACAGGAGAGGCTCGCCAGCTTCAACTGTCCCCCCTCCACACGAAGCCGAACCATCGTGCCGTCATCCTCATACAGATCGGGGTGGGCCTCGAGAAAGGCCTTCTGCTCGGCCCGGGAGGCTCCGGCCATCCCCCGAACATAGTGATGGCCGTTTCTTTCGGCGTGCTCCAGCTGCAGCAGCGCGATGATCGCCAGATCCTGCTGCAGGCTGACACCGGCCTGTGTGGTGAGGTCTTCGGCCGACATGAGAAACCGTTCGTCCCCGGCCTGGCTGTTCCATTGCCGGCAGCGCGCACGATTGACCAGGGACTTGTAAAAGCCTTTGCAGGCTTTGCTGGATACCCCGCCGTATCCGAGGCGCCTGGCCACCAGGAAGGAATCGAGTTCGGCATCGGACTCGTCCACGATGACCGGCACCGGGATCGCCCCGGCGGGAATCCGTGTGTTCAGGGCGGACACCCGGTTGAAGGGCTGCTCCACGAACAGGATGGAGTCCCGGAACCGTTTGAGAACCGGCTCCCGATGGATGCGGTCCATCAGCTCCAGCAGCCCGTCGACTTCGCTGAACTGTTCGTTTCCGTCCAAAGTGACGCAGTAGGTTGGGAGCTTCCGGTCCAGCACGCCGGCAATGGCGCCCAGGCGCTGCAAGTCGTCCTCCAGCTTCCCGGACAGCTTGACCTTGAAATAGCGATTGCCGTAAGTCGCGACGACTTCCTCCAGGGTTTCCGGCAGACCATCGTCGACTCGCTCCGAGGCGGGCCGATCGCCGGAGCTGAGCGGGTCGATCAGCCCCACGGTGTGCCGGGCGTGAATGGAGGTCAATGGACTCAGACGCTTCAGGAAGCCGTCGAAGTCGAAGCCCTCCAGATCGGAAAACAAAGGAGAGCTGCGGATCCCGAACAGGTTCCGGCGCACCGCCTCAAAGATCGAGACCCCCAGCCGGCGGCAGAGGGCGTCCAGCACGGCGCGGTCGAGCAGAGCCGGCCCGAAGCCGGCAATCAACGGGTTCAGATCTCGCGCCCGGCAAGCCTCGATATGCGACCGGTAACATCGTTCGAACAGCTCGAAGGGAAGGGTGAAGTGGCGTACGTCCAGATAGAGTTCGGCCGCCAGTCGCAAGGCCGTGCGGAGCTGTTCGAAGTTCTCTTCATTCGACAGATCGGGGTTCTTGTCGAACCACTTGGGGGCCAGCACTTCGGCGGCCAGCCCGTTCGAGGTTCCTCCGGACTCCAGTTCGACTTCGACGCGCACGAAAATCTGAGGAGCCTCGGTCAAGGTGAAGGCGCCAAAGCGAAACGGGATTCTCAGCCGAAACTCTCGCTCACCCTGATCGACTCTCCTGACCCTCAGTTTCATCCTTCAGCTCCAAGTCTAGTCGGCAAGGGACTGTCTTTGGGATAGATTCTTTCGGTCCGGTCCCCCACCCTCGCAATGCCGGCCATGCTTGTCCTGGAGATGAAACCTACCGCACCCGATTCGTCGCGGCAAGCCAGTTCCCCAACGGTCCGTCCCGTGCCCCGCCTTGACCGTCGCCCTTCTGAGGACTACTTTGCTGGAGGAAGTAACGTTCAGTGAGTGAGGTTGACATGCCGACGGTCCCCGGCGGAAGGCGCTTCAAGATCGCACTTTGCAACGAGGTTTTGCGCTCGCTGGAGCTGTCCGCGCAATTCGATTTCGCGGCGGGGCTCGGCTACGATGCGCTCGAACTGGCCCCCTTCACATTGGGTGAAGAGCCGCACCGGCTTCCGGCTTCGACGCGGGGCCAAATCCGGACCGCCGCCTCGCAATCGGGGCTGGGGGTCGCCGGTCTTCACTGGCTGCTGCTCACCCCCGAGGGACTCTCCATCAACTGTCCCGACCCTGAAACCCGGCGCAAGACCCTGGACGTCTTGAAAGGTCTCGTCGAGTTGTGTGCCGAAGTGGGCGGAACGGTGATGGTTCACGGCTCACCCGGCCAGCGCAACGTGGCCGACGACGACACTCCCCACGAGGCAGCGCGACGGGCCGTGGACCTGTTGCGGGAGGTCGCCGAGCTGGCCGGCGAGGCGGGCATCACCTACTGCATCGAACCATTGGCCCGGCAGGAGACCAACTTCATCAACACTCTCGACGAAGCCGCCCAAATGGTGCGGACCGTCGCCCGCCCCGCCTTCGCGACGATGATCGACACCAAGGCTGCCCGCTCAGCCGAAGAAGAGACGGTCGAAGAGCTC
>JBFKLX010000076.1:0-22609 GCA_041630155.1 Acidobacteriota bacterium
CACGTTATAGAGGGTGACCCAAATCAACGCGATATACCACCCATAGCCGTAGCTCTCCACCAGTCACAACCCAAAGCTCCACCAACTGATCCATTCAAAGCCCGGCAGCAACCTCTCCCAGCTCTGATACATAGCAGGACTTTCGGGGGGTCTGACCCTGAATTTTTCCTTTTCGAGCGTCCTCCCTTCGGAAAGTGCCTGCGTCCTTTGACGGCTCCGTAGCCCCGGCCGTGAAAAAGAAGCCACGTTGTCGCGCCTGTTGAGACTCGGACGTTATCGTGGATGTGCCGAGGCCGCTGGGTTCGAGTTTCCGGGTGCCCTCTACCACGTCAGGTTCAGAGGCGTGAATCGCCCGACGGACGTATGTCGAGGATCGAGACCGGCTCGGCTTTCTGTGCCTGCTCGGTGAGCAAAGCCCACCAGGCGCTCCAAGAAGATCCCGATCTGACTCAGCGGCTCGACTCAGTGACTCGAGAAAATCCAATCCGACTGACCACTGGCTCCGCCCTCGGCGCAAAAAAGGAAATATTCAGGGTCAGACCCCCGATTGAACTGGGCGCGTCGACACGATCCAGAGGCTGGTCGCCAGGGCTGCCGCTGCCGCCGCGAGCCAACCGGTTGGAGGCGCTTGCGTGGCAACGAATTCGAGTTCGGCGGCCACTCGAAGACCGGCGTAGCCGGCGATCGAAAGGGGCAAAAGCGCTCCCGCGTTTAGCCAATCCCGGATCCTCCGACCGAAGTGCAACAACACGAGGAGCCCAAGCAAGGCTAGCCCTCCTTCATAGAGGGGCAGAGGGTGGACCGGAAGGCTTTCGGAGCGCAGCCAGTCGATTTGTCCCGCCGAGAGTTGGCCGGCATAGGCGGCGCTGGCCGGTCCGTACGTTACGGCCCAGGGAACCGCGGTCACGGAACCGTAATGGCACCCGGTCAGAAAGCAGCCCACCCGGCCCAGGACGAGCGCGATCGCGAGCCCTGGCGTCAGGTCATCCAGGAGCCCCGCCAGCCCGCTGCAGTAGAGCAGCTTTCCGCAGCCCCAAGCGCCCACCACGAATCCAGCTCCCAGACCTAGCGAACTCAGCCCTCCCGTCGTCAGTCCGGAAGGAGCTTCCGCGGCGGCTGCCAGCCGGGCCCCGATCAGACCCGTCCCACAGCCCAAGATCCAGAGCAACCGGGCCCGACCGGGCCGCTGGCTGATCCCGCTGACAGTCAGCAGGCCAGCCACGAGCCCCAAGGCCAGAAACAGATTCACGCTCGTCACTCGCCCCGCCCCCTAATCGAAATTGACGGCCACCCGGACGGTTTCGGCGTTGTCGTTGTTCCAGAATGGATCGTCACAGTTTTCGGTCCGCGTCCTAACGGTGACCGTCGTCAAATGCGTGCCGGCATCCAGGGCCGAGCCGGTGATCGTCAGCACGCCTTGATCCGTCACGATGGCGCTGGTGGTTAGGCCCCTGGTCAGGACCGTCCGCCGGATAACGCAGTTATTCTCTCGCCAGGTCGTTCTGGAGGTGAGGTCCACGGTGGCCGTTCCTCCTTGCGACGGGATGGTGACGCCGGCCCTGTCGTTGGCTTTGTTGTCTCGCACACTGTATGTAGGCGCGGGCTCTCCCGTGTCGTCAAATAAGCAGCTCCACCCCCAGAGAATCGCAAGCAGCACCGTCAGAAGCAGAAGCGGATCGCGAAGAGTTGATTTGGATAACATTGGCCGCATCCCTTTCAGTTAATGGCCGCCTGCCGGGTTTGTTCCACCGTGCGTCGAGTTCCGGGGCGAGCCAAACGCTCCGGCTGGGAGTGAAGCGTCACTCCAAAGGAAACGGAGGACCCCGAAGCCGGCAACATCATCACTGCCTGATCGAAACGCAGGGTCGCCTCAACTGCTGCCAAGTGTACGAACGTAAACTCCGTCACGGCAGGTGAGAGGATCAGACTACCCCCGTCCATCAGATTGACGAGTAAGGTGGGATCATCATCTCCCGATTCGAACGCCCCCACTTGCAGCTGCCCGGACCCGGACTGAATCACCCTGAGCTCATACGTGTCAGTCTCCTCCGGGACCCCAGGAGTGTCCACGAACTGGCGAATCGTTAACTGGCCGAGAACCTGATCGACGGCAAAGCCGCCGGTGATCCAGCTCGCAGTCCCCGGATCGATGAGCAGTTCCTCAAAGAAGATTTCACCGGCCTGCTGGTTCAGGGTCGCCGAGAAACCCGTCGGCTGGCCCCGGCTCGGATTCTGAAACATGACCTCGATAGTGGGAGCAAAGGCCACTTCAAGAGCATAGTCGTTGGACTGCCTCCCACCAGCTTCCACTCGCAACGGACCTCGAGCGGTGCCGTGAGGCAGCCGCACCCGCAGCCGGCTGCTGCTGGCCTCCAGGACCTCGGCTTCGACTCTCGAATTGGCTTCGACAGTCACGCGGTTGCCCGCCGGCGTGGCAGCGAAACCGGTTCCCAGGACCTCGATCTCACCATTCCCCTGGATGCGACCGGGCAACACCGAGTGGATCTCCACCGGTCCCGACGGCGTCTCAATCTGAAAGGTGTTGGATACGGATCGCCTGAGAGCGTCCATGGCGCCCGTCATCATGTCCATCGAGAGGTATTCTTCGGAGACCGTTACCGTCGCGCCAGGTAGATTCGAAAGCTGCACCAGGCCACTGTCCATGCAGATCTGAATAAACCCGGGAATTGGCAAAATGGCGGGTTCGGTCTCGGGGGGACCCGCCGTCAAAACCACCTCGAACCCATCGCCCGGCAGATTTCGAATCGTACCGTTGTAAGAAGCGGCTTCGCTGTCCGGGCCAACCGACAACGGGCCGTAGAAAACGGCCTCGGTGGCGGTCACGTCCGTGAACAGCAGGCTCCCGAAGTTGACCACGCCAAACAGCGGCACCCCAGCCACCAGGTCTCCTGCGAACTGGGTTTCGTCGGGCAGCCTGGAGAGATCCAGCCGGCCTCGATTGAACTGGATTGTCGCTGTGCGAATTCCTCGCTCGCCGGCCTGCTGCCTCCAGTTCAGGCAGGTGCGGGGGGAGGCCCCGGCAAGACGGGTGGCCAGGCTCAGATCCAGAATTGGATGGAAGTTGAGAACATAGGGAGCCACGGGAAGAGACGTCAGAAGAGGGCCTCGCGTCCGCAGCGCGATCCCGCCCATCGGCACTTCCAGGTCGAACCCGACGACCGCGCTCAGTTCGACGTCCCGTGCCACCATTTCGAGCCGGCCTCGAAAGTCTCGCATCGCAACGGCACCTTCGCTGGCAAACAGCTGGGAGACGAATTGGGCAATGTGCTGCCCCGGCGTCAGATCGATCTCCGTGACGGCATTCACGGCGGCGGGAGCCGCGGACGTCATGGCCGTGGCTCCCGGCTGCCCGCCCACCAGTCTGAGCCGCACTCGAATCGGACGCTCGCCGACGTTGGTCAGCGCCACCCCGGTGTCGATGTCGCCCCGAACCTCCGCGAACAGAATCTGGCGGGGACTGACTGCGGAGTCGGGAATGCCCACCTCCGAGACAAAGACTCCACTGGACGCGTTGACGATGGTGAAGGCGGCTCCCCCTGCCAGCGGAATCGAGCTCTCGACCCGAGCCCAGCCGACCACCGCCGGACCCGCGCCGGCACTCACCAGCTCCACCGCGCTGTTGGCGGGAACCTGGAGCGTGATTTCAGAGCCCGTCTGTCCCCCGATCGTGAGATTCAGGTTCTGACCGTTTTCCCCGAAGAACCGGAGCGTGGAGGTGGCCACGCTGTCGGAGTTGTTCATCAACTGGAACGTGCTGAAAATCCTGAGGTCTCCGCTGACCCCATTCGCCAGACGCGCAAACAGCAGGCTGTCGTCGTCCGAGACGTCCTCGACTCGAGGCGCGACCGGGAAGGAAGTGAAAAAGAGCCCCCGCGTGCGCAACGTGACCACGGCGAACTCATCCGAACTGGAGATCACCAGAACGCCCTGAAAGTTTGTCAGGCCGGCGTTGACGCCGGTCACAAACTGGGCGGTCTGTCCACGCGGTGGAAGACTCCCCTGCGTGCTGGCAACCACCGTGCCGTTCAGGCGCCGGACCTCAATCTGATAATTGAGGCTGCGGTCTGAGTGAGGATTGCAGAGGGCAAAGCCGGTATCCTTGCCGTCCGTCGTATCGACGTACAGAAGCGTGCTGGTGGAACTGGGGGAATCCGCGATGCCCACTTCCGACACGAAGCTCGCTCCTTGAAAGACGCTGAAAGTTCCCGAACCGGCCAATTGGACGTTGGAAAGCACCTCGATCCATCCAGTTCGCGTGGCCCTCTGCTCCAGCGTCTCCAGCCGGAGTTCTTCACCGGGCAAGAGCGTGAAGTTGAAACTGGATCCAGTTCCCATGGTGGTTTCGACGCTCATCGGCGAACCACTATTGAGATAAAAGAAGATGGTCCCTTCCGCATTGGCCCCCGAGTTGTTCAAAATGATCACGCTGGATTGAATGGTCAACCCTCCGCCCGTTCCCGCCGGAGCGTGAGGAAAGACCATCCGGAATGGGAGATCCGGGTTCATGCCCTGAGGCTGAATTCGGTCCGGCAGCGTGAGCCTGGCGAGGGCCCCGGCCTCCCTCAAAGTATCTGCCAGGCTGCGCGGCACCTTGTCCACCAGGGCCTCAAGGGCAGCCATCGAGGCTCTCTGGACGGTCGGGATCAGCGCCCCGGGATTCGAAGTGCGTGGGCGATCGATGGTCAGCGCAACCAAGGCTGCACCGAATATTACGAATACCAGTAGTCGTCGTCTGTTGGGCTGCATAGGAGACCTCTTCCGTCGGCTCAACTGTTCGCAGTCGGAGGACCGGATAGTCTTCTCCTGACTGAGCGAAGTCTGCCTGCTGGATATGGCAGACCTGCCACAGCTTTTGTGAAAGACTCCCCGCCCGGGAGGTTCGAAAAGAAGGATCCCTCCCGTAGCCAGGAACTGCCATTTTGCTTGCAAACTCAGGTCCAAAAAGGCTTTCCTCGCTTATCCCGTGAAAGCGACGAATCCGGTCGCATCTCCGCGCGACGTTCGGGTGATAATCCCCAGGCATCATCTGAAGACCCATGCCAAATAACCCTGCCCGCCGCTATCGAAGACGGCCGGCTGATTTGACTTTCGCTGTGCGCTCGAGGTGGCTCTGGCGGGGGCAGGACTCGGGCTGGGCCGTCAGCGACAGCCGGCGCATTTCTGCGTTCTCTGCGGGAGGTTTTCTGTCCGGATTTCTCTCGGCCAAGCTCGCGTCCGCAAAATCAACGACAGGTCGCCCAAGACGCTTTGATTCCTGCGGGACGGGCGGATTCTTTCTGGCCAGCCACGGCTACATCATGAACCGCTACGGCGTGACGATGGACCGCGACCAGAAACGCTTCCTGGCCGAAAAGGCGTTTCGCTGCTGCTTGACCCACTCGTGGCCGTTGAGACAGAGCTTGACGAAACTCCGAGGCTCCGGATTTTGTTTGCCTGGCTTTGCCATCGGAACTCCCTCCCAAATCTCGAGGTGTCCACCAAAGCGGGTCAACCGCAAAGCGAGGGTCACTCTCATTCCGTTCTCCGCCTCATTGTTCCTGGCTGAATCGATCGAAGCCACGAGATATCGCGCCGAAGGGGAGAAGGAAAAGGCTGACGCGACGGCGAACGGCTGTGGACCCGTCGTTTCATCCTGTGAGATACCGGTCTCGAGGTTTGCGAAACATGACCCGCGGGTTTCTTTCCTCGGAACCGCAGCAACGTCCAGCCCGGATTGTCCGAGCTAATACCAGAAACCAAGCAGGTTCCAATTCTCGAGGAAGAACACCACGTAGGCAGCGCTCAAGGTCAGGAAAGAGTAGTAGATCCTCGTGAGCAGACTCCCCCGCCTCTGCCTCCAGAGCAACACACACCAAACAAGCATCAGCAAGGCCAGCCCAGCCAACACGATCCCAATCCAAAGGAGCGCCACCATCTCCCAGGTCATACCGTAAATCAGGCGAACGCGGTACGTGCTGTTTCCCAGGAGGCCGTCCAACCCTGCAAGGAGCACCAGGAGCAGCAGGCCGAAAACACCCGCGGAGAGGCTGGCCACCCCAGGTACTCGAGAGCCTTGGTTACGGTCCTTGCGCCACCAACGCGAGACCAGTCCCCAGAGCGGCCAAAGAGTAAACGCAGTGAGGAAGGCGCCCGCCGCCGTCAGCAGGAGGGACAGGTGCAGAGACGGGGCATCCCTCCATCCAGCCTTCTCAAAGGCGGCGGGGAAACCGTTTCGGGGGAGTGAGAAAGCCAGGTGGGTCGCACGCCCCTCAGTCGCCAGGACGGCCAGCTCGAGGCCGCTGTCTTTCTCGCGGAAGAGAGCATTGCCCAGAGGGGTCCACCGGGTGCCGCTCGAGAGCCGTCCCTGAAGCTGCAGGTGACCGTCGTCATCGATCTCGACATTCAGGTGCTGGTCAAAGGCCACGAGCTTTTCGATGGAGTGTCGGCTGTAGCGAGTGAGGATATAGCTCCCGGGAAGATCTTCCGGGCCCAGGGACTGCGCTGCAGGGGGCGCCGGTTTCACATCTGCGGGGCCGGGATAGAGATGCTCCAGCAGGATTTGCCGGGCGGCGCGAAGCGGAGCCGGTGTACTCTGGTTGACTACGGCAAACATCCCGACTCGCTGCTCAGGAAACAGGGCCAGCAGCGAGGCTGCTCCGACAAATCCTCCCTCGTGCACGAGATAGCGATGTCCGCGGTGCGTGTTCTCCCAAAAGCCGTATGTGATGCCCGGCAGACTTGGATGGTGGTTGAACTGGCGGCGATGCAGGTGCTGCAGGGTCGCCGTCTCGAGGACCCTCGATCCTTCCACTCCCCCTCCGTTCAGATGCGCGGCCAGAAAGCGGCCCATGTCGGCCGCCGTCGAACTGATGCTGCCGGCGGGAGGAAGGTTGCGGTATCCGAGAGAGTGCGGCTGCATCCGATCCTCTATCGCGTTGTAAAGGTATGCGGTGGCCAAATCTGCACCAAAAGGCGAGTCCTGCGGAGCCATGGCGGTGCTCCGTCTCATCCCCAGCGGCTCGAAGATCCGCTGCTCCAGATAATCCACATAGGACAAGCCGCTGGCCAGTTCGACCAGGTGCCCGGCCAGTCCGTAGCCGTGATTCGAATAGCTGATCACTTTGCCTGGCTCGACGACCCGGCGCGGCAGGGACGCTTTCAGGTAACGGCCAAGAGCCATGACCTGGCCTGCGTCGCGCGCCACATAGCCGATGTTGCGGTCGTCAAGACCGGCGGTGTGGGTCAGCAGGTGGTGGAGAGTGATCGGCTTTTCGAAGGTGGCCGGGATCTGAAACTCCTGCAGATAGCGGTTGACGTCGGTGTGCCGATCCAGAAGTCCCTGCTCGACCATCTGCATTACTGCCATGGCCGTGAATGGCTTGGTCACAGAGGCCAGGTAAAAGAGCGTCCGATCGGGATCAACGCGTCTCTTCGATTCCAGGTCGGCCAATCCGATTCCCCGCAAGTACAGTTCATCGCCAGGGCCGACCACGACCAGCACCCCGCCCGGAATCTCAAACCGTTCCAGATTTTCTTGGAAGGCCTGCTCCATTTTGGAAAGGACTTCGCCTGGAATAGCCGCCAGAAGGCATCCATCAGAAGCCAGGAAGATCAACAGACCGAACATGGCGAAGGGGCTCTTGCGGAGCATGCCAACCACCTCCTCTAATCGATCCGTACGGTTTCTGAAAGCGGTAAGTTCCTGTAGCGAGCTCGCCCGCAAGCGTTGCCGGGTTCTTCACAATTGAGTCGAGTTTTTTTCCTGAAGTGCCGCGGGAGAGCCCGGATCCGCGAGGTTCGATTCCGGTTGGCGCTCTCACCGGAATTCGAAACGGCGAAACCCATAAAGCCGCCCTCGGGACCACGATAGTAAGGCAGTCGAGGACGTTGGTTTGGGAGGCCTCCCAATTCACACCGAGGCGATCTCTGGAGTCCAGGAACTCTCTCAACCCAGTCGCCTCCCTCTCGAGCTACCTGTTGACAGGTCTGTAAGAAACAGCGCAACCGAGTGGACAGGTGACCCGAGCGCTCATCGCATCGAGGTGCGCGACCCTTTCACCCGGCGAAGCCTGGAACACGCACAGCCGTCCCAGCTCGAGAGGATTCAACCTCTTACCTCCTGCGTAAAACTCCTCCAGGTGAGGGCCTTCAGCCCCAGCGGCTTGAAGCCATTTTCTATTTAGTGTAGAGTGTTACTTGATACTATAAGCAGGAAGTTTCTGACCAGTGATGCGAATGCGAGAGGTATCGCGACGAACCAACCTGTCCTCCAGCTCGATTCACTTCTATCTGCGCCAGGGGCTGCTGCCACCGCCTGAAAAGCTCACCCCCAATTCAGCCCTTTATTCGGAAGTCCACGTGCAGCGGCTCCTGTTGATCCGGCGGTTGCGGGGGCAGGGGCTCCCCTTGGCGGCCGTCCGTCGGGTACTGGAGTTGGTGGATCAGGGAGTTGAGCCGTCCGTGGCCGCGGCGCTACAGCGAGCGGTGGTGGCAGGTCTGGCTCCCGCGGCAATGCGGTCTGAGGAAAGCTACGATGCGGCAGCACTGGCCTCCGCCTCTGGTTTGGGGGTCGAGCTGGTGGAACGCTTGGTGGATGCCGGTGTTTTGGTAGCTCCACCCGGCGCGTCGTTTGACCTGATCGACCTGAGCATCGCGCGCAGCCTGGCCGAGTTTCTCAAGCGAGTTCCGGCCACTGTCGAAGACCTGGCGGCAATCGCCGGGCATCTCCGCGACGCTTCAGCCAAGGAGATGGAACTGCGCAATCGAGCGGCCCAGGAGCTCGAAGCCCCCGCCGCCGCCGCGCTGAGCGGGCGTCTTCAGGAGTGGGCCAACCTTTGGCACGCTTATCTCTTTTCGCGCCTGCGCCAGCAGGAGATCGCCGTCCATGGTCTGGGAGTCGGCGAGCAACGAGTGGGGCAGGGCCCCGACCAGGAGAAATCATGACCGGCAAACACGACCTCGACCAGAAGTGGATCGACGTGGGGATTATGACGGGCGTTCTAGCGGGTGTCGCTTACGGAGGCCCGCAGCTCCCATTTGTCCGCGGTTGGCTGCACGACCTTCTCTTTATGGGTTTCGGGCCCCTGCTCAGCCTGACGGCGGTAGGCTCCTACCACTTCTTCCGGCGCAACCGGGAGACGATTTCCAACCAGATCGGGCATTTGTTCCTTTTCGTGGCGGGCGTTTCGTTCACCTACATGGCAACGATGCAGGGCTCGATCTTCCGGTTGATCCCCCGCTACTACCGAGCGGCCGAGGGTGCGGACCGCGCCCTTTGGGCCACGATCCTCCAGGGCGTCTCGCCGACCCAGCTCGGCTTGGACTTCGCTTTCGACATCTTCATCTCAGTCGGGACCGTGCTGCTCGGCTTGCAAATGCTGTGGCATCCGCGATTCTGGAAGCTCTTCGGAGCTGTGGGCATGGTCATCGGGGCCACCGGACTGACCTTCAATTTCATCACCTTTCCGGACAATTCAGGCGAGGCGGGCCTGATCGATCCCGGTCCTTTTTTCGGTGTCTGGATGACGTTTGCGATCTTGCAGGTGTGGCGCTGCCGACGCTGGGAGAAGGCAGAGAACCTGGAAGGGCCTCACTGAGTTGGGCCTTCAGGCATCATCTGTTCATGACCCACGGGCGGCTGTTGGGAATTGGGAAGCGAGCGACGCGGAGATCTGGTAATTCGAGGTCGCAAAAAAGGTAAAATCGTCCTGCAGGTTCCCGGCAGAGGCGATCGCTGGCTCTCGGCGTGACGAGAGTCTCCCGTTGAAGAGCGGAGGGAAAAGATGGCCGAAAAGGTGGGGGGCCGATCCCGCTGGACAATCGCACCCTATTTCATCGTCGATGACGTGGTTTCCACCGCGAACTACTATCGAGACAAACTCGGTTTCCAGTACGAGCGCTTCTGGGGGGACCCACCGGCATTCTGCATGGTCTGGCGCAGCGGAATCATCATCATGCTCAGCCAGCCCGCCGAGCCCGTTGGCATGAACCCCAACCGGCTGTCCGACCCTGATAGTGGAGCCTGGGACGCCTACGTCTGGATCGATGACGCCGACGCGCTCCATGCCGAGTTCCAAGGCAAGGGCGTGAAGATCGTGCGCGGCCTCTGCGACCAGTTCTACGGCTGCCGCGATTTCGAGATCGAAGACTGCAACGGCTACCGGCTCTGTTTCGGACACGATACCGAGCAGCCCGCCAGTTAGGCTGTTTCCGAGCGCCTTCGAAAAGGATACATCGGGACAGGAGTGGTGACCATGGATTCCACGCTCCATTGGCCGCCCACAAGCTGCAGGGCATCGCGGAGGCCCTGGCGCAGGTGAAGCGCTACCATCGCCACGCGCCGGTGGAACTTCTCTCGCAAGTGGCTCTTCAACTGGAAAGAGGAGCAGCTCGGGGAATACGAGGATCTCGTCAAATCCTTTCTGCGGAAAGATCGCATTGTCCGAGTGCTGGCCGACTTCATCATGTTCAAGCACCACCTTGATCAGCTCGTCGTCCTGGCGCGTGGCGGCGCAACAAATCCTGGAGGACCCCGCGTTCGAGAACCCGACCGTGGTAATGCTCGTGGACCGCAACGAGCTGGAGACGCAACTCTTCGGCAACCTGGCCTCGGTGGGTTTCGAAGAGGTGGAGGTGGCCGAGAGCAAGCGCCATCTGCGCAACCTGCTTGCGCAGGACCGCCGCGGCCTGATCGTCACCATGATTCACAAGTTCGAGGGGATACCAGCAGACATCAACCGCCGGTCGAACATCTTCGTCCTGGTGGATGAAGCTCACCGGACGACCGGGGGCAAGCTGGGCAACTTCCTGATGGGCGCGCCTGCCCAATGCCACCTGAATATAGTTTTCACGGGGACGAGAAGCATGCGGAACATCCGCGAGAGGCTGCGGGGGGAGATCGAGCAGATCAACGCGGCCCGCAAGGCCCAGGCGGACAAGCAAATCCCCAGAGGAGGTCTTCTCGATTTTCTGGGTGCTGAAGGACGAGGGCGTGGGCGAACCCGAGGACAAGGCCAACCAGATGCGCGAAGTCCCAGGAGACCAATCCCCACAGGCGCGGCTTCGAGAAACGCGGACGCGTGGCCACTCCCGCGGGACACCCCATGTCTACCACCCACTCCTCACACACCCGCCACCTAACGCTCGACGCCGGACAGGTAACCCAGCGATCGCAGCCGCTCCAGTTGCTCGGCAGTAATGGTCGGGGGCAAACGTCGGAGTCTGGCGCGACTCTCCAAGCCTTCGAGCAACCCTCGTAAGCGCTGGCCCATCAAGGTGTCATCCCCGTTGAGAGGGTTGACTTCCCCCGGATCGGCCTCCAGATCGTAGAGTTCAAATTCCCCCTTCGATTCGCGTGCGACCAACTTCCATCGATCGAAGCGCACCGCATGGGCCGGGATTCCGTAGGCAATACCCGAGGAGCAAAGTAGCCGGTGACTCGGGGACTCCAGTTTCGAGTCAGCCGCCAAATCCAGGAGGTCGACCGCTAGTGAGGGCGCCTGAGGATCTTCGATCTTCAGCCAGGAGAGGACTGTCGCGTAAATGTCGACCAAACTCGCCGGAACCTCGACGTCTCGACCCTGCTGGCCCGGCACCCAGGCCAGCAGTGGAACGTGAAGCATTTCCTGATACAAGCTGTTGCCGTGCCCGGGCAGCCGGACGGCCGAGCCATCCCACGCCAGGGCTTCCAGATCGAGGACCGGGCCTCGAAACGAATCCCCTTCGAATTGGTCTCCCTGGACTGCCCGTTCTCCAAAAGACTCGCCATGGTCGGAGTACGAAACGATGAGCGTACTGGACAGCAGATCCATTGCTTCCAAGGCCGACAGAAAGTGGGCCAACCGATCGCGTAGCGCAAAGACCGCTCTCGCATAAATCAAATACCTGAGCGACTGCTCGTCTCGATGTTGGATCGACAGGAAGAGAGCCGACTGGCGGACGGCGGTGTCCACCGGGCTCACTTGCTTCAACTGTGTTCGAATCTCTGCGATGGGTTTGGCGTGCAATTCGTGCGCCCCCATGAGATGGAGGTTCAAGAAGAAGGGCTTCCCGGATGCCCTGATTTCCTGCAGCCATTTGAGAGCGGCATCGAACACCTCTGCGTCCTCGATCAGATGAACGTTCGCTTCGAACCCGCGGTCCAGCCCCGTGGTTTCCATGGTCATCCAGGGATGGGCGCTGAAGGAGGCCGTCTTGAAGCCACGGTTCGCCAGGACCCCAGCCAAAGTCGCCGTTTCGCTCTCCATTCCGGTGGGCATTTCATGACGAAGATCGGCTATCGGCCCAGAAAATCGGCCGGCGCCGTGCAACTCGGGAAGGAGCCCGCTCATCACCGAAGCTACGGCGGGAAGCGTCCAGGAGGAAACCGATTGTGTCGCGTTGAAGCGCAGGGCTCTCTTTCCCCACCCGCTGAAGGCATCTGGCAGAGCCGCAGTCTCCGCCAGCCAAAAGGTGTCGTAGCGCACCGTGTCCTTACAGATGAGGATCACGTTCTGGCGGTTGGGGACCCACCAGAAGAGCGAAGACCCTGCGGCCAGCAGCAGACCCAGTCCAACGCCTAGAATGATCTTGATGCGCATTCGTCCTCACACACTCGGTCATTTCTCGGCGGGCCAGTCAAGGGCACGGCCGCCAATTGTTGCTGCTCATCCGCCACCATCTCAACCCGGATTTCTCACCAGCCATCAACTGCGGTGCCTAGATGATCGGCGACCGCTTTGCCACGCCCCCCGGGGCGTTGCGAGTGTTGCAGACGGATGGTCTGGGCCCGGCGGTTTCTGCTTCGGTTACCTTGACCTCGGACAGGCCCATCTCCGGTGTGGTCATTTTTTCGGGCAGCGCCGGCGTGGCGGGGGTTTCCGCCAGCGGTTGGGTCAACAGCTGGACGGCACCGATGCGAATGGACGCCGATCAGGGAATCGCCACGGGAGTGGCCGTCGTGAACCGCTGGGACGTCCCCGTCGAAGTCAGCCTGTCCCTGCCGGACGGGACGCTAGGAGCCGAAGCGACCATCCAGCTGCCCCCGAGGGGCCGGCTTTCTTGGACGAACTGCCCTGGCAATCCACCGGCGCCGAGCCGCTCGACCTCTCCCAGTTCCGCGGCCTGCTCACGGCCGACGGCGATCTGTGGGACATCTCCGGCACCGTTCTGCAGGTTCGCAGAGGCCGACTGGCCACCCTCCCCGTAGCCCCGAGGTGGTAGCTGCTTCGAGCCGGGAGTAAGGGAACGCTTCGCTCCTCATCGTCTCAGTCGGCCAGCGCCGTCAGCCGCCTGTTGACGTCGGTGATTCATTCGAGAACCACCTGCTCGAGTTCGCGGCCGTCGGCTGCATAGTGGAACTCGGTCAGCTGCGGACCCGCCAGCTCCAGGACCGCGTAGCCGTGGGGCTGATACTTTTCGCCCTTGTCCTTGATGTGCTCGTTGGGGCCGTCCAGAGCGATCGAGGCCGGGATTCCATGCTGCGCGTCCATTCTGCGCCAAACGTGGTCCCCGATCGGGTTGCCGATGGCGGGAAACTTCTTGACCTTGTCGCGTTTCTCCGGCATGCCCCCATGACCGATGCAACGGCCCCAGAAGCCGAAAATGGGATGTTTGTCGTAGAGCACGCAGCGATGCTCGTGCCCCCAATACCAACCGAAAATCCTGTCTGCCACGAGCAGTTCGGAAAGCTGTTTGGCGAGTTTGGGGCCCTGGCTGTCGAGCCGGGAGAAGAGCTGATGGTGCGAAAACAACAAGACTTTTCTCGGGCCTGCGTTCTTGACCACTTCGAGAACCCACTTCTTCTGTTGGTCGTCGATGTCGTGGTCGACGTAGGCGGTGTCCAGCGCGATCAAGGTCCAATGGTCGTTCTGCAGGGCGAAATAGCTCGACTCCTGATGGAAGGCGGGCAGCACTTTGCCGAAGTAGGCGTGGCCGCCCGAGTACATGTCGTGGTTGGAGTTCAATCCGCGGCTCACCTTGCCCGCCGAGGTCGGCCATGGATCCAGAAAGCGCTCCTGCATCTCCTTCTCGGTCCCCGCGTAATAGACGTCGCCCAGGTGCATGAGAACGTCGAAGTCCTCGTCTTTTTCGAGGCTTCGGGCGATGACGGGCGCGCCGTACAAATTGGTCCCCCAGTCTGAGAACACCGCCAGGCGCGCCTGATTCCCGAGCGCGCCCGGAGTCGTGCTGGAGGGCCTCAGCAGCGGGTGATACTCATCCCGCCTGACCCACTTGAAGAGGCTCTTGAACCAGCCCCACCAGTCCATTTTGTCGAACTTGACCTCCAGGCCGCCCTGATCGAGCGGCACGTTGAGGGGCGATCCCTCCCCCTGTTCCGCCAGAAGGCTCTGCAGGCAGGCTGCGATTCGGTTTTGAGGCGATGCCATCACCTCCGGATCGACTTCCGCCGCGGCTTCTTCGAAGGCTTGCAGGGCCTCGGTAAAATCGGCGTAGAACTCGGCCAACTCGGCGGGGGTTGTCACCCCCATGTCCTGGAGTTCGAGCGATTCGGCCTCGAATCCTCGCCGGGGTTGGATGAATTCGGCCAAAGCCTCGGCCACAGTGCCCTGGCTGACCGAACGACGGCTGACTATGAGGGTTTGGGATTCAGACATCGTAGCTACTCTCGCATCGTCGTTGTCGCCCCACGCCGGGCGCGGTTCAACGGGCGTTGACTCTCACCCTGGCCCGGGTTCTGCCTGATGGATACTTTTTGCCGCCGATGTTACCACAAGGCCCGACTCCACTCGTGGCGCAGCTGTTTCTCTTGCCCGGCGGCCTGCGGATTGGCATGACTCAATGCCAACTTCGCTCTCGGAGGTAGTGATTGATTCGTAGGACGATTGCAGTGATTCCCGCTGCGGCATTGGCCTTGTCTTTGGCCAAAGGTCAATCCACACGGGAGTTCAAGAGGCCGGATTCACCGGTCAAATCCCAGGGGTGAGTGGGGGTGCGCTCAGGCGACCGGGCGCCACGCTACCGACGGATGCAGAGGCGGCTCAACTTGGCGCAATCCTGTTCCGTGACGTGCAGCTTCCGCCAGCAGAGTCTGCAGCCGCTGGTCGAGTCCACCGCCAGGCAGGCGTTGTAGTCGTAAACATCGTATCCGCCCAGCAGGAGTGCCGACGTGACGCAGGAGACCTCGGTCTCGTTCAGCTCGGGCCAGCGATTGCAGACCTCGGCGCACGCTCCCGTCGGTTGGGAGTTGTCCGATTGTCTCTCCACGCCAGTGACGCGGACCTGCGTGGGACCACTCTGGACGCTCACTCCTTCGCGCCTGACCGACACGGCCGCGCTTTGCGGCTGGCCAGCCGGCTGGCTGGACGTGAAGCTGATCTCGACCCTGCGGTTCTTGGCTCGACCGGCCGGGTTGTCGCTGCCGTCGGGCATGGTGTTGTAGGCGGCCGGCTTTTCCTCGCCCCAGCCCCGGGCCACCAGGAGTCGAAGCGGGATGCCTTCTTTTTCGTGCAGCCAGAGCCGAACGGCCGCGGCGCGGGCCTGAGAGAGTGTCTGATTGTATTGCAGCGAGCCGACGGAGTCGGTGTGTCCTTCCAGGACGATCTCGCCGACCGATCGATGGCGCAGGACGTGAGCGACCTTGGCCAGTTCGAGGGCTGCACTCGGCCGAATGACGTCGCTGTCGAAATCGAAGAGGACGTCGCCCGCCAGATGAAGACGCAAGCGATCGCCGTCGGCCACGGCACCCAACTCGACCAGGACGAGCGATGTGTCAAAAGAGTCAGCGTCGGAACGGACCCTCCAGTCGTCGCCGGACCCCTGAATGACGACTCCCCCGGAGTGGATCTGGATGTCGTTCGGACCGACTACCAGGAGGGCGTCGCCGGTGTCGACCGCGACCGATTCATCCAGCGCCGCCGTGACCCGCTCCGAGGCGCCCTCTCGAGTGTTGTTGCCACCATCTTCAATTTCGCCGCTCCAGGAGGTTTCCATTCTTCCCCGGACGTGACTGTGCTCGTAGTAGATATCGCCGTTACCAGCCGCCCGGAAGGCGGCTTTTCCACCTTCGATCGTGCTGCCGCTGATCTCCACCGTTCCGTTGAATTCCACGAGTACGGCGTATCCATCGGCGACAATGTGGCTGTTTTTCACCTCCAGCGTACAATTCCCGCTCACTTCGATGCCGTTACCGGAGGTCTCGATATAGCGATTTTCGACGAGCATGCTCTGGTTGCCCGCGCAGCTCACCGGCGGAATCTGCGTCAGCCCGGCGGGCACGCGGGATGGCTGTGCCAAACCGGGAAGCGAACACAAAAATAGGGCTGCAACAACAATGCCTGCGACGTTTTTCATTGCGGTGTTCCTTCCCGAACGTCCTCCTCTAGTCGATGAACAAAGAGACGGTACCATTTGGTGTTTGTCGAGTTGGTGTGCACCATCACACCTCAGGTGCCGCAATACCTGGTCAGGAAAGTGAGAGTGCAGATCAAAGGGGATCCTCCCGGGTTCCCTTCTGCAAAATTTCGGCGATTGCCTGACGGGTACGTTCCGACGGTGGTACTCTCTTCATGGGTTGAGCCTCCTTTCTTGGGTAAAGAAAATTCCGCCCGAGAGTAACATCTCGGGCTGGCTCAACCCCTCGCCGAATCTACAGCAATCTTAGAACGCGACCGGTCGGACCTCGCGAACCCTTTTGAATTGTTGGCTTGTTCTATTTAGGTCAGACAAGCCTTGGCAGAAACGGTTCTTTGCCCACAAAACCACGAGTAATCCGGATTTGAGAACCCCTGGGAAGCCCCTTCGATCTCCGTGGTCAGCCGGCTTGGCCAAACCTCGATGCTTGGTGCGCGCAAATGACTGACACGGCCTCGCCCGCGACCGCTTCACATCAGAGAGCCTTGCCATCGCCTCTTTGACCTAGGGGTGGTGCCGGACTAGAGGCTCGCTCCTGGGTGGGGTCATGGAGAGAACATATTTACAGATTAAGCAAGCTGATGGGCAGAGCGGGGGGAGAATACGAAGACATCAATCAACAGGACTCCGGGGATGGCGGCTCAACGGTCCAGCGCTAAACCATTGATTGCAAGCGCTTCAAATAGTTACCCATTCTCGAAAGCGAAGGCTTCCGGGTAGATATTTGGTTCATACCTTGTCACGAGAGCACGTACGGTCTGACGCTCGCTGCACGCCTCCTCCGGCCCTGCCCCCCACAAATGATTATTGATATTTCAGTCAACTACGCCGATTGACACTCGTACTCAGTCACCAAATACCGCCGCCAGGTCGCAAAAGCCTGGAATGGCCTGGTCAGGCAAATCGAGTCAGAAAGGAAAGGAACCCATGGGGATCACAGCCGGGATCAGACGACTACGTTTTATCTGTGTCCTGAGTGCCATGGCTGCCCTCTGGATGCCATCTCCACGCGCAGATTCAGAGAGAGTCCAGAACCCAGACATCGTAAGCTCGTCCGGCCAGCGCCGGCAACCATACGTTGCCGGGATTGCAGATCCCGGTAATCAGGTCACAGACAATCGGGGCACGGGCTTCAGACTCAGGATTTCGTCACACAGTCGGACCCAGGTGACCCACCCCCTGCGCATGGTTTTCTTGGCCGCTTTCATCTCCGAACGGGTCGAGCGCCGCAACTGGGGCGGCTCCGAGCTTCGCTTCGCGGACATGTATCGACGCCGCAGGCTCTCCAATTCGCTGAGGCGCGAGGCCAGCGTCTCATAGGCTTGGTTGATGCGCGACTCGAGGGCGCCACTGGTCGGATGGTCGATCTCAGTGAGCTTCTCCAGAACCAGCCGCCTGTCTTCACTCAAGAGCTTCTTCTGAATTGAAAGCCTGTTGACACTTCGAAGGCCCTTTGCCAATCGGGCCTTTCCGCAGATCCAGATCAGAAGCTTGGAGGGATCGAATTGATACCATCGAAAACCATTCCGGTAGTCGCTTGGAAAGGTGTGGTGGTAGTTGTGGTATCCCTCCCCGAAGGTCAGCCATGCGATGAAGAAATTGTTCACCGCGGAGTGTTCCCTGGAGTAGGGCTGAACCCCCCAGAAGTGGGCGAGGGAATTGATCGACCAGGTTGCGTGATGCAGCAGGAACAGCCGGGCGAGGAAGGCGAAAACAAAGGCTCCCAAGTAGTCGTGCCAGATCCAGCCCAAGGCCAAGATGACGCCAGCGTTGGTGAGGAACACGAGCAGGTCGTAATACCGGTCCTGGAACACCAGAAGGGGGTCTTGCCGCAGATCCCGCACAACCTTCTGGTCCATAGGCTCTCTCTTTTCAAAGAGCCACAGGCAGTGGGCGTACCAGAATCCTTTGTTGATCGAGTAAGGATCTCGGTTGGTATCGACAAACCGGTGATGGAGGCGATGGTCGTGCGTCCATTTGAGTACGCTCCCCTGGGTAGCCAGCGTCCCAAGAAACACGAGAATGGACTTCATCGTCCAGCCCGCCTCGTAGCTTCGGTGCGAAAAGCAACGGTGGTATCCAGCCGTGATGCTCAACCCGGTCAGGCCGAACAGAATGAAAGAGCTGACCAGCAGCCCCAGAGCTGGGGCTCCGGTATGGAAAAGATACCAGGGCAGAAGCAGGACGAGGGCGAGATGGTAGCCGATGAGGAAGACCCCATGTCCCCAGTTGAAATCTCGGATAGTCATCATTACCAGCCCTTGGAACCACCAGAGTCCCGGCCACCTCCGGAGTCGGGGCGGGGTTTCGCCACATTGACGGTCAGGGTCCTGCCGTTGAATTCTCTGCCGTTGAGTGTCTCGATGGCTGCCTGAGATTCCTCTTTCGAACCCATTTCTACAAAGCCAAAACCCCGGGACCGCCCGGTCATCCGGTCGCTGATGATTCGGACCGACTCGATCGTCCCATGGTCGGCGAAAAGCTCTTCGAGCTCCCGCTCGGAAGTCGAATAGGGCAAGCCGCCCACATACAAATTCGTACTACTCATGCTTCTCCTTCTGGAGGAATGTTCCCTCGAACCCTGGGAATCTGAGCCGTGAAAAAAAGCGGAGTTAGTCGACTGCGGGAGACGCTGTCGGGCTCAGGCGATTATTCGTTCGGTGAGTTCACAAGGTGATTTTCTTTCGCCTCCAGCCAATCAACCATAACTGGCCAAAAGCACTTTCATCGTATCGCAGTTGGCACTCGGGTGTCAAAGCCCTGGCCCGCTGCCTGAGAAAAGAGCGCTACCAAAAGAGAGTCGCTGAGCACTGCCTGGCTCGGGCCGGCCGGAGCTTGGGAATGGGCCGCGGCTGCTTCAAGTTCTATCCGAGCTCCCTGGTCCGATAATCTCAGTCCCAGCGGGGACCTTGGAGGGATCACTCCACGCACCACCGAAAGCTGACATGGAAGCCGGATCTAGCGTCCGGCCTCGCGCCATGCTTCGACCCACCGGGAGAGTTTCGTGACCCATTCCGCCACACAGGACACCACGAACGGGACAGGCTTCTCTTCTCGAGCCCTGCACCCTATGCGGGTTGAGCCCTTCTGTTCGATATAATTCAGACGCCGGGAAAACGGGAACCGAACCATGGACACCATTGAGGCCCTTACTCGAAAGATCGTCTGGGTCGAGTCCACCCTGATTGGCTTGACGATCGCCGCGATTGCTTATGGAGACCATCTCACAGGACCCCACGTCTCCCTGGGCTACCTGTACCTGGTACCCCTCAGTTACAGCGCCGTCACCCACTCTCTGCCGGTGACGTTCGGACTGGTGGTTGCCTGTGTGGGGTTGCGCCAATGGCTGGGTCCTCTCGAACTGTCCGGTTGGGTCTCCTTCATCCGTGACTGGGTCCTGACAGCCATTTTTCTGAGCCTGGTGAGCGCGCTCTACCGGCTCGGCCGCGACCGCCGGCAACTATTCGAGAAAGCGCGACAACAGCGTGACGAGCTGCTCAGGGAGATCAATCTGGCGGCGGCCGTTCAGCGGCGGATCCTGGACCGCAACGTTCCGCCTCCAGGCCCCTTCGCGATCAAGGCGCATTCCTGGCCGGCTCGCGAAACCGGGGGGGACTACTACGACTTCATCGAGCTGGACGGCAACAGGACTGCTCTGGTGATCGCCGATGTAGCGGGCAAGGGTTTGCCGGCGGCGCTCTTGATGCCGGCGGTTCAAATCGCTCTGAGGGCGCTGGCGGCGGTAGGAAGTTCGCTCCAAAAGGTGGTCTCCCAGCTCAACTCGGTGGTCTTCGATTCCACCGACCAGGCGGCCTATGCCACGCTCTTCATCGGAGTTCTGGAAAAAGATTCAGGGGTGATTCGTTATGTCAACGCCGGCCACGTCGCCCCGCTGGTGATGGGTGCCGGCGAAGACTCGGTTCGGTGGCTGGATTCCACCGGGACTCCCGTGGGCTTGCTCGCCGAGGCCAAATACGAGGTGGTCGAGACGCGCCTCCAGCCCGGCGAACTGCTGCTGCTTTACACCGATGGGCTGCTGGAAGCCAGCAACGGCGAGCAGGAGGAGTTTGGACGCGAGCGGCTGGTCGCCTTGGTCCGAAAGATCCACCACCAGCCGGCCGAAACATTGATCGAATCGATCCGCCGGGCTGTCGAGGACTTCCAGGACTCGGTGCAGGACGACCTGACCCTCATCGCCGCCCGCAGAGCCGATGGTCCTGTCCAAAAATCGAACTGAACGACCGACGGAGGTCCAAGCGCCAGAACAGACCTCACGAACCTCCCGGTGCAAAGGGGGCGACCGACGACAATGAAACCGCACGGCCAATGGTGCAGTCCCTAACTAACGTTACGAGGCAGACGCGATCAAGAGCTGTGTTGGGAAGGTCTTGGGGGGTGGAATGTTCGATAAAGCCAGGCATCTGATCCTTCTGACGGGCGCTACCGGATACGTAGGCGGGCGCCTTCTCGAGCTCCTGGAAGAGGATCACCCGGAGGGGGGGGACGTCGATCCAGGCCGGAGCCGGGAGCCGCTGGCTACCGGGCAGAAGCGGGAAGACGAACGAGTAAGAACTGAAGGCGTTGGCCCTTATCGAATCCGTTGCCTGGCTCGCCGTCCCGAATATCTGCAAAAGCGCGTGCGAACCGGAACCGAGGTCGTGAAAGCCGATGTCATGGAACCCGAGAGCCTCCGTCGGGCACTCGAGGGAGTCCATACGGCTTTTTATCTCATTCACTCCATGGGAGACTCCGAGACCTTCGAGGAAACCGAGCGACGAGGCGCCGAAAATTTCGGCGAGGCGGCCCGGCAGTGTGGAGTCCAGCGGATCATCTATCTGGGCGGTTTGGGAGATGATCAGGAATTGTCGGCCCATTTGCGCAGCCGTCAGGCGGTGGGTGAAATCTTGCGTTCGTCCGGTGCGGAGACGCTCGAATTTCGGGCCTCCATCGTGATCGGTTCAGGCAGTCTCTCTTTCGAGATGGTCCGCGATCTGGTCGAGAAGCTGCCCGTCATGATCACTCCCCGCTGGGTTTCGGTCAAAGCCCAGCCAATCGGCATCAACGACCTTCTCGATTACCTCCGCCAGGCGATCCACCTGCGTCCGGAACCAGCCGGGAGCCGAATTTTCGAGGTCGGAGGCGCCGACCAGGTGACTTACGGCGAACTGATGCAGGAATACGCCATGCAACGGGGACTCCGCCGCTACATGATCCCGGTGCCGGTGCTGACCCCCCGGCTCTCCAGTCTGTGGCTGGCGCTGGTGACGCCCCTCTATGCCCGGGTGGGACGCAAACTGATCGACAGCATCCGTCATCCCACCATTGTGCGCGACGATTCCGCCCGAAGGGTCTTTTCCGTGCGGCCCGCCGGCGTGCGCGAGGTTTTGGCGGAGGCCCTCGAGAATGAAGACCGTGAGTTTGCCGCCACCCGCTGGTCAGACGCCATCTCGGCGGGCGGTGAGCGGCCCAACTGGGGAGGAAAACGCTTCGGCAAGCGCCTGGTCGATTCGCGGGCGGCTGATGTCGGAGTCGCTCCGGCCCAGGCCTTCCAGCCGATTCGGAGAATCGGCGGCAAAAACGGCTGGTATTTCTGCAATTGGCTTTGGCGGCTGCGGGGCTTCCTCGATTTGCTGGTGGGAGGCATCGGCCTGCGGCGGGGACGCCGAAGCCCGGAAGATCTCGAGGTCGGCGACACTCTGGACTGGTGGCGCATCGAAGAATACTTGCCCGACCGGCTGATGCGTCTGAGCGCCGAGATGAAAGTGCCGGGGCGGGCCTGGCTCCAATTCGAGGTGACCCCTGAGGCCGGCGGGTCGACGATCAGGCAGACGGCGATCTTCGACCCCGTGGGGCTGGCCGGTCTGGCCTACTGGTACCTAATTTATCCAATCCACGCGCTCATTTTCCGGGGGCTGCTCAGGGAGATCGCCCGCAGGGCCGAGTTGCAGCCACCCCGGCTGGAGAGCGAGCGGCAAACCCGTGTCGACACGCGACCAGAGGCGGCCTCGTGAAGAAGGTTCTGGTGACCGGCGCAACCGGCTTCATCGGGTGGGAAGTCGCCCGCCAACTGGCGGTGCGGGGACTGAACCCCCGCCTCATGGTGCGCCGTCCGGAAAGAGGCACTCTGCTGCGCCCGCTTCAGGCCGAGCTGGTGCAGGGGGACCTGGACAGCCTTGCCAGCATGAAGCGAGCCGTAGCCGGCGTGGATACGGTCTTTCACCTGGCGGCAAGGGCCTCTTTCGAGCGCTATCACCTGGTC
>JBFKLX010000077.1:0-22511 GCA_041630155.1 Acidobacteriota bacterium
CCGGCTCCGTTGCCAGCCCCAGGAGAACTCACGGGGCATCCGAGATGCCACGATCGTCTGCAGATGCGCACTGGGCAGCAGCCGATGAGGTTGAAACGGCCGCTCGGCGAGGCGGCCTGCCATGCGCTCCAGTACGAGGGGCCGTTCGGGTTCGGATGCGGATCGTGTCGACACCAGTGCCATGTTCGTGAGCCATTCTAAGGCATGGGGCCGGCGCGAAGCTCGAGACCCGAAACTCCAACGAAGTCCGGAAACCTAGGCCTGCGCTAAGCCCTCCCAAGAGGCGCGACAAAGACAAGGGCAAAGATAGCGGCAAAGGTATTGGGGCCTCGGCTGCCATGACCCAAGCGCCTACCCCCCTTCCATCAAGCCCTGGAGTTTTTGCAGGGCGTTTTCCAGGGACTGTTTCTCGGTGAGCACCCCTTGGAAGAGGTCTCCTTTTTGGTCGAGGCGCCGGAAGATGCTCCCGAGATGAAAGGACTCGGGGCGGAGAGCGGGTCCGACTTCGCTCCAGGCCAAGGGGGCGGACACTGGGGCTCCGGGACGCGGGCGGAGGCAATAGGCGCTGACGATGGTTTTTCCCATGCCGTTTTGCAGATAGTCCACGTAGACCTTTCCCTTGCGTTTGGCGAGGCTGCGCTCCAGCGTCGCGATCTGCTCGTTTCCGTGGACGGCCAGACGGGCGACGATTTCTCCGAAGCTCCGCACCATCTCGTAGCTGTAGCGGGCCTCGAGTGGCACCAGGACGTGAAGCCCTTTGGCGCCCGAGGTCTTGGGGAAGGACTGGAGTTCCAACTGCTCCAGAACACGCCGGACCTCGAGGGCGAAGCTCGTCACCTGTGTGAAGGGGACGTCCGGGTCGGGATCGAGATCGATGATCAGAAAGTCCGGGTTCTCGAGACTGTCCACCCGGGAACTCCACGGATGCAGCGGGATGCATGCCAGATTGGCCAGATAGACCAGGGTATCGCGCGTGTCGCAGACCACGTAGCGCACGGGCCGCTCCTTGGACTCGGACTGCACGATCTCGGTGCGGATCCATTCCGGGAAGAAGTCGGGGGCGTCTTTCTGGTAGAAGCTCTTGCCGGCGTAGCCGTCCGGGTAGCGCTCCAGGTTCATGGGGCGGTCCCGCAAGTAGGGGAGGATGACGGGGGCGATCCGGTGGTAATAACTGACCAGGTCCCGCTTGATGTAGCCATCTTCCGGCCAGAACGGCTTGTCGAGGTTGGACAGGAATGGATAGCCGGCCAGCTCGTCCTCAGAGGTCTCGTTGCTGGGCGCCAGGCCGGCTTCCTCGATGCGGCAGTCACGCGGATCCACGCGGGGCTGCAGGCCCTGAAAGGAGGGGGCGCGCAGAATCCGGTCCCGGGTCCACTCGTTGAACTGGACCAGGCAGACCAGCTTCGGTTCGACCCAAACGGCGTCCCGGAGTTCTTTGGGGATTTCCCGAAAAGGTGTTTCCGGCCGAGTCAGCTTCTGCAGCTTGGCATGGATCGTCTTCAGGCGGCGGGCGTCGAAGCCGGTCCCGACCCGCCCCACGAATACCAGCTCCCGGTCCTGGAAGAGTCCCAGCAGCAAGGCGCCGAAGTGCCGCCGGGAGCCGGACGGGCGGGTGTAGCCGCCGATCACGAAACACTCCTGGCGGACGCACTTGACCTTTTGCCAGTGCGGGCTGCGCTTGCTCAGGTAGGTGCTGCTGGTATCCTTGGCCACGATCCCTTCCAGGCCTTTGGCGCAGACCAGCTCCTTGAACTCGCCACCCTGCCCCCGGATGGTCTCGACGCGGCGCAGCAGGCTGCTGGTGGGAAGGAGCGCCTCCAGCACCTGCTGGCGCTCCTTCCAGGTGGCGCCGCGCAGGTCGTAGCCGTCGCAGGTCAAGAGATCGAAGATCATGAAGGCCGCCGGGATCTGCCCCAGGGCTTGGCGAACGGCGGCACGATTCCGCAGGTTGATGCGCCCCTGGAGCAGCTGAAAGCTGGAGCGCCCTTCTTCGTCGAAAGCGCAGATCTCTCCGTCCAGCAGGAACTCGTTGGCCGGGACGGTCTTCAGTTCCTCCAGCAATTCCGGGAACTGGGTGTTCAGCGGCTTGAGATTACGGGAATAGAGGCGGAATTTGCCGTTTTTTTTTCCGCCAGCACACGGATTCCGTCGTATTTGAGCTGGTATACCCAGCGTGGACCAGTTGGGACCTGGGAAACCAGGGTCGCCAACATGGGCCGAACCCTCTCGTTGACTTCCGCCTGGGGGAGGTGCATCTCTCCGAGCATGCGGTGCACCCGGCTGTGCCAGGTGCCTGACGTCTGCTCGGTGACTTCCTCGACCTTCAGTCCCGAGAGCACCGATTCAGGCTTTTCCTGCAGGATGTCCCGACTGGGATCGGCGAACTCGTCTTCCTTCTTGAAGAAGAGCCAGTTGTTTTCTTCCTTTTCGATCCGGACCAGCAGCCAGGTGCCGCGCAGCTTTTGCCCCTGCAGCCGAAGATGCAGAGCCCCTTTTTGAAACGCCTCGACGGGATCCCGTTCCTTACCGGGGCAATCGTAGGTCCCCTGATCCCAGACGATCACCTGTCCGGCGCCGTACTCACCCTCCGGAATCACTCCTTCGAAGTCGATGTAGTCCAAGGGGTGGTCTTCGACGTGAACCGCCAGGCGTTTTTCACCGGGATCGAGCGAGGGCCCCTTGGGAACGGCCCAGGAGCGCAACACTCCTTCCATTTCCAGACGTAGATCATAGTGGCGCCGGCGGGCCTTGTGGTGCTGCACCACGAAACGGTTGTGCGAGGGGGAGTCGGGCGGCCCTCCCCCGGCGGGTTCGGGCGTTTTTCCGAAATCACGCTTCTTGCGATAGGCTCGCAGATGCTCCTCATTCATTTCCACTCTCCCCGGCCGGAGTGCCGGCACGCCGGCCCGCAGCGGCGGCACTACAAAGAGTTCCACCGAGCCGGATCGGATGTCAACTCCTGAGTCTGCGCTGCAGCGCCCGCAGGACTGTCGAAGTTCGGGCTGATTCGGAAACCTCGATTCGCCGGGAGAATGGGGGTCAGCTCCGCTCGAACCACCAGCCCGAGAGTACCAGCCCTGCCAGCACGGCTGCCAACGCCGCCACGGTGTCCACGCCCAAGTCGAGCCAGCTGGCTTCCCGCAGCGGAACGAACATCTGGTGGAACTCGTCCAGAACACCGTATAGCGTGCTCCAAAGCCAGGTCAGGGCAGCCGCCTTCCGGGTCAGCGGCCGGCTCCACAGGTCGCAGTGACCCCACACCAGCGAACCGGCCAGTGTGAAGTATGCAACCAGGTGACCCACGTAGTCAGGGATGAACTGCTGCCCGGCCAGACTGCTCTGATGGGAGAGGTAGAAGATGAGCGCGGCGCAAAACAGCGCGGGGCCCCACCGAATCGAGCCGCGAAACCAGCCCGGCAGCTCCCAGCCCCGCGCCGGCAGAGGGCCCCCAACCCCAATTTTCCCGTCCCAATCCGGCCCCGGAACATTGGCGATCATCCTCTTCTCCTGAATCGGGCAGGTGCGTGCTCGTGCCCCTCAGATGGAGACCATACGCGGCCGGCTTCGGAGGCAATCGAGCGGCCTCCAGCGGTAATGCAGCTGGAGGATCGGGCCGTAGAGACTTCGGGGATCGGAAGCGGCAACCTCGAGCGTCCCAGCTTTGGGCCTGCGGCGGCCCTCACCAGGGGATGGCCGACATGAGCCAGCTGCCCAAAAAGGAACCGACCACCATGTACAGGATCATGGTGAGGAAATAGCGGATCCGTTCCTCCTTGGTCTCCTTGCTGATCAACGTGAACACCAGCGCGATAGCCAAGGAGAGAATGATCAACATCAGGAAGTGATTCACGACTTTCTCCCCCGGGCTATGTCGAAGGCGTCCACCACCACCAGCATGTTGAGCAGGCCGGCCGTGTAGATGAAGGTGTTGCCGTACTCGTAGCCGTAGGCAGTGATGTCACCCACACCCAGACCGGCTGACTTCCCCAGGAAGTAGAGCAGGCCGGTGCTGAGCCCGGCGAGGAATTTCAGAAGACCGAAAAAGCCGGCCTCCAGGCTGAACAGCCGGCCCTGCAGGGTCAGCCCCAGCACGAACAGGGTGACGATGACGGCCAGGAAGACCAGGCCCCGCTTCCAGCGCTGCAAGAAAATATGACCGCCGCCGGGGATGAGCCAGGCCAGCAGGCATGCAAGTAAGGTCTTCGTCGACACCACAACCCGCTCAATATATGAATTTGACCGGGGCAAGTTCAAGCCGGGAGCGGTCTGGAGTGCTGTTCAACACCCGAGAAACCCGACGGGACGGGGACGCAGCGGGAGCCCCAACGCGCCCAGGACGATTCGTCCTGTGGCTGGATTCATCCCGGGTGGCGGCCGCGCAAATGTCCCGCCGCAGTTACCATTGCGCTCTCCTCCTGCCAGTGTCACGCCGCGATGCTACATTGATCGCGGCTGAGGACCCGAGTGAGGAGACCGAAGGGTTGGGACTTATGGCGGTCGAGCACGTCTTGCGCGAACTGGAACGTTATCGTGATCGGGGGCAGATCACGGCCTGGGTGCAGATCGAGGCTCAGCCGGGCGAGTTCACCGAGCTGCCCGAATCGCTCCCCCGACGCCTCGGGCAGGCGCTCGAGGCCCAAGGAATTCACCGCCTCTACAGCCATCAGCGTGAAGCCTACGAGGCAGCACGGGCGGGGAATCACCTGGTGGTCGTCACCCCTACCGCCTCCGGAAAGACTCTCTGCTACAACCTGCCCATCCTCGAATCGATGTTGGTCGATCCGGACCGGCGCGCGCTCTTTCTGTTTCCCACCAAGGCCTTGGCTCAGGACCAGATGGCCGAATTGAGAGATCTGGAGGCGGCGCTGGCGCATCCGCTGGGAATCAACACGTATGACGGAGACACGCCGGGGGACATGCGGCGCCAGATTCGCCGCCGTGCGCGGGTAATCCTGACCAACCCGGACATGTTGCACAGCGGCCTGCTGCCTCATCACCCCAAGTGGGTCGAGCTGTTTCAGAACCTGCGCTACGTGGTGATCGACGAGTTGCACACCTATCGGGGCGTGTTCGGGAGCCACGTCGCCAACCTGTTTCGCCGCCTCAAACGAATCGCGCGCTTCTACAACTCGGAGATACAGTTCATCTGTGCTTCGGCAACCATTGCCAACCCCAAGGAACTGGCCGAAGCGCTGCTCGAGGAACCGGTCACCCTGATCGACCGGAACGGAGCACCGCGGGCTCGGAAAGATCTGATCTTCTTCAACCCGCCCCTGATCAACCCTGAGCTGGGACTGCGCCGCAATGCCCTGAGCGTGGCTCGCTCCCTGGCCGAGAGCTTCTTGAAGAGCGGTGTGCAGACGTTGGTCTTCGCCTCCAGCCGGGTCAATGTGGAGGTATTGTTGAGGTACCTCCAGAAGTCGATCGACCGTCACCCCGGCAAACCCAAGAGAGTGCGCGGCTACCGGGGAGGATATCTTCCCAACACGCGGCGAGAGATCGAACGGCAGTTGCGCAACCGCGAGATCCTGGGAGTCGTCAGCACCAATGCCCTGGAGCTGGGTATCGACATCGGCAGCCTGGAAGCGTGCGTGCTGGTGGGCTATCCGGGTTCGGTGGCCAGCACCTGGCAGCAGGTGGGGCGCTCCGGCCGGCGCACCGGTCGTTCGGCGGCCATTCTGGTGGCCCGGAATCTGCCGCTGGACCAGTTCATCGTGAAGCATCCCCAGTACTTCCTGGAGCGCTCGCCCGAGCATGGGCTGATCCATCCCGACAATCTGCAGATCCTCGTCAGCCACATCAAGTGTGCGGCATTCGAGCTGCCCTTCGAGAGAGGTGAGAAGTTTGGCAGTGAAGTGCTCGAGGAGATCCTGGAGTTCCTGAGCGAGCAGGGGACGTTGACGGCCACACCCAATTCCTGGCACTGGAGCGACGAGTCCTACCCGGCCGATTCGGTCAGCCTGCGCAACATCGCCGAAGAGAACTTCGTCGTCTTCGACGTGGAGCGAAACAATCGCGCCATCGCAGAGGTGGACTTCGAAAGCGCGCCCGAGCTGATTCACGAGGACGCCATCTACATGTGCGAAGCACGCCAGTACCAGGTGGAAGGCCTCGACTACGAAGGACGCAAGGCCTACGTCCGGCCCGTCGAAGTGGACTACTTCACGGAGGCCATCACTTACTCCGGGTTGCGGGTGCTGCGCTCCGACGGCCAGCAGGAGGCCGGGCCCGCTCGAGTCGAGCACGGCGAAGTGCACCTGGTCAAGAAATATCCCGGCTTCAAGAAGATCAAGTTCTATTCTCGGGAGAACCTGGGGTACGGCAAGATCCTGCTTCCCCTGCATGAGCTGCACACGACCTCTTACTGGTTCACTGTTCCCGAAGACCTCCTGCTCGAATTGGGCTTGACCAGGGAGCAGATCATTCGCGGCTTCCTGGGGGTTTCCTATGCGCTGCACCACGTCTCGACGCTGCTGCTGATGTGCGACGTGCGCGACCTGGGCCGCAGCGTGGGCGACCGTTCGACCAATTGGTTCGCCCTGGCGGGCCAGGAGGGGCTGGGCTTCTACTCCAGTAGCGGCGAAGCCGAAGCCCGCAGCGCCGAGACGCTGGAAGATTTCGATCCGACTGTCTTTCTGTACGACAGCTATCCCGGCGGGGTAGGATTCTCCGAGAAGCTGTTCGAGTGCCACGACCTGGCCCTGCAGCAGGCCCAAGCCCTGATTCAGGAGTGCGGCTGCCCTCACGGATGTCCATCCTGTGTGGGGCCCGTCAACGAATTGGGTGAGGGCACCAAGAAGATCAGCCTGACCATCCTGCACGAATTGACGGCCGGGCGGGCGGTGATGGTGCAGTAGGATGAGATTCTCGAAACCTGCTTCGAACCATCATGTGAGGGGGCGTCGACGAGGCGCCGGGGCGCTCCCGCACAGCGGAATCAACGGCTCAAATCCGGTCTCACGACCGTGTCCCAATGAGCCGTAAGGGAATCTGATGAGTGAACCGTTGCGTTCGAGGCTCAGCCGCATCTATGGGAGCCGCCCCCCCGGGCGCGACCTCCGAGTACGGCTGGAACAGCTCTCGCGCCCAAAGCCGGCTTCGACCTCTCTGGGAAGATACTTGGGCGGAGAGTGGAAGGAGCGCCCCTCCGGGCACCTTTTGACCGTGGACCGGGCCTATCCCGGAGACCACCAGCATGGCGGCATTCCCTTGAGCCACTTGCACCGGGTGTCCAGCGAGGCGGTACAGTTGCTGTCGGGTTCCGGCTTCCGGGAATTCGACCCCTACCGCACCCTTTTTTTCGACACCGAGACCACCGGACTGGCAGGGGGCGCGGGGACTTGCATCTTTCTCGCGGGGGTGGGATGGTTCGACGATGGCCACTTCCGCATTCGCCAGCTCTTCTTGCCGGGCTACGAGTCGGAACGGGCTTTCCTGGAAGAGCTGGACGAGTTGATTCACGGTGAGAACCGCTTTCGGCACCTGGTCTCCTTCAACGGAAAGACCTACGACCTGAACCTGTTGGAGAATCGGTGCGTCATGCAGCGGCTGCGCCGCCCCTTCCGGGAGTTCGACCATCTGGATCTGCTGCATCCCAGCCGTCTGCTCTGGCGGGGCTGCTTCGAGGACTGCTCCCTGCAGACGCTCGAGCGCCGGCTGCTTGGCCTGCACCGCGAGGGAGACATTGCCTCGGCCCTGATTCCCCGGATCTACTTCAACTACGTGCGCTGGGGGCGCTACCAGGCGTTCGATCGAGTGTTTCGCCACAACCGGACCGATCTGCTGACGCTGGTCAGCCTGGTGGCCCTGGCCAGCCGTCTCATCGAGGAGCCCGACGAGAAGCTGTTCGTCGACCCTCTGACGGCCTCGCGCGTTCATCAGGTGCGGGGCAATCGGGAGCGGGCGCTGGAAATCCTCGAAGATGCCTGGCGCCGTGACCCCAACCGGAGTTCTCCGGAACTGATGCTGCAATTGGGACTCCTGTGGAAGCGCTTCGGGCGGTTCGGCGAGGCGCTGGAACTCTTTCTGCGCCTGACCGGTCTGGGCCGGCGCGCCCCCCTGCCCGCCTTCGAGGAAGCTGCCAAGATTCTGGAGCATCAGGAAGGTGATTTGGCGCGGGCGCTGGAACTCGTCGAGCAGGCGCTTTGCGCGCACGCCGCTCCCCAGCTCGAACACCGGCGCCATCGACTGGAGTGCCGGTTGGAGGGGAAGAAGTGGTACTGAGCCGGGCAGGCCTGCCCGACCAGGTCCGCGCTCAGAGGCTCCGCGGCTGTCAGCCTCTCCGACTTCCCGAGCCGCTGGTGATCATCTGACGAATCGCGCCAGGTGGGCGGCCGGTGGCTGCCGGGTCATCAGACTCACGGGGACCATCACCAACAGGTTGGCCAACACCCCCCAGATCCCCGGATGGATGTCCTGCCACTGGAGCTGGGGAAACAGGTTCCAGAGGAGGGTCACCGAGCACCCCGCCAAGAGGCCCGCCAACACTCCCTTTCGCGTCGAACGCTTCCAGTAGAGGGCCGCGATCAACAGCGGAAAGAGCTGGGCGATGGCGCCGTAGGAGAGCAGCAGCAGGTAGACCAGCGAGAGGTTGGAGATGACGGCGAAATAGTAGGCCACGGCCCCGATCAGGATGACCAGGAGGCGAATCAGCCGGGTCTGGGCCTGATCTTCCATCTGGGGGCGGAACAGGGTCCGCCAGAAGTCCTTCACGAGAATCGAAGCGGCGGCATGCACGAGCGCGTCTCCCGTGGACATGGAAGCCGCCAGGGCGCCCGCGCAGAAGAGTCCCACTGCCAGCGCCGGCAGATCCATGGCCGTGACAATCGTGGGCAGGATCGCGTCGGCGGGCTCGACCCCCGGGAAGGCGACGATCCCGGCAAAGCCGATCAACAGAATCGGGACCAGGAAGATCTGGAAGGTAGGGTAGAACACGACAGTTTGCTTGAGCGTCCGAACATTGCGCGCGGTGTAGATCTTCATGAAGTAGTGGGGCCACAGGCTGAATCCGAGTGCGGAAATGGCCACTGCGCTGGAATAGCCGCCCCAGCTCCAGCGGGCGCCGCTGCCGTCCAGCCCGGGCGCCGTCAGCATCTCGGGCACGCGCTCGGCCAGCTGCTCGAACATGGGGCCGACCCCGCCGTAAAGCCGGTAGGGCAGGTAGAGCCCCAGCACCCAGGCCAGGGTGAGCATGAGGATGCCCTGGAAGGTGTTGGTCCAGGCCACCCCCATCACCCCGCTTCGAAAGACGTAGATCAGCACTACGCCATAGGCAATGGCGGCGCCGCCCCATACGGGAATGCGCCCCTCCGTCACGACCGAGAAGACGTACCCGGCCCCCTGCATCTGCAGGGTCAGGTACGGCAGGAAGGCGGCCAGGCTGATCACGGCCAGAAGGGCCGACAGGAACGGGCTCTGGTAACGATCGGCAAAGAACTCCGCCTGTGTCACATAGCCGTAGCGCCTACCCAGACGTGCGACTCGGGGGCCGATGAAGTACCAGGGCACCAACCCGACCGTGCCGTAGGAGATGATGTAAAAGGCGGCGGCGCCCCTGGAGTAGGCCCAACCCGGCCCCCCCAGAAAAGCGAAGGCGCTGAAGATGGAGGCTCCCATGATGAAGTAGAGCACCAGGAAGCCGAGCCGCCGGTCGCCTGCCACGTAGCCCTCGCTGGCCGAGGAAGCTCGGCGTCCGGAGAGCAGGCCGATCAGCAGCGAGAGCGCCAGGTAGCCGCAGGTGGTCAGGAAAACGATGAGCCAGCGCTCCATTACTCCAGTTCTCCATGGTGCGCCTCCCAGAGGTAGAGCCCCAGAATCACGAGGAACGACACCACCAGAACGGTCACCAGATAGACGAGGGAAAACGGCAGCCCCAGCAGCAGCGGGCGAACTCTCGAGAAGATCGGGTACACGGGCCAGATCATCAGCAGGAACGCGACTACGAAGTAAATGCCCACCCAGCGGCGGAGCCGTCGTGTCCTCGTAGAAGGTTGGAACTCACTGGAATCACCAGACATCGTCGACCGCCTTTCTCGCACAGCACGCCCGTTCGTGCAAGTGCTGGCCGCAGCGGCCGAAAGCTGCGAGGGTCAAGGCTGGGACGGGTAGATTCTATTGACCACGATCTCGCCGTCACTGATCACGAGCAGAACGTCCTGCAGATTGCCGATCTCTTCCAGGGGATTGCGATCGACCGCGACGAGGTCCGCTTCCAGCTCCGGGGCAATCCGCCCCGTCCGTTGTTCGATTCCCAGCAGGCGGGCGGCCTGGACGGTTGCAGCGGCGATCGCCTCAGCCGGAGAGAGCCCGCACTGCACCAGCTCCAGCAGATCGTGTTGAATGCGCAGGATGCTGGCCGGGCCATAACCGGTATCGGTGGCGGCGACCACCGGCACGCCCAGAGCCCGGGCCTCCCGAACTGCGCTGCAGAGCCGCGGAAACATGTGCCGTCCTCGGATCTGCAGCACCGTGTTGTCGTAGTCTCCTCCGGGCTGGATCAGGTCCTTGACCACGGCTAACGTGGGGACCAGGAAGGTTCCACGCTGGCGCATCAGCTCCAGGGTGTCCCGGCTGAGGTAGGTGCCGTGCTCGATGGAGCGAACGCCTGCTGCCACCGCAGCCCGGGCTCCGACGTCGCCGTGTGCATGAGCCGCGACCGGGATGTCGCTCCGGCCGGCCAGCTCGACGACGGCACGAATCTCTTCCTCGGACATGATGGGCCGGCGGGGATCGGTGTCCGGAAGCCCCGCCCGATCGGTGGCCACGACTTTGATGAAGTCCACCCGCCGCTCGAGATTGGCCTGAGCGGCCAACCGATAGTCCGCTGCCCCCTTCAGCCCGCCCATCAGATGAGACAGCTGCGGTGAGTTGAGGAAGAACGGCGGCGCCAGCCAAGGGCGCACGTGGTACCCGGCCGCCAGCATCTCCGGACCCTGGACTGCCCGGCGGCGGATCAGTTCTCGGAGTCCCACGTCGGCGTAGTGGGAGACGCCCATGCTCCGGGCGGTAGTCACGCCGGAATGCAGTGCGGCCCGGGCCTGGGCGGGATCGGAGATGTGGACGTGAGCATCGATCATTCCGGGGAGCAGGTAGAGGCCGCTCAGGTCGATTCGCTCCACACCTTCAGCGACTCGTTCGGGAGAATCAGGCGTGATTGCTTCGATCTTGCCGTCTCGAACCAGCAGGGTGGCCCGCCGGGCCGTGTTGCCGACTCCGTCGACAATCAGAGCGTTCTCCAAGAGGAGCCCTTCGCCCTGCAGGGCGGAGACAGCCGACAGACAGAGAATCCAGAGGGGGAGAATCCAGGCGTGGATCTTCATACCGACCGATTCTAAAGGAAGAATAGCGTAAAATCCCGTGGAGGATCATTCCGCGCCGGGCGTCAGGCTGAGCAGGATGCGGCGACAATGGCGGAAGGGAAGCGACAGGTGCCCTTCTTCGGGGAACCAGTGCAGTTTGGATCCCGGAATCTCCCGGTGCAGATGGCGCCCCATTCGAGACGGAACGTTGCGGTCCTGGCCGCCGTGCCAGACGTCCACCGGGGTCTGGATCTCCCGCAGTGGAAAGCCCCAAGGCCTGGGGTAAATCCTGGCTTCCCAGGCGGGCCCCCTGGCGCCGCTGCGAAATGCCTCTCGTGTGCTCTGATACAGGGTCCGGGCGACCTCGGGGCAGCAGAGCGTACGCCGATCGACCTCGGCGAACCCCGCCAAGAATGGGCCCGCCAGAATGGGCGGAAACCCGCGCTCGAGCGTCCAGCCCAGCGGCGCCAGCAGGGCCCGGCCCAGCTGGGGGACGTGTCGTGCAACCGACAGCAGAAAGCGATTGCCCCAGTGCATCCCCTCGACGTGTTCCGGATCGTCCAGAGGAGCCAGACCGCTCACCAGCGAAACGCGCTGGAGTCGATCCCGCAGGGCCCAGGCGCAGACAGCCGCGTACGGTGCTCCCCCGGAGACACCCACGACCGAGAAAGTCTTGAGCCGCAATCCATCTGCCAGTTCGGTGACGTCCTGCGGCCAGTCCAGCAGGCGACGACCGGGCTGGAAGTCCGACAAGCCGTAGCCGGGCCGCTCCACGGCCAGAACACGGATACCGGAGGCCCCTGCATCCGACTCGAGCAGCTGGGCCTCGAAGCGCGATCCCGGCCAACCGTGAAAATAGAAGACGGGAAAGCCTGAGGTGGAACCGTACTGGCGATAGCCCAGCCGGCGTCCGTCACGCAACAGGACGACCCGATCCTGAGCCATAGTCGATCAATCGAGCGCCTGCCGGAAATCGGCGATCAAGTCTGGAGTCGCCTCGATGCCCACCGAGACCCGGACCAGCCCGTCGGTGATTCCCAGGGCGAGGCGTTCCGCTGGGGGCATTCCCAGGTGAGAAGTCGTTGCAGGACGTGTGACCAGGGTCTCCACCCCACCCAGGCTCGGCGCCACAACGGGGATCTGCACTCGCTCCATGAAACGGACCGCCGCCGCCACGCCACCCGCCAGCTCGAAGCTCAGCATCCCACCGTATCCGTCCAGCAGACGCTGTGCGCTCTGATAGCTGGGACTGCTGGTCAGGCCCGCGTAGTTGACCTTCGCCACGGCGGAATGTTCTTCCAGAAAACGCGCGATCTCCATTGCGCTTTGATTCTGATGCCGCACCCGCAAGACGAGAGTCTTCAAACCGCGGTGCAGCAGGAAGCAGGCGTGGGGATCCAGCGAGCCGCCCAGGTGATTCACCTTGTGAGTCACCGCTCGAACTCTCTGGGCGCTCCCCAGCACCGCTCCGGCGACGATGTCGGTGTGACCGTTCAAGTACTTGGTTGCGCTGTGAAGGGAGTAGTCGAAGCCCCAGTCCAACGGCCGGAAATTGACCGGGCTCGCAAAGGTGTTGTCGATGATCGACACCAGATCGTGCCGAGCCGCGAACTCGACCACCGCCGGCAAATCGGCCACTTCGATCAAGGGATTGGTGATCGTCTCGACGTAGATCGCCCGGGTGGTGGCAGTCAGGCAGGACTCCCAGCTCGAGGGATTCTCCATGTCCAGCAGGCTGTGAGTGATTCCCAGCTTGGGGAGATCCTGGGTGATGAAGTCGTGGGTCCCGCCGTACAGGCCTTTCTGAATCAGCAGGTGGTCGCCCGAAGACAGGACTGTCAGCAACGTCGAAGTGATCGCGGCCATTCCGCTACTGGTCACCAGCGCCGAGCGGGCATTCTCCAGGGCGGCCAGCTTGGCGGCCAGAGCTTCGTGGTTGGGGGTGTTGTTGAGCCGGATGTAGCGCAGGTCGTGGTAGCTCTCACCGCCCGAGTATTCGAATGTCGACGATTGAAAGATGGGCAGGCTGACAGCCCCTTCGATTCCAGGGCGCGGTTCGCCGGCATGAATCACCTTGGTTTCGATCTGGTGAGAGTCCTTGCTCATCGAAAGATTCCTTTCCCGCCGCCTCCGCCGGCGCCCCTCCTCTGCCAGTAGACAGCAACTCCGGCCAGACCCGCCACCACGACGAATGCCGGATGAATCCGAAAGAATTCCAGCGGCCCCAAGGCTTCCTGCGAGCCAGGCGGATGGCCACCCAGGAAGTGTATGAGCCCCGAACCGGCCGTGAACAGCAGGGCCAGCCACGCGGCAAACCGGATCACGCGGGGAGGGGGAGCCGCCCACTGCGCCGCGAGCAGTCGCAAGGCGAGGCCTATCCAGGCCCCTGCAACAGAAACGATCGCCAACAGCAAGGTTGTCGAGTAGAGCGCATCCATGAATCCCACCTTGAGCCCCCTACCGCTGCGCCGTTACGCGCTTCCGTCATGATATCAGGCGAGCCCCTCCGTCAGCGGTGCTCCGCTTCTCCACGTGAAGAGTCTCGCGTTCCCTCCCCCGTTCGGATGAGGGAACCGTGTGGAGGTATACTGTTGTCGAAGGATTCCCCTGGAGAGAACCGAACATGACTATCGACCTCTCGGATTTCGCTCAACTTCCCGACCGGGCCGAACTCTGGGTCTACGGCTTTGCCAGGCCCCTCTCGCCGGACGAGCAGCAGCTCGTGAGAGAACGGGTGGAGAGCTTTCTGCCCAGCTGGGTGTCTCACGGGGCACCGGTAAAAGCCTCCTACCAACTGGTCGAAGACCGTTTCGTCCTGCTGGCCGCCGTTTGCAGCAGCGGCATTTCGGGCTGCTCGATCGACAGCAGTGTCGGAATGTTCAAGCAGCTTCAGGTCGAGGGGCTGGATGCCCTCCAACGCGCACTGGTCTTTTATCGCGACCCGGACGGCAAGATTCAAAGCCTTCCGTACCACGATTTTCAGCAGCGCGTCGACAACGGTGACCTGGGGCCTCAGACGCCGGTATTCGATACCACGGTGCGCTCGCTGGCGGACCTGCGCCGGGGGGCGTTCGAGCTGCCCTTTGCGCAGTCCTGGCACGCTCGCAGCTTTCCTCTGCCGGCAACTCGCTGAATCAGAGAGCACCCACGCTCCCCGTCGCCGGTTTGCCAATGGACCGGTGGTTTCGATACATTGCAGGACATGAGAGGAAACAGGCTTTCCGCCGCTCTCGTGGGGGCGGCAATTCTCGTGACGGCAACGGTCTGGGCCAAGAAGCCCTGGGAGCAACCGTTCACCGAGTGGAACAAGAAGGATGCCATCAAGGTGCTCAGTGATTCCCCTTGGGCGGACACCCACATCCGGCGGCGCAGCTTCGCCGGCAGGGGCAGCGGCCTCAGGGGGGAAAAGGAGGTCTTCGACACCTTCATCGTCCGCTTCTTCAGCGCGCTCCCCATCCGGGAAGCGTACGTACGGGTGGTTCAGATCGACAACGATTACGACGAGCTGAACGACGCACAGCGAGCCGCCTTCGACGAGCGCTTCGCACCTGCTCTGAATCGTGACTTCGGCGAAGAGATCATGGTCTCGATGGATTTCCAGACCAACGATCAACAGCAGGGTCTGGAGATGCAGCGCATTCTTCGGGTCAATACAGTCGCTTTCTTCCGCCAGTCAGCCTTTCTGATCAGCGACCGGATGGGTCGTGTGGACCTCGCGGGATACTACCCTCCGGCCCCCGACGGCACAGGGGCGAAGTTCATCTTCCCCCGGCAGATCGACGGCCAGCCCGTGGTCTCGGACGACGACAAAGAGGTCAAGTTCGAAATCAACATCCCCGACTTCCCGCGAGTCCTCGTGACCATGAAGGTCAAGAACATGACCTACAAGGGCAAACTGGAGATCTGAAGGGGCGTAGACCGAAGGGGCGTAGGGCTTAGGGCGGAGCGCCATCCGGGTCGAAGACTGCGCGCCGAAGACCTCGAGACCCATGCAACAGTTGACGGCTTGTCTGGAATTCCTGCAACGCCTCATTCGGACGCGCAGCCTGCCTGCACACGAAGGGGAGATTGCGGGGTTGGTCGAGAAAGAGATGCAGCGGCTGGGCTACGACGAGGTCCGCCGCGACGAGGCCGGCAACGTGATCGGCTCGATTCGGGGATCGGGCGAAGCGCCTTCGATCATGCTCAACGCTCACCTGGACCACGTCGACGTCGGGGACGAGCGGGCCTGGCCGTTCCCGCCTTTCGCGGGGGTCGTTCAGGAAGGCCGGGTGTGGGGCCGGGGCGCCATGGACATCAAAGGCCCGCTGGCCACCCAGATTTTCGCAGCCGCCGAACTGAAGTCCAGCGGGCGGATCCCGCCGGGAGACGTCTACGTCAGTGCGGTGGTCCAGGAAGAAGTCGGAGGTCTGGGCGCCCGGTATCTGGCGACTCATCTCCGTCCCGCCCTGGTGGTGGTGGGAGAGGCCAGCCGCAATCAGCTCCGGCTCGGTCACCGGGGCCGGACCGAATTACTGCTGCACGTAAAGGGCCGCAGCGTTCACGCCAGCGTCCCCCACCGCGGAGCCAACCCACTTCATGTCGTGGCCCGGTTCGTGCAAGGATTGGAGCGGCTCCGGATGCGCTCCGCGCCCGTGCTGGGCGCCAGCAGCGTGGCCCCGACTCTGATCCGCACCGACCAGACCAGCCCCAACGTCGTTCCCGGTGAGGCCTGGCTCACCTGCGACTGGCGAAACACTGCCGGGGAGAGCGGAGAAGAGGCTCGGCAGGTGCTCGAAGCGCTGGCCGAGGAGGCGCTGATTCCCGGCACCGAGGCCGCCCTGACCATCCCCATACACGAGCGGATCAGCTACACCGGTTTTTCCATGAATGTACCCGCAGACAATCCGTCCTTCTTGCTGCCCGGGGATCATCCGGCGCTGACTGCCGCCCGGAGGATCCTGCGAGAAGCCACGGGGATGGCCGCAGACCCGCAGCCCTGGAGCTTCGCGACCGACGGGGGCCACTTCTCCAAGGCCGGCCTGACAGTCCTGGGCTATGCCCCCGGCGAAGAGGAGTTGGCTCACACCGTGGACGAGTCCATCGAGATCGCCCAGATCGAGAAGGCCCTGGCGGGATACCGGGCGCTGATGCTCGAGCTTCCCCGCGGCCTGGAAGATTCTCGATCCTGAGAAGTCGTTTTTCAGATTCCGGGCGGCGGCCGATTTGAACACTCCCCGGCTGAATGCGCTATCATGCCAGCTTCATGGCACTGCCCGTCGCACATCTCGCTGTTGCGCTGGGCGCCTCGCGCCGGCGCTCCAAGTCGGACTTGCTGCTGCTGGTCATCCTGGCGTTGGCGGCCGACTTCGATTTCGCCCTGGTTTGGGGACTGGGGCTTCCCCTGGATGTGTACCACCGAACCTTCTCCCATTCACTGACGGCGGCAGTGGCGGTGACCGGGCTCTACGGCTGGCTGCGCGCCAGGATTGCCGCCTTCGAACTGTCCCCGTTCCTGGTCTTCTGCGTCTATCTCAGCCATCCGCTGCTGGATCTGCTGTGCACCGCCGACGCGGCCGACCACGGCGTCATGCTGCTCTGGCCCCTCAGCACCGAGCGTTTCGGGTGGGCCGTCCTGGTGCCGCTCTACCAACAATTCGCAGTGTCCCCGTTCTCGTTGCAAGGCGCTCTTCGGTTCACGCTCCTGGAAGTCTTGCTGGCCGTCCCGCTGTGGGCGAGCGTCGCCTGGCTGCGGCGGTGCATCCGAGCGGCCGAGCGGCCGCCCTGGGCTCCCGAAGTCTGACGCCGGCGCGGACCGCTGATCTCTTCACTGCTGCGGCAAACCGGCCGCCGTGACCGGCTCCTGATCGTGCCACTCCAAGCGGGGCAGAGGCCGCCGGCGCGGGGCGATCTCGTTCAGTGTGTCCCCCTCGTAGAGCCTGCCGTTGAGCATCACATAGCGAATGCTGTTGGTGTTGCGGATGTCCTGCAGTGGATTACGGTCCAGCACCACCAGGTCGGCCAGCTTGCCCGGCTCGAGCGACCCCAGGTCCTGGTCCAATCCAATGGCTTCCGCGCCCAGGATGGTGGCGGCTCGCAGCATCTCGTGCTCGCTCGCACCTCCCGACTGCATGGCCCAGAGTTCCCAATGAAAGCCGAGTCCCTGCAGCTGTCCATGGCTGCCCACGCCGACTCGCCCGCCGGCACGAATCAAGTCCCGCACGAACTCCGCCAGCTCGGGAAACACATGTTCTTCGTAGAGGAACCAGCCGCCCGGGCCCGGTCCAGTTCCCTGCCCCCGCCGCCGCGACTTGCGGTCGATCTCCACGTGCGGCGTGAAACGGCGCAGTTTGGAGTCGCCGTGGACGTCTTCCGTGACGTAGAAGTAGTTTTCTGCCCAGGGCCCCCCGTAGGCGACCAACAGGGTGGGCGTGTAGGTGACTCCGGCCTCGGCGCAGAGTTGTACGATATCCGGATAGAGCGGGAAGATCGGAAAGGAGTGTTCGTGGCCGGGATAGCCGTCGATCACCTGCGTGAGGTCCAGTTTCAGGTCGAGGGATCCCTCGGTGGTGGGCATCAGGCCTTCTTCCCGGGCCGCCTGGATGATCCACTGGCGTTGCTGTCGATTGCCGGCCACGTACATCTTGAGCGTTTTGGTGTCGTAGTACTGGCTGTAGCGCTTCAGCACCCGCCGCGCGTGGTCGAGGCTTTTCAACTGTTCGCTCCAGAAGACCCCGGGGCCCGTGGAGTAGATGCGCGGTCCGGTCAGCTCGCCGCTACGCACCAGGTCGGCGTAGGTCAAGACGTCGGTGGTGCCGGTCTGGGGGTCCCGGGTGGTGGTCACCCCGTACGCGAGATTGGCCAGGTACGACCAGACCTCCGTCTTGTGAACTCCCCAGGCCGGGCGCATGTGGGCATGGACGTCCACCAGACCGGGGACGATCGTCTTGCCGCTGACGTCGATGACTCGGGCATCGGCCGGAACCTCCAGACTGCCGCCGGGCCCCAGGGCCTGAATCCGGTTGTCCTCGACCAGGACGTCGCCGCCGTCGATTACCTCATCCCCGTTCATCGTGATCAGGCGAGCCCCCCGCAAGAGAATGGCGCCCCGCGGCAAGTCGCGCGGTACCGTGATCTCGATGCGCCGCTCGAGAGGCTGGTAAACGGGGGGCCGTGGGCTCGAATCGGACTCTTCCCGCTGCTCGGACTCCTGGCTCGGCTCCTCCTGCTCTTCCTGATCCGCCGTCTCCTCTGCCCTGGCTGCCTCCAGGTCGTACACGAGGTGCGCATTTCCGATCGACCAGTGAACCAACCGGCCATCCCAGCTCCAGGCGGGAAACTGCCCCCCAATCTCGGTCAACCTTCGCACCGGAACCGGCGCTTTGGCGGGATCAGCCACCGAGATCGTGGGAGCGCTTCCCCCGACCAATGGAACGGTCACCACGTACAAATCGTTGTTGACCTGGGCGATGGCCTGACCGCCGCGGGGGGAGAGCAGGATCAGATCGGCGCGCTGCGGCTCCTTTGCATCCGGCAGCTTGGCACCCTGCACTTCGAGATGAGTCTTCGGGTCAGTGCCGTCCCAGCGGATCGAAAGCAACCCTTTCTCTTCGTGAAAGAGGTAGATCCGAGTGGGGTCGTCCTGCCGAAAATGAGGCGCCGAGCGCTCGTCGCCCGGTGCGATCAACACAGGCTCCCCGCCCCCCGACGGCGCCCAAACCAAGTCCTGTTGTGCGCCGCTCGTGCGGGGTCCGGTCTGCTCTCGAAAGACCCTCGCCGGCCCGCGCAGCAGCACGATTCTCTCGCCGTCGGGAGACCAGGCGGGCTGCTGGTAGATCGCCGCGACACTCGTCAATCGTCGGGCCGGCTGCCCACCCGCCGCGTTCACTTTGTAGAGATGGCCTTCACCCTGATGCCAGGTGACGAACGCGATCTCCGATCCGTCCGGGGACCAGGCCGGCTGAGCCTGCACCCCCTCCAGGTCGGTCAGCAACCGGGCAAGGCCATCCGGAAACTCCATCAGGTAGAGCCTGTTCAGTGCAGTGAAAGCCAGCCGAGTGCCGTCCGGAGAGGGCACGGCGTCGCGAATCTGGCGCACGATGAACTGATCGGCATCGCTGATCGGATAGTCGAAATCCAGTCGAGGCCCGAGTTGAAGCTCCGTTTTCACCCGGAAAGGGATTTGACTCGGCTGGGAACCGTCGATGGGCACCCTCCAGATGGAGCCGCCGTACGACGCCACCAGGGCGGCGGAATCCGGCGTGAAGGACATTCCGGGGAGCACGTCGCGGGTCGAGCGCGACTCCTGATCGTCGTGCTGAATCGGATAGGCCAGCCAGCCTTCCTCTCCGGACGAAAGGTCGCGCAGGCGCAGACCCGTGTGCTCATCGTGCCGGGTTCCGTAGACCAGCCAGCGGCCGTCCGGTGAGAGGGTCGGCCGGAAGGCCGATCCTTGCCGGTCGCTCCGCTGGAATACCTGGCCCGTCTCACGATCGTAGACCGACAACTGATATTCGGGAAAAATCGCGTTGTAGCGCCAATCTCGCATGCGCTGCGCATACCAGATGTAGCGGCCGTCCGGGCCAAACGCAGCACCCGTTGTCTTGAGTTCGTCCGGTTCCTTTATGAGCTGGATGCCCGTACCCCCGTCCCGGTGAAACATCCACAGCTTTGGAAAACCGGAACGCAGCCCGGCTCGAGAGGCTACCACGTATTCACCGCCCGGCATCCACTCCGGGGACTGGTACCGATAGTTTCTGCCTTTGGTGAGATGGCGGCTCTCTCCCGACTTCAGTTCCAACAGCCACAGGTTTTCCCCACCATCGCGATCCGAGGTGTAGACCACCCACTTGCCGTCGGGACTGAAGCGGGGCTGCGCGTCGAAGGCCATCCCGCTGCTCAGTTGCTGCGCTTCACCGCCGGCCATCGGCAGCAGGTAAAGATCCCCCAGGAAATCGAACACGATGCTCTGGCCGTCCGGGCTCACGTCCAGGGAGATCCAGGAGCCTTGGCTGGCGGAAATGGAGACCGTGCGGGCCGGCTCCAGCGGCAGGCCCTTGGGCGCCTCTTTCTCTGCGCTCGCCTGATCTGCTTCCTGCCCCACCCCGGGACCCTCTCGAGGGGCCGAATGCCCGTCCTGGAGGCCGCCCCCAATCAAGACCAGGGAGACGATCCCCAAGAAGCCAGTCCTGAACCTGTTCAGTGCCCAATTCGCATGACTCATCCAAACCCTGCCTTGCGGTTCCGAAATCTCCGTCGTGGCTGCCTCCCCCTCGGTGGGGGTCGCAAGAATGCGGAGGGATTGTATGCATGGCCGTCCGAACGGGTCAACCTCGCCTGAGACACTCAACTTCTCCGGGCGCCTCACATTTGCGACGTATCACTCACCGGGAGCCGTGCGGCTCGAACCCCGAAGGCCGGGGGCTTTCCCGACATTCTCAAAAAAATTTAGAACTTTTACTTGACAAAACTTAGACAAAAGATTACCATTCGTATTGTCAAGTTTAGAGTTCCTGCTTTCGGGCGGGTTTTGAAGATTTCGTTTAGGAGGTTTCAATGAAGGTAAAGCTGTATGGTCTGCTGGTAGTTCTTTCCATTTTCGCCCTGGCATTTGGCGGACACACAGGTGATCACCACAAGGCAACCAAAAACATCGTCGAGACGGCGTCCGCGGTCAGTGACTTCAGTACCCTGGTGGCGGCTGTTCAGGCGGCAGGGCTGGTCGAGACGCTGAGCGGAGACGGGCCCTTCACGGTTTTCGCACCCACTAATGACGCGTTTGGCAAGCTTCCCGCGGGCACGGTCGAGTCTCTCCTGAAGCCTGAGAATCGGGACAAGTTGACCGCGATCTTGACCTACCACGTCGTTCCCGGAAAAGTTCTGGCCAAGGATGTGGTGAGCCTGACGTCCGCGAAGACTGTCAATGGGCAGCAGATCAAGATCGACACGGCCGGCGGCGTCAAGGTCGACAACGCCAACGTGGTCAAGACGGACATTCTGTGCAGTAATGGCGTGATCCACGTGATCGACAGCGTGATTCTGCCCAACTGATTCCACCGAGTTGGCCGGTGCGGGCTCCTCTCCACCAGGGGTCCCATGTGGAGAGACCACCCGCCGGCCTCAATCCAGGCGCCTTGCGTAAAGGTCTTATTCCCGAGCGCGTAGTCAGAGGCGATCCAGTTCCAAGCAATCGAGTTGCTACGGCAGTGAGAGTTCCTGAGCTTCGCGAGGCGCCTGGTTTCCTATCCTCTCCTGCCGAGCGCTGAAACCCTCACCCCGGGGGCCGCACTTCCTGTCGCCCCGTTCTCAGAAAATCCAGTTGGCACGGAGCAGGACACCCAACCGGCTTCCCGTGTTGTCGACCAGAAACGGCTGCCGGTCTCGATAGTCCTGATAATTCACAGCGTATTGCATCACCAGGCGGCGAGCGATCAGGTGACGCAACCCGCCTTCCAGATTCCACCACCGAAGTCCGAGATTGGAGAAATCCTCCAGTTCCGACACCGACTCGAAGTCGAATCCCGGAGGAACTCCGGGAAGCGTGGAAGAGTCGAGCCTCAGGTTGGCCATGCTGGAGGAGGTCTCGGTGATCACGGCTTGACCGTAGGCGTTGAAGCGGCGGCCCAGCTGCAGGTTGGCCACGATCCATCCGGTGTGGTCATTGGCGATGTGATCCATCATGTTGCGTTTCGAGACCCGGATGCCCTGCTGGATGGCACCCGACAAGCTCTGCACGGAAAAGCTGAAGGAGTGCTATCACTGCAACACCTACCGCCAGGCCCGGCGCTTCGTCAACCTCAAGGAACACGCCCAGATCGTGCCTCTGACCCTGTGAGGGACCAGGTCGCTGCGCGTAACTCCCGGGAACGCTCCAACAACCCCCAAGACCCGAGACCCAAGCCCCACGACGCGCCCACGCCTTACGCCCTTACGCCCTACGCCCCCCGCCGCCGGTTTATGATAGGAAGCAAGAGGTCCAAAGAGAGGAACGATTTCGATATGACTGCATTCTTCAAAACGACGCGCTTGCCCACTCCCGAAGAAGCCCTGCCGGGGCGATCCGACCCGCTGCCGGTGCCGGACCGCCATTTCGTTCTGGACGCTCCGCTCTTGCCCCCCTATCCGGAGGGAATGGAGCTGGCGCTTTTCGGACTGGGGTGTTTCTGGGGAGCCGAGCGTGTGTTCTGGCTGGCCGACGGAGTGTACACCACGGCAGTCGGGTACGCTGCCGGGTAC
>JBFKLX010000078.1:0-22488 GCA_041630155.1 Acidobacteriota bacterium
CTGAACGCTGAAGAGACCGACTCGACGGGCAGGGACTCGCCAGCCCGAGCACCAGCGGCCTCCCCCTCGGCGACCGGTCACCGGTCTCTAATCCGTCTGCGGAACACTCCTGCGCGGAGACCGCGCAGCCTGAAATCCCGAACCGGATGCTCCCGGGCACCACTCCAGCGGCTCACCGGGTCAGGGCTTCGGGGCTTCCTTTTTCTCGGGCATCTTGAACTGGCCGTCTTCCAGGTTGAGATTGACCTCGATCTCCTCCAGCGTCAGCGATTGCCCGGAAGGGGCTTCTTTGGCCTTGGAGCTGATCGAATGCGGCATCAGCAATCCGCCGACTTCCTTGTAGTCGCTCAGGGTCGTCTCGAACTGCACTTCCTTGCCCTGGATCGTGCGGGTCCCCTCGACGCGAATCGGCACGTAGTACTCGCTGTCCAGGTAATAGAAACTGACATCGCCACTGGGCCGCGTCACCTTGAGCTTGTAGGCGGGCGTTCCCTCGACTTCTTCCTGCCCCAGCAGCTCGACCTTCTGGCCTTCCTCCTCATAACCCACCAGCGGTCCGTCGATATCGGCTTCGTCGACCATCGCCTTGGCCTGATCCGGGGCCATGACCTCGGCCTCGGTCTTTCCCATGAACGGCATCAGCATCCAGGCCGTCTCTCCGTCGTATGCCTGGGTACCCGTCATGCCCTGCACGACGAAGTCGATGCGCAGCTTGTCGGGCCGCTTGGCCGTCAGAGTGACCGGCGCTTCCATGGGGCCCATGCTCATCTTCCCGGTCGCCTTCATCGATTGCAGCTGCTGCCAGGCCTGCAAGCCCCCAATGGCCTCGTAGTGCTTCTCGAGAACCTGCTCCAAAGTGGGGTTCTGAGCGGCCGCGGCGCCCATGCACAGCACCACGGCGAAGGTGAGAGCAACCAACCAACAACGTCTCATCGATCCTCCTCCTGAAACGACCCGGCATGCGGGCCTGGGTATTTTTCCGACTGAAAGTGCTACGTCCGACAAGCGAGGACTATTCACCGACCGAGTGTACAACGAATGCGCAGGATGGGGCGACTGCGGGCGGCGGGCCTCCCGACAGGCTTCGCATCCAGGATCACACCGATGGACACTTCCGAAATGATATTTTGATGGTTTCAGGCATCTAATGACGAGACGGCGCACCCCTGCGGAGACTCCGCGGCCGACGCCGGAGAAGGGATTCAATTTGGGAACTTCGAAAAGGAGAGACATGCGGCGCTACTTGGGAAGCTTGGTCTTCGCCCTGACACTGGCCATCGCGACTTGGCCGGCCTTCGCGAACGGCGACTATCTCTTGCTGGCCACCAATCGCACCTCCACCATGCAAAAGGAGCTGGACGCCGCCGCCGCGGCTGGCCATCGTTTTCAGGCTGCGATGGGCGGCGAGACCTCCTACGGCGGGCAGGAAACGGTAATCGTCATGCGCCGAGACCCGGAATCGCGTCCGGGCCGGTTCCAATACCGGCTGCTGGCCACGTCCAGGACCTCCACCATGCAGCGAGAGCTGCAGCAGGCCGGCAGAGAAGGCTTCGAATACCGCGCCCAGACCGTCTTCGAAACCTCCTTTCGGGGCAACGAAGTGGTCGTCATTCTGGAGCGCGACACCGAACAGCACGGCACCGCTTGGGAGTACGAGCTGCTGGCGACCCGCAAGACTTCAACCATGCAGAAAGAGCTGAATGAATCGGCCGCCCGCGGCTTCCAACTCGTCGGCCTGACCGTCGGAGAAACGGCATTCGGGGGTCAGGAGCTGGTCTGCATCCTGCAAAGGCCTCGATGAATCGCGACTCTCCACCCCACCGGGGAGAGCGAGGCCGCCACCCGGGGCAGATCCCTGCAGACCGTTTTGCGGGATGCCTCAGTTGCGACAGAAGAGGGCCTGAAGCTTGGGACTCTCTTCGAGGATGATCGTGGCGTCGCGATTGGGGCCCAGGGAGACGATCGAAATGTCGGTTTCGATCAGTTCTGAGAGGCGCTCCAGATAGCTGCGGGCCTGGCTGGGCAGGTCGCGATAGGCCGTGATTCCGGAGGTGTCGCAGCACCAGCCGGAATGCGTCTCATAGGCAGGCCGGACCCGCTCCAGCTCGAACACATCGACGGGAAACGAGTCGACCGGCTCGCCGTCGATCGTGTATCCGGTGCAGATCTTCACCTCCTCCAACTCGTCGAGAACGTCCAATTTGGTGATGACCAGGGTGGTGAGCCCATTGATTCTCGTCGCATATCGCCCCACCACGGCATCGAACCAGCCGCAGCGCCGCGGCCGCCCCGTGGTGGCCCCGAATTCAACCCCGCGACGCCGAATCTCTTCGCCCACCGCATCGTTCAACTCGGTGGGAAACGGCCCGGAGCCGACGCGTGTCGTGTAAGCTTTGCTGATGCCCAGGACGCCGTCGATCTGATTGGGACCAAGGCCGGTTCCGCTGCAGGCTCCTCCAGCACTGGCATTGGAAGAGGTCACGAAGGGATAAGTGCCGTGGTCCACGTCCAGCAAAGTGCCCTGCGCTCCCTCCATCAGGATGCTCTTTCCCTGGCGGCTCGCGCGATGCAGGTACTCGGCGGTGTCGGCGACATGGGGCAGGATGCGCGGGGCCACCTCACAGTACTCTTCGAATACTTCAGCCAACTGAATAGGGGGTCTTTTGTAGATCCCTTCCAAAAAGCGGTTCTTCAGCTCGATGTTCGCCTCGAGCTTGGATCGGAACCGCCGCAAGTCGCGCAGGTCCCCCACGCGGATTCCCCGGCGCGCCATCTTGTCCTCGTAACAGGGTCCGATGCCTCGGCTGGTGGTGCCGATGCGCGCTTCGCCGAGCCGCTCCTCCTCGGCCGCCTCCATGGCCATGTGGTAGGGCATGATCAGGTGGGCGCGGTTGCTCACGAAGAGCCGACCGGCCACCACGATGCCTTCCGCCTCCAGAGCTTCGATTTCCCGGTCCAGCGCGAACGGATCGATGACCACCCCGTTTCCGATCACGCAGACCTTTCGGGGGTGCAAGATGCCTGAGGGAATCAGGTGCAGGACGTACTTGCGATCAGCCACCACCACGGTGTGGCCCGCATTGTGACCGCCCTGGTAACGGGCCACCACGTCGAACCGCTCGGTGAGCAAGTCGACGATCTTCCCCTTCCCCTCGTCACCCCACTGGGTGCCCACCACGATTGCGTTGGCCATGACGACACTCGATTTTGGACGAAGACCCCCCGGACCGGACGCGCATTCGGCAGTCCCGGACCAGACGCCATTATCCCCCGTCCCACACGCCCTTGGCTAGCTCACAGGTTCTGTTTGATCAGCTGGGCGATGCGATCCTTGGAGCTGGTGCCGACGATCTCCCCGCGAACCTCACCCTGCTTGAAGAGCACCAGTGTCGGAATGCTGCGAACGCCGTACTTGATGGGTGTCTCCTGGTTGTCGTCGACGTTCAGTTTGACGACCTTCGCCTGGTCGTTGAAATCCTGCGCCACCGCATCGATGGTGGGTGCCAGCGCCCGGCATGGGGCACACCAGGCGGCCCAGAAATCCACCAGGACCGGCTGCTCGGACTGTAGTACCTCTTGTTCGAAATTGTCGTCGGTCACATCTTGGATTTGGCTCATCTTCAGACCTCCTACGCCTCGTGAAAAACGATGGCAAACTGCCGATCCTGTTACAATCTCTCAGTTGCGCGACAGGATCACCCCCAAGAAATCACTGGGTCAGCACTTCCTGGTGGACACGTCCTATTGCCGGAGGATCGTTCGCCTGGCAGACGTGCAACCTGCCGACACCGTCTTGGAAATCGGCCCGGGGACCGGACTTCTGACTCGGCGTCTGCTGGAAGCTGGTGCGCGGGTCGTGGCCGTGGAAATCGACTCAGACATGGTCACGCATCTGGAAGTCCTCCGCGACGAGCATCCCGAATCCCGGCTGCGCGTCGTCCAGGCCGACATCCTGCGAGCCGACTGGCGCGAACTGCCCGTTCCCACCGGCTGCAAGGTCGTCGGGAATCTACCCTACAACATTGCAACCGGCATTATCCAAAGGATGATGGAAAGCAAACATCGGTTTCAGAGCTTGACCTGCATGCTTCAGAAGGAGGTGGCACAGCGAATTCTGGCCGAACCGTCGACTCCCGACTACGGGTATTTTTCGGTGCTCTGCCGCTACCATTTTCAGGCCCGCGCCGGCTTCGACGTGCCGCCCGAGGCTTTCCGACCACCTCCCAAGGTGCGCTCGCACGTGTTACAGCTGGTCCCGCGCGAGACGCCCTCGGACCCAGTGCGGTGGGCTCACCTGAAGCGTCTCCTGCGTCGGTCTTTTTCGAGCCGGCGCAAGATGCTGGCCAACAATTTGCGGTCCGGGAGCATTTCGGCCGCTGCCGTGCGCGGCTGGCTGCAGAGCTGCGGCTGCGATCCGCGCGCGCGTGCCGAGCAGTTGAGCCTGGATCAATTCTTGTGTCTGGCCGAGATGCTACAATCCGCCCAGGTGACGAATGGATCAGAGACTCCAAGTCATCCCCCTGGGGGGACTGGGTGAGTTCGGCATGAATTGCTGCGCCCTCCGATGGCGCGATGAGATGGTGTTGATCGACGCAGGCATCGCCTTTCCAGGAGGGAGTGAGGCAAACCTGGGGATCGACCTGATCGTCCCCGACATCGAGTTCCTGCGGTCGAACGCCTCGCACCTGAAGGGTATCTTTCTCACTCACGGCCACGAAGATCACGCAGGCGGGGTTTCGTACATCGTGAGCGATCTGCCCGTTCCGGTCTACGGCAGCCCCCTCACCTTGGGACTGGTCCAAAAACGCCTCCAGGAGCGAGGCCTGGAAAAGACCACGGAGCTGCGCCCGCTGACCGCCCGGCAGGCCGTGGAACCGGGCAGTTTCCGTATCGAGCCGCTGCACGTGACGCACTCCTTCCCCGACTCCTACGGTTTCGGCATCCAGACTCCGGTCGGCACCATTGTCTGGAGCGGAGACTTCAAATTCGATCAGACACCCATTGACCGCCGCCTGAGTGACGTGGCCCGCCTCTCGGAATACGGGGAGCGCGGCGTCCTGGCGCTCTTTTCCGACAGCACCAACAGCGACGTGGACGGCCTGGCCCCTTCGGAGTACTCGGTGGTCGACCCGATTCGCAATCTCTTCCACAGGGCCCCGAAGAAGATCATCGTCTCCTGCTTCGCCAGTTCCATCCACCGGATTCAGATCATCTTGGACCTGGCTCGCGAGTTCGAGCGCAAGGTCGTCGTGGCAGGCCGCAGCCTGGTTTCCAACATCGCCGTGGCCGGGGAGCTCGGATACCTGAAAGGGGCCTCCGAGGTGGTGATCGGTCCGGGCGAGATGCGCGACTGCCAGCCGAATGAGCTGGTGGTTCTCGCCACCGGCAGCCAGGGGGAACCAATGGCGGCGCTCAGCCGCCTGGCCGTCAATGAGTTCAAGAAAGTCAAGGCCGAACCTGGCGACTTGCTGCTGCTGTCGACCCGGATCATCCCCGGCAATGAACGCCTGATCTCCAACTTGGTCAACCATTTCTACCGGCGAGGCGTCGAGGTGTACGACTCGCGGCTGGCTCCGATTCACGCCTCCGGCCACGGTTTTCGTGCCGATCTCAAACTCATGATCAACCTGACCAGGCCCCGCTTCTTCGTGCCCATTCACGGCGAGTACCGGCAACTGTGCAAGCACGCCGAGCTGGCCCGGCAGCAAGGCATTGCCGGCGACTACGTGAAGGTGATCGAAACCGGCGACATACTGGAGCTGTCGCCGAAGGGTGCGGAGGTGACGGGGAGCGCCCCGGTGGGCCGGCGCTTCATCGACGAGGGACACCGCGAAGAAGTCGAGGAAGTCGTGGTGCGCGACCGCCGCTTTCTCTCCGAGGACGGTTTCCTGGTCGTGGTGCTGCGCATCGATCGTTTCAGCGGAGATCTGATCGGAGAGCCGGAGCTGGTTTCGCGCGGTTTCGTCCATGAGCAGGCGTGGGAGGAGTTGATGGAAACCACCCGGCAACTGGTCCTGGAGACCTTCGATCTGACCCCGTCCGAGGAACGGCGGGACGAGGACCTGTTCAAGGAAATCTTGCGCAAAGAGCTGAAGCGCTTCCTCAGGAAGCGGACCGGCAAGCGGCCCGTAATCCTGCCCGTGACCCTGGAGATTTGAGGAGGGTTGGCACGCATGTCCGTCTACCCCAAGCAGAAATCCAACGAAGTGGTGGGAATCCTGCTGCTGGCGGCTGCCCTCCTGCTGGGACTGGCACTGTTCAGCTACTCGATTCTCGACCCCTCGTTGAACGTCTCCGGGCCCGCCGACGCGTACCGCAACTATGTCGGCAGGGTTGGAGCCTGGACCGCCGACTTGCTCCTGCAGTTGCTGGGACTGCCCGCCTTCCTGCAGCCGGCGGCTTTTCTGCTGCTCGGGTTCCGCCGGTTTCGAGAAGGAGAGCCGCGCTCACCCTGGGTGCAAGCAGCCGCGCTCGTCACGGGTTTCCTGGCTCTGGGCGCTGCCTTTTTCCTGGTGAGCCCCAGCCTGCCATGGCAGTTCGATTATGCTCCGGGAGGCGTCCTGGGGCTGCTGGTGGGGGAGGCCCTTCGGGAGTACTTCAATACGGTCGGGGCCCTGGTCGTCCTGGGGACCATTCTGCTCCTCTCCATGGTCCTCTCCACCCGGTTTTCCCTGGAAGGCTCTGCTTTGGGTCCGAGCGGCTGGTTCTCGAGCAAGCGCGCGGCCCTGGCCCAGCGCATGGGCCTGTGGCGCCAGCGCCGGGAAGACCGGCGGGAGCTGCAGCGCCTGCGGCAGGACAGACACCACATCGTCACTCAGTCTCCCCCCGTGCAGCCACCCCCTGGCGTGGCCTCGGTGCCCGGTGCTCGCCCGGATTGGCAGCCGGTGGTGCAAAGTGGGGCCACCGGGCAGGGAGAGTGGGAGGAACCGGAAGTCGAACCGCTCGAAGTTCCCGAGTCTGCGCCCAGGCCCGCCTACCGGTTCCCTCTGTTGGACTTTCTGCACCCTCCTTCCGAAGAGCTGGAGATCAACGAAACGGAGCTGCTCGAACGGGCCCGGCGACTCACCGCCAAGTATCAGGAGTTCGATGTGACCGGGCGGGTTCTGCAGATCCATCCCGGGCCGGTGGTCACGACCTTCGAGTTCAAGCCCGACCCCGGCGTCAAATACAGCCGCATCACCAATCTGTCGGACGACTTGTGCCTGGGGTTGAAGGCGGAGTCGATTCGAATCGATCGGATTCCCGGCAAGAACACCGTGGGGATCGAAGTGCCCAACACCACCCGCCAGACCATTTTCCTGCGGGAGATTCTGGCCTCGGCGGCCTTCCAGGAGAGCAAGTCCCGGCTCACTTTGGGCCTGGGAAAGCTCATCAACGGAAACACCCACGTCACCGATCTGTCCCGCATGCCCCACTTGCTGATTGCGGGCGCCACGGGTTCAGGCAAGAGCGTGGCACTCAATTGCTTCGTCTGCTCGGTGGTCTACAAGGCTTCGCCCGATGAGGTCCGATTCATCATGATCGACCCCAAGCGCCTGGAATTGGGGTTGTACGCGGACATCCCCCACCTTCTCACTCCCATCGTCACCGACCCGAAGCAGGCTGCCAATGCGCTGAATTGGGCGGTCCGCGAGATGGAGCGCCGGTACAAGCTACTGGCCGAACAGGGGGTGCGCAACCTGGCCCAGTACAACGAATGGATCCGCACCGCGGCCCCCGAAGAGCTGATCGGACAGGAAACCGAAGAGCCCCTCGAGGCTTTGCCCATGATTCTCGTGATCGTGGACGAGCTGGCCGATCTGATGATCAGCTCCGGCAAGGAAGTCGAAGGTTCTCTGACGCGCCTGGCGCAGATGGCGCGGGCCACGGGCATTCACCTGATCCTGGCGACCCAGCGTCCCTCCGTGGACGTCATCACGGGGCTCATCAAAGCAAATTTCCCCAGCCGCGTCTCGTTCCGCGTTTCCTCCAAGATCGACTCCCGAACCGTCCTGGACGCCAACGGGGCGGAGCAACTGCTGGGCCAGGGCGACATGCTCTTCCTCTCCCCGCACACCTCGCGCCCCGTCCGCATCCATGGAGCCTTCGTCAGCGAGGGGGAAATCCGTCAGATCACCCAGTACCTTCGAGCGCAGGGGGAACCGAAATACCGGGAAGAGATCCTGGAAAGCACCGAGGACAAGGAGAGCGCGCTGGTGGATGTGCAGGATCTCGAAGACGAAGTGTACGACGACGCGGCGCGCTTCGTCGTCGAAACCGGGAAGGCCTCCACCTCGCTCCTGCAGCGCCGCTTCCGAATCGGTTACGGCCGGGCTGCCCGCCTGCTGGACATGATGGAGCACGAGGGACTGATCGGCGCTGCTGACGGCAGCAAGCCTCGAGAAATCCTGGTGCCCGGAAACTACTTCGATGAGATCGATGGGTATTGAGGGTGGCGGAAGCACCCCCGCCAGTTTTGTCGCATCCCCGACTGGAGTAGTGGCAGGACTCACTTCACTTTCCCGACCAATTCCACTAAAATCTGAAGCTGGCATGCGAAGGATTCTTGCTCTGGTCGTGGCTGCCCTGGCTCTGGCAACCTCGCTGATCGCCCAGAATCCCAGGGAGCTGCCCCCCCGCATCAAAGTCGACGTCGATCTGGTAGTCGTCCGCGTGACCGTCACCGACCCCCTCAACCGCTACGTGGTCGGTTTGGAGCCGGATCACTTCCGGCTCTTCGAAAACAAAGTCGAACAGAAAATCACCCACTTCTCCAATGCGGTCTCACCCGTCTCGGTGGGGATCATCCTGGACATCAGCGGGTCCATGTCCGACAACATCCTGAGCGCGCGCAACTCGATCGTGCGTTTCCTCAAGCAGGGGGATGTGCTGGACGAGTATTTCCTGATCACCTTCAACGACCGGACCGCCATCAAGCACGACTTCACCTCCCGAAAGGAGAACATTCAAAACCAGATCACCTTCGCCGATCCGAAGGGCCGCACGGCTCTTTTCGACGCCCTCTACCTGGGCCTGGAGAAGATCCGGGAGGCCCGCAACGAAAAGAAAGCCCTGATCATCATCACCGACGGCGAGGACAATCGCAGCCGCTACACCTTCAGCGAAGTCAAAGAGTTCGCCAAGGAGTCCGACGTCCAGATCTACGTCATCGGGGAACGCGGAAACCTGGAGTACGGCAGAGCCATCATCAGCCAGATCACCCGGCTGACCGGAGGGCGAGCTTTCTTTCCCAGCAATTTCAAGCAGCTCGACTATTTCGTGGACCTGATCCATACGGAGCTGCGCAACCAGTACGTTCTCGGCTTCACCTCCTCAGACCCACAAAAAGATGGGCAGTGGCGCAGGCTCAGGATCCGGCTGGACCCCCCGGATGGTTTGCCCCGCTTGAGCGTCCGTGCGCGCGAGGGCTACTTCGCCCCCAATCGCTATTGAGCCCCCCGGAGGGCGAGGCGGAGGCCCGTGCCGACTCGAACCCTGAGTGCACTCCACAGCGGGCCACCGAGATCATTCGCCCCGTCCCGGCACCTCGATGAGAAACCCGCCCATCCCCTCCCCCGCGACTTCCGGAGCGCCGGGTCACCACTCCGATGGCGCGAGCCGTGTAAAATTGTTTCGGTGGAGGCCGAACCGGACGACGACGATGGAAAGAAAAATGGCAAAGCGTTCGAATCATCTCTGTCTGATCCTGCTGGGGGCAGTGCTGCCGGGCGTCCCCCTGCATGCCCAGGACTCCCCCTCCCCGCCGCGCTCCCAGGAGCAAGGCGCTCCGGCTCGCTTCCGCTCACAGGTGGACGAAGTCGTGCTTTACGTCTCGGTTTACGACAAAGAAGGCCTGCTGGTCTCCGACTTGAACAAAGAGGACTTCAGGGTCTACGAGGATCGGGTTCTCCAGGAGGTGGAATACTTCGGCCTGGACGACGTGCCCACAACCATTGGCCTGGTCATGGACAAGAGCGGCAGCATGCGACCCAACGTGGACAAGGTCAACCAAGCCACAGAGCTGTTCCTCTCCCTGGCCCATCCGGAAAACCAGCTCTTCCTGATCACCTTCGACGAAGAAGTGGAGCTGGAAGAAGATTTCACGCGCGACGTGGAAGACATCCGCGACGCACTGGAGAACCTGCTGGTGGGCGGGGGCACAGCTCTGTACGACGCCATTCATCTGGCCGTGGACCAGGCCCGGGAAGGGGAAGAACCGAAGCGGGTCCTGCTGGTCTTCACCGACGGCGAAGACAAGGACAGCTATTACAGTGCCGAGGAACTGCTGGACAAGATACAGGAAGCGGAGGTACAGGTGTATCTGGTCGCATTCCTGGACGAGGAACTGGATGACGACAGCGGTTTCTTCGGCGTCTTCAAGTCGGCCAGGGAAAAGGTGGTCAACACCATGACCCGGATCGCAGAGGACACGGGCGGCAAAGCGTTCTTCCCGGAGAAGGTCGGCGAGTTGGATCGTATTTTCCGGACCATCGCTTTTGAATTGCGCAACCAGTACCGGCTGGCCTACGTCTCGTCCAATACCAAGGCCGACGGCCAATGGAGGCCGCTGAAAGTGGAAGTGGCAACGGCTAAGGAGCGGGGTCTGAGGGTCCGTGCGCGCAAGGGATACTTCGCTCGAAACGCCTCTTCTTCAAATTGACTTCGCTTCGAATTGGAGCCTATCCTTGAGCCCATGAGCAAGATGAGAGCTGATAAGATCTGGAAGAACGGAGCGCTCATAGACTGGGACGACGCGCGAATCCACGTCATGTCCCACGCCCTGCATTACGGGACCTCCTGGTTCGAAGGCATCCGCTGCTACGATACCCAGCGCGGCCCGGAGGTCTTTCGGCTCCAGGAACACGTGCATCGGCTCTTCAACTCCTGCAAGATCTATCGAACCGAGATCCCTTTCTCCCACCAGCAGATCGTTGACGGCATCCTCGAGACGATCCGGGCCAACCGGTTCGAAGCCTGCTATATCCGACCGCTGGTGATTCGCGGTCACGGCAGCATCGGGGTCAATCCCCTGGACGCTCCGGTGGAGGTCTTCCTGCTGGTCTGGCAATGGGGGAAGTACCTGGGCGAGGAGGCTCTGGAGAACGGAGTCGACGTCTGCACCTCCAGCTGGGTCCGCGCCGCTCCCAACACCTTTCCCAGCCTGGCCAAGGCGGGCGGAAACTACCTCAACGGCGGCTTGATCAAGATGGAAGCGGCGGTCGACGGCTTCTCCGAAGGGATTGCCCTGGACGTCAACGGCTACGTGAGCGAGGGGAGCGGCGAGAACGTTTTCCTGGTCTATCAGGAGCGGGTGCTGACCCCGCCCATGGGGGCGTCCATCCTCTGCGGCATCACCCGGCACAGCGCCATCACGCTGCTGCGCGAGCGGGGCGTGGAAGTGGTGGAGGAACAGATTCCTCGCGAGATGCTCTACCTGGCTGACGAGATCTTCTTCACGGGTACCGCAGCCGAGGTGACCCCTGTGCGCTCGGTGGATCGAATCCAGGTCGGCAAAGGCTCCCGCGGCCCCATCACCACCCGCCTGCAGGAAGACTTTTTCGACTATGTTCAGGGCAGGGTCCCGGACCGGCATGGCTGGATGACGGTCGTCCATCAGCCGGCGGATGCCAAACCCATGGCGAGGAGCTCATAGATCAGTCGTTGGGTGGGTCTTGCTAGAGTCGCCCGCACTCTCATCGACAAAGTGTACTCGGAGTTCTTAGACAATGATTGATTTGAAATCGCTGCTCAGTACCGCGCTCAAATACGCGGCCTCCGACATCCACCTCAAGGTGGGCGCGGTCCCCACGCTCCGGGTGCGGAGCGAGTTGATGCCCATGTCGGCCTTTGCTCCGGTGACCAAGAAAGACACACTGGACCTGGCTCACCACCTGCTGAACACTCGTCAAAAGGAGATCCTGGCCGACAAGTCGGAAGTCGACTTGAGCTTCGGCGGCGCCGAATTCGGACGTTTCCGCCTTTCCGTGTTCCACCAGCGCGGCACCGTTTCCCTGGTGTTCCGTCTGATCCCCGATCGCGTTCCTTCGCTGGCGGAGCTGCACCTGCCGGATGTGTTGAAAGCCATCGCCGACGGCAGTCGGGGCCTGGTGCTCGTGACGGGCGCGACCGGGAGCGGCAAGTCGACAACTCTGTCGTCCATGCTGCAGTACATCAACGAGAGCCGGCGGACTCACATTCTGACTATCGAAGATCCCGTCGAGTTCGTGCTCACGGATCAGCTCTCGCTCATTACGCAGCGCGAGGTCAACACAGACACCCAGTCCTTTGGCAGTGCGCTGCGGGCGGCGCTGCGCCAGGACCCGGACGTGATCATGGTCGGAGAGATGCGCGACCAGGAGACGGTCCTGACCGCCATGCAGGCCGCCGAAACGGGTCACGTGGTGATGAGCACGCTGCACACCGCCGACGCTTCGGAAACCATCAACCGTGTCATTTCGATGTTTCCCACCGAGCTTCAGACGGACGTCCGTTTTCGGCTCTCCACCTGTCTGCGCGCCATCATCTCCATGCGGCTGATCAAGAGCTCGACCGACTCGCAGCTCTACCCGGCGGTGGAAATCCTCCGCAACACCGAGCTGGTCCGCTCCATGATCGAGCAAAGGGAAAAGACCAAGGATCTGCGCAACGCAATGGAGACGGGGCAGTCGCAGTACGGAATGCAGTCGTTCGATCAGTCGATCTTTTCCCTCTTCAAGCAAAGCCTGATCTCCGATGACGACGCCCTCCGGAACGCTTCCTATCCCGAGGACCTGCGTCTCAAGCTTCAGGGCATCCTCGGCTCGGCGGAACGCCAGTGACCGACTCGGACGAGGTCCGCCGGCGGGCCTTGCGCCTGCTCGCCCGGCGGCCTCACAGCCGCCGCCAGCTCCGCCGCAAACTGGCTCGCTCCCATTCCGCCAAGCAGATCGCATCGGTTCTGGACGACCTGCAGGAGGTTGGCCTGCTCGACGACCTGTCCGTGGCCCTGGATCGGGCCCGTTACTGCCGCCACCAGCGCAAATGGGGAGACGCTCGCCTGCGCGCCGACTTACGGCGTCTCGGTATCGATGCTAAGATGATTGATTCGGTCTTGCTCCGTCTCGACCAGCACGGTTCCGAACAGGACGCACTGGACTCGGTCGTTCAAACCTGGATCGGCAGGCGCGGCCGGCCCGAGACGGTGGCCGAACTGAAAAAGCTTTTCGACCATTGCAGCAGGCGAGGCTTTCCGAGCGGGAAGATCCGGGAGTGTCTCGAACCCTTCTGGAGCCGGGTCGAGTGGGACAACGGGTAGCCTGGCGGAGACCCCCAGCCCTTTCGCGGCGCCTCCGGCCAGCGGTCGTTGTCGGGATGCGCGAAACGCCATGATGACGTCGGATCAGACACGAGAAGCCTTTTTGAAATACTTCGAAGACCGCGCCCACAAGCGGGTCAAGAGTAGTTCGCTGGTGCCCCAGAACGACCCCACCCTGCTGTTCACCAATGCCGGGATGAACCAGTTCAAAGACGTGTTCCTGGGTACGGAAGTGCGCGACTACCAGCGGGCCGCCACCAGCCAGAAGTGCATGCGGGTCAGCGGCAAACACAACGATCTGGAGACGGTCGGCCGCACGGCGCGCCATCACACCTTTTTCGAGATGCTGGGGAACTTCTCCTTCGGCGACTATTTCAAGAAGGAGGCGATCGACTTCGCCTGGGAGCTGTGCACTGAGGTCTACGGCCTCCCGCCTGAAATGCTGCGGGCCACCGTCTACCGGGAGGACGACGAGGCGTATGACCTCTGGCGGCGCCGCATCGGAGTGCCCGAAGGCTGGATTTACCGGTTGGGGAAGGCGGACAACTTCTGGCAGATGGGGGAAACAGGACCCTGCGGCCCTTGCTCGGAAATTCATTTCGACATGGAGGAGAGCCCGGCCGGCCATACCGACTGCACTCCCGAGTGCAGCTGTGGCCGCTACCTCGAGATCTGGAACCTCGTCTTCATGCAGTACGACCGCGACGCCGCGGGAAAGCTGACGCCTTTGCCCCGCCCCTCCATCGACACGGGAATGGGTCTGGAACGCATCAGCTGCCTCCTGCAGGGCTTCCGAAGCAACTACGACACCGACCTGTTCGCCCCCCTCATCGCCGAGGCGAGCCGATTGACCGAGGTGGCCTACCGGGCCGACGAGAAGAGCGATGTCAGCCTGCGCATCCTGGCCGATCACAGCCGCGCCGGCGCGTTCCTGATCAACGACGGCGTGGTGCCTGGAAACGAAGGCCGCGGCTACGTGCTGCGCAAGATCCTGCGTCGCGCCATCCGGCACGGAAAGATGCTGGGCCGCGAGGAACCGTTCATTTTCACCCTCACCGCCCTGGTGGCCGAGCTGATGAAAGCGGCCTACCCGGAATTGGAGGACAGCCGCGACTACGCGGCCAAAGTCGTGCTGAACGAAGAGGAGAAGTTCAGCACCACCCTCAGCTACGGCTTGCAGCTGCTGGAGGAACTCTTCGACAAGGCCGCCAAGTCCAAGTCCCGGACCCTCCCCGGATCGGAGCTGTTCCGCCTCTACGACACCTACGGTTTTCCCCTCGACCTCTCCAGGGAGATCGCTCAGGAGCAAGGGTTCGAACTGGACGAAAAAGGGTTCTTTGCCGAAATGGAGAAGCAGCGGGAGAGAGCGCGGGCCAGTTGGAAGGGCGGCGACAAGGCGGTCTCCCCTGTGTATGAGTCGATGGCCGATCAGGGATTCTCCACCCGATTCACGGGCTATGACGAGATCGAAGACGTGCCCGGCCGCGTCCTGGCCATCTCGAGGGACCAGTCGGAGGTCGAAACACTGGAGGAAGGGGAACGCGGAGAGATCGTCCTGGACAGGACTCCCTTCTACGCCGAAGCCGGCGGACAGGTGGGAGACCAGGGCGTGATCGAGAGCAGCGAAGCTCAGCTCCGCGTGGAAGACGTGTTCAGCCCGGCGTCGGGTCTGCGCTTGCATCGGGTCCGCGTACTGCACGGAACGCTGAGGCGGGGCGACCAGGTGCGGTCCACCGTCTTCGGCGAGCTCCGCCGCAGCACCGCTCGGAATCACACCGCCACACATTTGCTGCACGCTGCCCTCCGCGAGGTTTTGGGCGAACATGTCAAACAGGCCGGATCGCTGGTGGCGCCGGATCGGTTGCGTTTCGACTTCACCCACTACAAAGGGCTGACCTCGCGCGAACTTCGACACCTGGAAGAGATCGTCAACCAGAAGATTCGCGAAAACCTGGCCCTGCAAACCGACATCGAGGATCTGGAAGAGGCGATCCGGGCGGGCGCCATGGCCCTGTTCGGCGAAAAATACTCTAAGCAGGTCCGGGTGGTCACGATTCCGGGCTTCAGCAAGGAGTTGTGCGGGGGCACCCACGTGGAGCGGACCGGGGACATCGGCCTCTTCAAGGTCATCCACGAAAGCAGCATCTCGGCTGGAGTGCGCCGAGTAGAAGCGCTCAGCGGGGAGGAGGCGTTGGAGCGCCTCCTGAGGACGCAGGATCTGCTCGATCAGCTTTCCGCGCAACTGAAGACCGCTCCCGACCAGCTCGCGGAAAACATCCTGCGGCTCTCCCGGGAAGTGAAAGAGAAGACCCGCCAACTCGAACGGGTACAGTTGAAGCTGGCCCAGAAGCACGCCGGAGATGCCCGGGACGAAGCCCGCGAGGTCAAGGGAATCAAAGTCCTGGTGCGCCGGGTAGACAATCTGGATCGCAGTGGGCTGCGCTCGCTGGCTGACCAGCTCAAGAACCAACTGGGAACCGGAGTGGTCGTGTTGGGCACGACCGATCAGGGCAAGGTGAACCTGGTGTCGATGGTCTCCTCGGACCTGATCGACCGCATACCCGCGAACCAGCTGATCCGCCGGCTGGCACCCTTGGTCAAAGGTGGTGGTGGCGGCAAACCCGAACTGGCCGAGGCCGGCGGGAAGGACCCGGAAGGCCTCGACAGAGCGCTGCAGGAAAGCTATTCGGCGGTGGCCCAGCTGGTGGGCTGATTCAGAAGGATTGTCGGTGTTACAACGCTTTGCACCTTTTTTCATACTGCTGGTGGCGGCCGGGGGAGACGGGCCGCCCGACTACCGCCGCTGGCTGCAGGAAGAAGTGGCCTACATCGTCTCTCGAACCGAAAAGCAAGAGTTCGAAACCCTCAGCGACGATGCGGCTCGAGAAGCGTTCGTGGAGAGCTTCTGGCAGCGCCGCGACCCGGATCCCGCTACCGAGGCCAACCCCGTCCGCGAGGAGCACTATCGCCGACTCGACTATGCCAACCGTTATTTCCAGGACGGTCGGGCCGGGTGGCGAACGGACCGCGGCCGCATTTACGTGATTCACGGCGAGCCGGACGCCCGGCTGGTATTCCCATCCGAGGAGTTGTCGCGCAAACGGGAGCTGGCCTTGAACACCGGGGAGACAGTCGCCGCGGCCACTTCGGGCTATTCCGGCGTCACCATCTCGATTCCCGAAGCGGAGCTCTGGACCTACCGCCCGCGTCCCGGCCGGCGCCTCTCCGAACTCACCGACATCCTCTTCATGCGAGTCGACGAGAGCGATGTGCTTCAGTTGTTGACCGTTCAAAAGCCGGGCCAGCGTTACCTGGAGCGCAATGAGTTCTACTCCAGCGGCCTGTACCGCGGGGCGGGGGGCATGGGAAGAGCTTTCCGCATGGTCTACACCGGCCGCCCCCGCTTCAACTCCAACCTCGACTTCTACCGCGCCCTGGAACACAGCCCCAACAGCTTTCAGGCACCCGAAATGAATCAAGCCCGGGCCGAGTTGCTGCGCTCCCCCGGCGATCTGCTGGAGAAGGAGCTCCAGCTCCGCCGGCATGTCCGTTCCGAGGTGGAAGCCGCGGTCTTTTTCGACCCGCTCCCGGTCTCGGTCCAGCACTGGTTCCTGCCGGCCCAACAACCCTACACTCGTATTCCGCTGGCCGTGCACTTGCCTCCCGAGGCCTTTTCGGGAGTGGGCGAACTGGCCGTGCTGATCGAAGCCCGCCGCCAAGGCAGGGTGGTCGCCGAGGTGATCGACCAGGTGCGGCTTCGCGGCCAGACCGCCCCCCGGCAAGGGCTCACGTACCAGACCCAGCTGGTGACGCGGCCCGGAGCCCATCAGCTGGTGATTCACGTCCTGGACCGGGAGAACGGCCGTTTCGGCCGCACCCGAACCCGCCTGGAGGTTCCCCAGCTGGATGCCGCGACTTTTCAAGTCTCCCCGATCATGCTGTGTGGCCGGGTCGAGAGCCTGGACCCCGAGGCAGCGGAACAACGTCCTTGGAGCCGCCTCAGCACGCCAGGTGCGACGATGGGCCCCTGGCTGGTCGACGGCTGGCTGCTGGCGCCTCAGCCTCGAGCCCAATTTCGACGCAAGGACACCCTGACCGCCTATTTCGAAATCTTCGCGCCAGCCTTGCGCGACCAGCGTCCCCAGGTGGAAGTCCAGCTGCAGCTCGTCAGGGAGGGAGCCGAGCCGACTGCCCTGGAGAGCCGGCAGCTCGAATACCTGACGCTCGACAGCCAGCCCAAAGTCAGTTACGCGCTCAGCATCTCCCTGTCGCGGCTTTCGCCCGGACGCTATCGATTGTCGATCCGGGCGCACGACACAATCGCCGGGAGAACTGCCCAGCGCAGTGAAGCATTCGAAATACTCTAATCCAGGACGAAGCGCCAATGTCCCGCTGGGAAGCACGAAAAGAGACGCCGAAACGGACGCAACATCGAGCTCCTGCGAGGGGAGACTCCGGCACCGTCTGGACCCTGGCGGCAGCGCTGATTTGGCTGCTGTCCTCCGGGCCGCTCATGGGTGCGGAACGCAATTACAAACGCTGGCTGCAGCAGGAGGTCGGCTGGATCATCAGCAAAGCCGAACGCGAGTCGTTTCGGCAAGCCGGGACCGACCAGCAGCGGGAGCAATTCATCGAGCAGTTCTGGGCCGACCGCGATCCCACACCGGGCACGCCCAAGAACGAGTACCAGGAAGAGCATTACCGCCGACTCAAATACTCGACTGAGAACTTCGCGGAGACTGGGCCCGGCTGGCGCAGCGACCGCGGCCGCGTTTACATCATTCACGGGCCGCCGGTGTCCCGCAGCATTGATGCCGAGCAGGAGATCTGGACCTACAACAGCAACCCCAACGCCGAGTATTACAGCGGCCCCATCACTCTGGTGTTCGAGCGCCGGGCCAGCTCTTTCCAGGAACGACTGATCAGCGAATCCCGGCTGGCCCAGCAAAAGGCCGCCGCGCGCCCCGGCGCACCTCCCAACCCCTTGGACCAGCTCCGAGTCACGCCCCGCCTTCGACTCATGTCCGCCGGCCCCGGGTTCCGGCCGCAGCTGGTTCCCACCGCCGGGGAAACCGACCGTTACATCGCTGACATTCTGCGGTCCCCTGGAGAGGTTCTCGAAGATCTGAAGGCCGAGCGCGGCCGCCGACAAGAGCGCATCGAGACGCTGCGACAAGAGGTCCGCAGCCGCGTCTCCTTCCAACCACTGCCCTTCGACCTGGAGACCTACTGGTTCCCCCTGGGGGCGGAAGAGGCGACGGTGCTGCTGCACGTGGCCCTGGCCCCCGCCGATCTGGTCCGCGAGCACGAGGCTGCCCGCCAGCCCGCTCGATTCGACCTCTATTGCGAAGTGCGGGACGCCGCAAACGACTCCCTGCTGGATGCCTTCGACACGACGCTGGCCCGCGGCTCGGCCTCCCGAACCGAGGCCCTCGAACACCTCGACCGATTCCAGGTCCCGGTTGCCCCCATTCGGGTGACTTGCCTGCTGCGGGGCCTGGCCTCGGGTCGCACTGGAAAACAGGCGGTTGAATCGGGCCCGACGCCCGCCTCGGCCGGCCCACTGAGACTGGGCAAACCGATCCTCACCCAGCGGATTCGCCAGGTGGAGCGCCGCGAAGCGTTCGATCCGCTGGTAGTGGACGACACGCTTTTCGCTCCGCAGGAGCGCCGCTTCGACCCTTCTCAGCCGCTCTATCTGTTGTTCCACGTGTTCAGAGCCGCCCAGCCGCCAACTCCCGGCAACCTGTTCTTCGACTATCAGATTCACACCCGGGATCGCGTCTTCTATCGCGCCCGCCCCCGCCCCCTGCCGGCAGGACCCGGCCCGGCCCCTTTGCCCTGCGCACTGTCCCTGGACCTCTCGAGCCTGGACTCGGGGCGCTACTTCTTAATGGTGAAGATTCACGACTCCTCGAGCCAACAGTACGCTCTGGTCGAGCTGCCCTTCGAGTTACAGCCTTAGTACTCCGGTTCGTAAATAGGGTGACGGTTGCGGGCGAGCCCCCAGGTGCCCGGCGCCTCGCAGCAGGGTGGCCCATTCGGTTTCCGGGGCCGGCTGCTGCTTCGAAACGCCCGCAACATACGTTGCTGTATTTATGGATCGGAGTACTAGTGCTGCAATCCATCCAGCCGATGGTATTCGGCCGCCTCCGCATCCCCAGTGGACACGCCCTCGATACATCACCGTATTTCTGGACTCACCGACTTAGGGGAGGGGGGTGTGATACCGGCATCTTGCCGGTGATTCGCGGGAAAGGATGAGGCCGGGTGAGCACTGATATCTGCTGCGCGAGGCGGCGGAATCGCCCTGAACTTGAGCCGCCCGGGTCGAACATGGCACTATTGCCGAGGTTGTGAACCTGGCGAGCCATGCGAAAAGTGCTCGCGGTCACTAGACTTTCAGCGTGGTTTGGACATCCTAAACGGGAAGATGCGGATTCCAGCGCGAAAACAACGAGTGACTCGGGCGTTTCGAGCTCTGAAAACCAGACGAGAGATTCTCGTCGCTTTGGGGTTGGTCTTCCTCCTCCGCTGGCTCGGGAGTCCGCTGCTGGCAGGCGACATTTACTCCTTCATCGACGAACGCGGCGTCAAGGTATTCACCAATGCCCCACCCCGCAAGTCCAGCCCATCACCATCGGGAGAAGAGCTGCCCAACCAGGAGCAGGCCGAGGCCTACCGGCCGTTGATCCAAAGGCTGGCCAAGCAACACCAGGTGGACGATCGCCTGATCGAGGCCATCATCACGGTGGAGAGCAATTTCGACCCCGAGGCCGTTTCGGCCAAGAACTGCAAGGGCCTGATGCAGCTGCACCCGGACACTGCCCGGCGATTTGGCGTCCAGGATATTTTCAACCCGGAGGAGAACATCTCCGGAGGAATCCAGTACCTCCGGTTTTTGAGCGAGCTCTTCGACCGCAACCTGGAGCACGTTCTGGCCGCCTACAACGCCGGCGAGAACGCCGTACTGCGCTACGAGGGCATACCGCCCTACAAAGAGACGCAGAATTACGTCAAGAGAATCGGCCGTCTCTATGACTTCTCCCTCTGGGAGCAGAGCCAAAAGCCAGCAGCCCGGGTCAACCGTCAAGTTCACCGGATCGAACTGCCCGACGGCAGGGTAATCTTCACCAACACGCCCGACGCCTACGCCCATCTGCTCAACTAGTGCAGGTCGCCTCGAGTTCGACCCGCGTCGCTCCCTACTCCCGAGAATTGACACAGCCATGCGGTATACTTTCTGGTCAGGTTATGGTGAAGGCGTCTACGGGCGGATCGAGGAGATGCTGGTGGCTCGGGTTGTTGTGCTTCGCGCTGCTGGGCGGCGCATCTGAAGCGCGCGACCGCCGCGCCGCGCGCGCCGCTTTCGAAAAGGCCCTGGCGTTTCACAAGGAGGTTCTGGAGCAGCCGCTGGGGAAGCGGACCAGGCGCCAATACGACCGGGCTGTCTACCTGTATCGGCTCGTATTGGACTACGACCCGACCTACGGAGCCTGCGACGACGCCCTTTTCGGTATCGCTTCGATCTATCAGGAGCGATTCGAGCGATTCGGTGGAGAACGCTCGCGCCAGCAGGCCATTTACCACTACGACTTCCTGGCCCGCGAGTACCCCCTCACGAAGTATCGCCGGCTGGCCCTGGAGCGGGTCCAGAAGCTGAAGCAACCCCCAGCGCCGCCCCCAACCGAGAGCACGGCTTCGGTGGCGACGGATGCACCCGGCGGACCCTCGGCCACCGTTACCGAAATCCGCTATTGGTCCAACGAAGACTACACACGCGTGGTGATTCAGCTCGACCGGGAGGTCGAGTTCCAAAAGAACGTCCTCTCCCGCCCGGACCGCATCTACTTCGACCTGCAGGGAGCGCGCTTGCGATCCGAGTTGGACAAGACGTACGAAGTCAACGGAGTGTCGCTGCAGCGGGTTCGAGTGGGAGAAAACCAGCCCAACGTGGTGCGGGTCGTGCTCGACTTCGAGAACATCCATCGGCATAGCGTCTTTGCCCTTTACGATCCTTTCCGGATCGTCATTGACACTCACGGACCGCGCACTTCGGCCGACGCGGCCAATCAGACCGTCAATACAGCCGAGGCGGTCATCAACCTGGAAGATCGACCCAGCAAGCGTGAGGTTCTCACCGAGAAGCCGCTGGCACCCTCGCCGACCCTCAAAGGCGAACTCAGCCTGACCCGGGTGCTGGGCCTGAAGATCGGCCGGGTCGCCCTCGACCCCGGACACGGGGGGCACGACACCGGGACCATCGGCCCGTCCGGCTTGAAGGAGAAAGATCTCGTGCTGGACGTGGCCCGCCGGGTCAGACGCCTCGTGGAGGAGCGGCTGGGGACGGAGGTGATCCTGACCCGAGACAAAGACGACTTCGTACCCTTGGAGGAACGCACTGCCATCGCCAACAAGGAGGGTGCCGATCTGTTCATTTCCATCCACGCCAACGCCAGCCGGAACCGACGCGTCTCGGGGGTGGAAACCTTCTATCTGAGCTTTGCCTCGGACGCCGACGAACGTGAGGTGGCCAGCCGCGAAAACGCTACTTCCCAGCGCAATATTCGTGAACTGGAAGATCTCCTGAAGCGGATCGCGCTGGGTGACTTCAACCAGGAGTCCCAGGATCTGGCGCACGTCGTCCAGCAGAGTCTGGCGGGGGTCATGCTGGAATCCAAACCCCAGTGGCACGACCGCGGCGTCAAGAAGGCCCCGTTCATCGTGCTGATCAACTCGACCATGCCCAGCATCCTCACCGAGATCGCGTTCATCAGCAATCCCTCCGACGAAAAATACCTCCAGAGAGAGGACTCCAGGGAACTCGTGGCCGAGGCGCTGTACAAAGGAATAGAGGAGTACTTTCGCGCCCTCGGGAGCGCGCCGCCCGACGAAAAGACTGGTACCGCCACGGCTCGGCGCTAGTTCCCGCCCCGACTCCTTGCCCGGGGGTTGCGGCCGAAAGCCCCGCAAGCGGGGCCCAGTCGCGAGTCGAGAAGCCGGAGGCCGGCCTGAGAGCGGCATCCTGCGGGTGATTCGGTGCCGGAGCTTAGTACTCCGGTTCGTAAATGCGGTGACGGTTGCGGGCGAGCCCCCAGGTGCCCGGCGCCTCCGATCAGGGTGGTCCACTCGGTTTCCGGGGGCCGGCTGCTGCTTCGAAACGCCCGCAACATACGTTGCTGTATTCATGGATCGGGGTACTTAGCACCCGACTA